>JBBSYB010000030.1:0-8592 GCA_038045465.1 Candidatus Aenigmatarchaeota archaeon | reverse complement strand
TTCAGCACAAAAACGATGAAAGTCGTGTTTTCGCTAAAGAAAGTCGTGAGATGGAGTTCATGACATCGCTACAGCTTTTAGTTGGAGTTGACTTATGATGAAAAGGGTTATATTGGACACTAACATTTACGGATTCATACTCGAAAAAGACGATCCCGATACTATAGAAGAACTGATATCTAAGTCCGATATCATAATTTATGGTCTGCGAGTAATAAGAAAAGAACTGCGGGACGCGCCTAAAAAATCCACCATCTACGACAGGAGCAGAAAGGTTGTGAGAAATCTCCGAAATTCCCTTCTCGCTCTGTACGATACCGTTGCAAAAAAAGAATATGGTATTTCTGGAAAGATGAAGACTCTTGCAGGGGAGTATTATACTGCCTACAGGGAAGTAGGTGGAAAAGAAAAATGGGAAGAACTGGAAAACGATTTTATAATTATCGCATGCGCCAGCATATATAATCTTGATATCGTAGTCTCGAATGACAATGAAACAATGCTTTCAGGCGAGGCGATGAAAGCTTACAGAATAGTAAATGCGCTGAGAAAATTCAGGGTGCCGGAATTCATCGGATATTCAGAATTTAGGAGGTCGTTGCCTTTATGAAATCCTTCAGGGCTTTCCTAAATTCAGGGTCCTTTTTCCATTCCTTTACGTGCGAGAGGACACGCCTGTTTTTGTTGTTCATAGTAATGACTATTTCAAACAAAATATTTAAAGGATGCGATATGCCGTGAAACCACCATTCCAGAAAGACAGGAAGCTGGACTTATCTACGCTGGAGGACTGGCCAAGAAAGATAAGAGAGGATAAAGCGCATCGCTTGAAACAAAAAGTGATACTCATGAATAAAAAAAATATTCGGGCCGGGTTAATTACAAGGATAATATGGTGAAATGAAATAGCAGAGAAATATTAAGTGATAATCATGAATGATAAAATAGAGGAGATGATATTCAGGACCCCGGAGAAATGGGTTCACATAAGAGAGATGGCACGCACGATTGGAATAAGCCCCAACAGCGTTAGGAAGAATATTGCTCCGCTAAAGAAAAAAGGCATTATTCAGGAAAGAAAAGACGCCAACATGATACAGTACAGGGCTAACATGGAAAACGAACAGTATAAAAGAGAGAAGATGCTTCACAACCTCAGAAACATCTTCGATTCTGAAATTGTCGGTTTTCTTCATGATTACTATAGCCCGAATGCAATCGTGCTTTTTGGAAGCTATTCAAAAGGCGAAGACACGTCGAAAAGCGACATAGACATTGCTGTAGTCACAAGCAGCAAGAAAAGACCCGACCTCAAAAAATTCGAGAAAAAACTTTCAAGAAAGATCGAGCTTTCGCTGTTCACCAGAAAGGAGGTTTCGAAGGAATTCTTCAACAACGTGATAAATGGCATAGTACTAAGGGGGTTTCTGAAATATGAATGATTTTGAGTTTTACCTGGAAGAAGGCGACGTCAAAAAAAGAAAACAGGATACAGAGCTGGCAAAGTCACTTCTCAAAGATGCAAAAGACAGGCTTGAGAAAGTGTCACAACTCAAAATCAACGAGTTCACAAAAATAATATTTGAGAATATTTATGACGCATTGAGGGCTATTATGGATGCGATTCTTGCAGCAGATGGCTACAAGTCATATTCACACGAGGCGTCAATAGCGTATCTTAAAAAATATGGCTTCGACCAGGCTGTTATTGCCGAGCTCGACAACTTCAGGGCTCTGAGGAACGCATCAAAATACTACGGAAAACAAATATCACTTGACAACGCCAACAGCATAAAGAATTTTTACGGAAAATACGCAGAGAAAATAATTCGCATTGCGGAGGAAAGCATAGGACGTGCAGAAAAATGAACAATTGTGCAAATAAATGAACAGGTACGTAGAAGATAAAGTGATATTTATGAATAAAAAAATATTCGGCGCTTGAGGCAAAGGTGAAATAAAATGGTAGAAAAAATAAAAAAGGCAAAAAAGAAGATTATGATAGATTTGGACGTGGTTACAACAGCAATCTGGGACAAGAAGAGGGAATCTTTGGAATTTCTGGAGCGCGTGAAAAAAGGCGAATTCAGTGTATACACACCATTCGCTATTCTTGACACGCTTTCGTCATGGCAACACGAAGGCCTAAAGGATTCTATAAAAGGATTTTACGAACTCTACTCAACAAGAATAATATCCGCCGAAGAGTACTTGGAAAAATCATCCGGAATGAAAATTGACGGCAAAAAAGTCTCGGATGACCTTGCAAAAGTAGGCATCAAGGAAGAGGATGCGCTTCTTGTGGTGGTATCAGCTATATTTGGACTGGATGCTATAGTGACTTATAACAGGAAACATCTTCACAAAAACAAAGATATAATAAATGAGATATTAAGGAGGCATAAGCTAAATGAAATATGTATTTTGCTACCTAGCGGGCTTTAGAGTGGGCTTTTTGAAGCTTTTCAACATCGCTCCAGAATTTTCTAGCGGCGCCTCTCTTTATCTCGTGAGCAAAATCCTGGGAATTTTTTGTCTTCATAATTCATCAATACAATTATCATATTCAGAATATTTAAAAGAATCAGGGTGTCAAAAATGATATCAGCTAGTGGCCTTAATGAATTCCCTTATGCCTTTGCGCATTTCCGGGTCTTTCATAGCTACGTTTATCTCTTTAAAAAGCTTTTCTCTGGATTGTCTTTTTGCTTTCATACTATTCACAATGAATTATTTTGCATGAGATTATTTAAAAGGAGATGCTCATGAAACCGCCATTCCAGAAAGACAGGAAGCTGGACTTATCTACGCTGGAGGACTGGCCGAGGAAAGTCAGGGAGGATAAAGCGGCGGCTATTGAAAAGCAGGTTGACAAATGCCCCTACTGCTCGTCGAAAAAGATAGTCAAGAGAGGCGTGCGGAAGAAAAAACTTGAGGAAGTGCAGCTTTACCTGTGCAATGACTGTGACAAAAGCTTTACGCCGCAAAAAATCAGGGGCAAGACATTCCCGCTCAGGATGATTATAGACGGCATGAGTTCGTACAACATGGGCTACACGCTTGAAGAATCCTGCGGCTTCCTGAAAGAAAATTACGGCATGGATGTCCAGCCGCAAACATTATCTGCGTGGCTTGAAGAATTCAGCAAGCTATGCACATATTCAAGGATGCGGGAATTCGGCAAGAAGCTTTACACGCCGAACCAGATTATCCAATCAGTTACTCTATATCACCGGCAAGTTTACAGATACCGCTATCACCGCGCCAAAGCCGAGCTTGTCTTGCAGGAGTTTCGCAATGCAAGGCTTTCGCCGCTCAAGGAATTTCTCGAAGCTATCATGGCTGAATGTCCGCACCAGTTGTTCAAGGAAGGCGGCCGTGCGTCGGACAATGCGAAATTCGACCTTTCGCAACTGATAATAAACGAGAAGTTCAACTTTGCAGTGCGGCTGGCGCAGCTTGTTTTGCAGGCGGTGAACAACAACAGGGAACGGCACGAGATTTTGCAGAAGTTCATGCTTGCAAACGACTCGGTTACAGTAGCGGCCGAGGTGCCTGTCTACATTGACAGCGACGATATCGATCATATGAAGCTCGCGCTTGGATTTGACATACCTGACATTTTTCGTTCCGCTCCCGACGTTGATGCCGAGCTTGCACGAAGCACGTCCCAAGAAAATCAGAGCGGTGACATGCTCTCAACGCCGAGCAATAGCGGCAGCGGGACGGACGTTGATCAGGTCTTTGACGCCAATGCCGGCAGGGACTTTACCTCAACGGAAGGCAATAGCTGCACAGGGACGGCAGGACGGAAAATCATAACAGGTCACATAGACTTCCTGCAAATAAGGAACGGCTCCGTTCACATACTTGACTACAAACCGAATGCCAAAAAAGAAATGCCAATAGGGCAGCTGACGACATATGCTCTTGCGCTGTCACGGCTCACAGGACTGCGGATGTTCGATTTCAAGTGCGCGTGGTTTGACGACAAGAACTACTATGAATTTTTCCCGCTTCATGTTGTTTATAAAAGAGGCAGGACGAAAGTCACAAGAGACCAGACAAGGCTGAACCAGATAACAGCACAAGCTGAAAACACCGAATTAAACGGCGGAACGTGAGCTTAACGCCGGACAACAACGGCACAGGCAGAGGACTAAAGAGCGAAAGAAATTGGGAAGAGACATGAACGCAAAAGCTCGGCATCAACAACGGCACAGGGACGATAATAATGGAGATTAGAAAATTTTCGGGCGACTTCAAAAGACCAAGTTTCTATCCGAAGAGGCCTGTCAGGAGTTTCCACGATCTTGAAGTCTACCAGAAGACGTCGCAAGCTGGCATTGACGCGATGAAGAAGATAGCACCGAAAATATCAGAAAAGTACCCGATGGCAAACAAGATGACAGAATGCTTGCTGGCTATACCAAACCTCATAGCAGAAGCGCACTCGCGCAGGTTTGAAGATGAAAAAGGCGGATTGAAATTGCTTGACGAGTCCATGGCAGAGTGCAACAAGGCAGTGGTTTATCTTGAACAGGTTAGAGACATTTACGGCGGCGAAATAGACAGAAGTGTCTGCGAAGAGCTGATAAAAACGTATATTTATTCGCGGGAAAAGATATTCAGATTGTACAAGGCGTGGAAAAGATTTCAGGAGGAGCACGAGAATGCAAAGAAATAAAGCGCATCGTCTCTTTGGAAGCAAAGATAAAATAAAAAAGTGATAATCATGAATAAAAAAATATTCGGCGCTTGAGGCAAAGGTGAAATAAAGTGGCAGAGAAAATAAAAGAAAATTATTTGAACAATTCAAGCAGCTCTTTTGTTGAGAATATTTTTACGACCGATTGCCATTTGAGTTTCTTCTCATTGGACCAGATGGCGCAACCGAGTTTCAATGCAAGCGCGAAATATGGCGTGTCTTTTGGATGTTCCGGCAACAATTTGGATGCGTCTTCTTTACAGTCTTGCCAGAATTCATTTGGCATAGATTTGACAAACGTTTCAAGCACATTTCTTGACAATTCATATCCTTCTTCAGAAATCCGGGCTTTTACGCATATTTCAGACTTATGCTTGTCCAACTCTGAGAGCATGAGTTCTGGCGCATATAGCATCAATCCAAATTTAGATTCGGGATCGATAATGATATCCCTTACTGTAGATTCTGACTTGAAAAAAGAAAATAAAACATTGGCGTCAACAACAAGCTCCATCAGCAATCACACCATACCTTGCTTCTTCAGGCGCTTGTACATTCCTGCGTTTACTTCCCTGCCAAGCTTCAGTGCGTCCTCGTCTGTCAATTTGCTGTTCTCGAGCATTTTGTCCATTTTCCGGAGCAATTTCATTCTTTTTACTTTTTCAGACAAAAGCCCTCTTGTCACTTCAGACCAATTGATATCCTTCATGGATTCCATATCTTTTTTCAGGTCTTCCGATACGGACAGCGTTATTGTCGGCATAAAATCACCTCTATATACTGAGTTTAATAAATATAATATTTACACAGATTTAAATATCTATCGTTTGCCGTGCGGCACGGCACAGACGATAAGCGAACCCAATGCTGAAATCGAAGTGGTAACCATGCTCAGGGATTACATCGAGGAATTCTACCTGAAATTCACTGATGAAATGCTAAGCAACGAAGACCTTGACAAATGCTTTGCCGGAATTGGCATAGACGACAAGAAAATCCTCGAAGAACTGATGAGACAAGGAATAAAAGACGAGGACGCTCTCTTGACATTGGTGGCATCGGCCTTTGGTGCCGATTGTCTTGTTACCTTCAACCGTGTGCATCTTTTGAATAAGATAAACGACATAAACGAGGTGTTAAAGAAAAATGGACTCAGAACTATTGAAATCATCAGGCCAGAATTCGCTTAGAAACGGCCCTGCGCCTTTTAAGCCATTCGGAAGTCATGTTGCCCTTGATTTTATCAGCAAGCTTAACAGGATCGGTATTTGCTGGAATATTAGGTCGGCCTTTCATATTTATCACAATTATATTTCACTCGCAAACAACTTAAAGATTATCATCACGCCGAAAAATATGCAAGAAGGGGAATGAATTAAATGAAATCGATATATCGCTGCCTAATGAGATTTAGCCTTGCGCACAGCTCGCAAGTCAGCAACAAGTTTTCTATAGGCAGCTCTCTTAATCTCATGCGCAAATTTCTGAGAACTCATCTTCTTCATAATCATAATTATATAGGACATATATTTAATAATAGCTGTGCAGCGCATCGCTTGAGATAAAAAAGTGATAATCATGAAAAGCAAAAATTTCAAGACAGATGTCCGAAAAAACGGACATGTGTCCGATAAGCGGACTAAAGTAAAGCATGTTACTCAGTTGCATAATTTTAGCGGACTTGGACGCATGAAAGGAATATGTTATATAGTGACATAAATTTTATATATTCAGTAACATAATGATAATTATGAAATGGAAAGATCATCTTGCGGCTTACCATGAGCACCGTGCTGCAGTAGACTGGGCTGTCAACCGCGGCATTGACAAGTCCCAGAGGATTGCAGGAGCGCACATCTCGCGAGCCGCTGTCGAGCTGCTTGCCGCGTATCTTGTCAGGGAGAAGCTCATGGAGGCGAGCGCGCATCTTAATCACAGGTGGTTCAAAAGCGCCGGCGTCGGGAGCAAGCTGCCTGATTTTCCCGACAAGGGCAAGATTATAAAGGACATGAATGCGCTGGAGAACAAGGCAGAAGTGCTCACATACGGCGCCGCAAAATCCAAGAAGGAGATAAGCGATGCAATGGAGTTTTTTCTGCGTGTTGAGGAAAAACTGAAAGGCATGCTTGGTGAAACTGATGAATAACATAAACAGAAAACTTACTGCCAAGGCGATTGACTTCGCGTCTTTCGCGATAGAGAGCGGGGAGAAGCCTAAATACATAATACTTTTCGGCTCTGTCGCGCGCGGCGACGCAGACAGCGACAGCGACATAGATATATTTATCGAATCTGACGACAAGAAAGAGATAGAGGGACTGGGAAAAAATTTTGAACTGACAAAAGGCAATTCATGGAAACTCAAGGGCGCCGACAACCCAGTTTCAGTCGTGGTGGGCAACCTGGAAAAACATCCAATGAGGCGGGAAATCGAGTCATATGGCATTGTCATTTATGGCTTATACAAGAAATTCGGCAAGGAAGCTATACCATATTCACTTTTTGCACTTGACTTTCTAAATGTAAAAGCGAAAGCAAATATATGGAGAAAACTTTACGGATACAGCCAAAAAGTAGGCCAGAAGAAATACATCAGCAGAGGACTTGTCGGAAAACTTGGGGGGAAAAAAATAGAGAGGGGCGTCGTCCTGATACCATCCGAGCATTCCAAGGAATTTGTGCAATATCTCAGAAAAAACAAAATAATATTCAAAGTGCATGAAATCTGGAGCGAATAATAATGATAAAAATAAAAACAACCTGCAATATACGCGGCGCTCGAGACGAAGATAAAATAAAAAAGTGATAATCATGAATAAAATAATATTCGGGCCGGCTGTTTTACTCGCGGCGCTTGAAGCTAAAAAATGATAAATATGACGAAAGACAAAATATACAGGGGTAGATTGATGAAAATCACTGCAGCATTACTAGTTTTGTTATTCGTTGCACCATCACTTACTTACGCAGCTGCGACAAATGTTTCAATACTTTATGGATGGAACGGCACAGACTTCGTGCCTGTTCAGGTCACTTCAGAAGGGGCAATTAAAACAGACATCAACATGACTCAAACTGTTGGAATAAATCCTAAGGTCAATAACACCTATGACCTTGGTTCGATATCCAGGCTCTGGGCGAATCTCTATGCACGCTCCATACGCAGCGGCGGATTCCTCTCGATCATCGGTGATGCTAATGTTACAGGTACGTTCTACGCAAGCGGCATTGTCGCGAATCTTGAGAACTCCACAGGCCTGACAAATGTTTCCATACTTTACGGAGTGAATCAAAGTAACACCGCACAACAGGTGCCTTTGCAGATACAGGATGGTGCGCTGAAGCTTTCGGTTGAACAGGTAAACATCAACACAGCGACAACTGCTGATAGCCTGACAGTGGGCGCGAACGGAACCGACCTCACGTTAACAGGAACACTAACAGTGGGCGGCGTCAACGTAACAGGACGACAAGCAAGCGACAACACGACACTAGGAAACAGGATAGCAACGCAGGAAACAAAACAGGCAGCTGACAACACAACACTGACAGCTCTGCTCGGACAGAAGCTGAACCTGACAGGCGGAACTCTATCGGGCTCATTAACAGGCACATTCGGAACATTCGGCAACGGGCTTAACGTGACAGCAGGCGGCTTGATAGTTGCGGCGGGCAACGTCGGCATCGGGACGACGGGGCCGACAGCGGCATTGGACGTATTTAAGACAACCAAGCAATTACAGTTATCTTATGATGCTGTCACGAGAGCACAGTTTACGGTTGCGGGTAGTGGCATATTGACAATTCTCACCGACAATTCTGCTGCTATTGCTGTCACAAATGGTATGACAATCGGCGGCAACGTCGGCATCGGGACGACGGGG
>JBBSYB010000029.1:0-1056 GCA_038045465.1 Candidatus Aenigmatarchaeota archaeon | reverse complement strand
TTTTGGGTAAACCCCAAAAACGATGAAAGTCATGAGATTTCTGCCAAAGAATCCGTGAGATTCTTTCGAGGATCCCGAAAAGCTGATGCTTTTCGAGGATTCACCCATGAAAGTCGTGAGATGGAAAATATGCATGATTTTCAGCGAACAGCAAGATATTTATACTTCAAGTTTATATATATAAACTAAGAGTTGATATAGGTGCGCTTAACAAATGAAATGAAGATTGTCCTGAAGATATTCAAGACACCTGAAAGCGAGTTCAATGCCAACAGCATCTCGAAGGAAGCCGGGCTCACGCCCATGGGCTCATTGAAGATACTGAAAAGGCTCGATAAAGAAGGCGTCCTGATTTCAAAAACAGCCGGTAAGGCTACGTTTTACAGGCTCAATTTCGGCAATGATTATACAAAGGTTTATGTAAGATTTGCTCTCAGAAGCGAGACTGAGCACGCCACGCCGTACGTGAAACGATGGGTTAGCGAGATAAGGAAGCTGAAAAATGCGGATGCGACGATGCTATTCGGCTCCGTGCTGAGAAAAGGAAATGAGGCGAATGATGTCGATGTACTGGCTGTAACCGGCCAAAATAAGTTTGGAAAGCTGAAAGAAGAAATTGCAGAACTGAACAAAATCAATGAAAAACAAATGCACGTTGTTTACCAGTCCCGGGAAGACTTGCAGAATAACATAAGAAAACACGATAAAGTCGTGCTGAACGCGCTGAAAGGAATCGTTATATTGGGCGAGGAAACGCTGGTCGAGGTGTTTTCAAAATGAACACAAAAATCGAAGAAGATTCTTCTGAAAACCCCAGCAAGAGGTTTTCAAAATGAGCCACCCGGAAAACAAGGTTGAATGGTGCCTGAAAAAAGGCGAAAAGGAACTGAAGGAAGGGGGAAAACACAGAGGTCTTGTTAGGATTAAACCAGACATCAAGAAGGCCAGGCAGCACATAGCAAAAGCGGAGCATAACCTGAAATTGATGATCGACCTGAAAAACACTGAATTTTCCGACTGGTGCGGTTCTGCGGCGTTCTACTCAATGTACCATGC
>JBBSYB010000028.1:2658-17228 GCA_038045465.1 Candidatus Aenigmatarchaeota archaeon | reverse complement strand
TGGATAATCCAAAAGTTGCTACTTTGATATTTAGATCCGGTAAGATCATTTGCGTCGGTGCACGCTCAACGGCCGCAGCCAAAGAGGCGTTGAAAAAAACCGTTAGAAACATAAAGAAAATCGGCATTCGCTTCAACGAGAACAATCTTAAAGTCAAAATAGAAAACATCGTGGTGGCCGTAAACCTTGGCCGTGATCTTAACCTGGATCAGCTGGCATTCCAATTGGAAAACAGCGAATATGAACCAGAACAGTTTCCAGGTCTTGTCTACCGCATATACGACCCGAAAGTAGCTTTCCTGCTCTTTAGTAGCGGTCGTGTGGTTTGTGCCGGTGCAAAAAGCCTGGACAGTGTCAAGAAAGCTGTGAAAAAACTCGAAGCTCAGCTCAAGGCATTGAAGAGCTAAGCATTTTTCTTATGATGAAGTCCATCTTAACTCCGCGATAGATGTCGCTATCTCTAGCACGCTTATGAAATAAATTTTTGTGTCACTAGTAATTGGTTGTTCCACACGAAACAGAAGAAACGGACGCCAACAGCCTAAAATACCTTTAGGTTTTACTTAACAACATGGACCTCCAGGAAAAACTAGAGAAATTCTTAAGGGAATATTATTATCCTGAGCTTGTAAAATCTCTCAAGGAAGAAAGATCCTTGACCGTGGATTTTTCTAACCTTGACCGCTATGATGCTATTCTAGCCGACGAGCTCCTTGAAAATCCAGAACGCGTGTTGAGCGTATTTAATGTCGCAGCTGCCAGCACCGCCGGCACCGATGAAAAAATAAACATACGCATAAGGAATCTGCCTGAAAGCCGCAATATCCGCATAAGGAATTTGCGTGCCGTTCATCTAGGAAGATTGTGGTCCATAGACACTACGATAAAAGCTGCGTCTGAAGTAAAACCCCAGATATACGAGGCGATTTTCGAATGTCCTGACTGCAAGACCAAAATAAACGTTCTGCAAACTGGCAAAATAGTCCAGAAGCCTGCTGTATGTGAGTGTGGCCGCCGTGGAGATTTTAATTTGGTCGATAAGAAAATGTTTGACATAAGATGGCTCAAGGCTATAGAACCCTTTGAAATAACTACAGGCGAGCAGCCAGGTGAGATAACTGTGCTGCTCAAAGAGGATTTGACAACACCAAAGATGCAAAAAAAGACCGACCCAGGCAGCAACCTCAAACTAGTTGGAATAGTAAAGGAAATACCAAAACATATCAAAGGCAAACTGAGCACGAACATGGACACCTATATTGAGACAAATCATGTCGAAACAAGCCAGGTCGAGTTCGAGGAACTGGAGATAACACCTGAGAATGAAAAACAGATAAGAGATCTCTCCACAAACCCTAATGTTTATGATATGCTTCGTGCATCCATCGCACCTGGCATATTTGCTCTAGACGACATAAAGGATTCGGTTATTCTTCAATTATTTGGCGGTCTTGTGCATGTACTGCCGGACGGATCCCGCGTTCGTGGTAACATACATATATTGATAACTGGTGATCCTGGATGCCTTGTTGGCGATGAAAGGATTGTATTAGGAAACGGTGCAATTGCAAAGATACGCAGTCTTGGAAAAGAACATCTGCAAAACATAAATGTCGGCGTTTTGACTGGCGAAGGTGGCAGAAAAAGAGACAAAGCAACAGTTTTTCATTTATATAAGAACCAACCAGTCTTGGAGATAATCACCGAAAGCGGAAAAAGCATAAAAGGAACTTTCAATCATCCGTTGATGTGCCTGCGCCCAAAAAATGGGATTGTCAGAGAATGGAAGCGCCTTGATGAAATAAGAACAGGCGACAGGTTGGCTGTTGCAACGAGTATACCATGTACAATTACCAAGTATATAGATACAGGATTTAAGCCGGTCCCGAGAAAATATGGTCCGAAATTCAAAGGAGCGCTACCAAAACATATAGATGAAAATTTGGCGGCTTTTATTGGTTATGTTCTAGGAGACGGATGGGTGCGTAAATACGAGGTAGGATTTGTTGTGGCAGAACCGGAAATTGATATAATGGACAAATTAATGAACATTTCAGAAAGTCTATTCATGATACGCCCGAAAATAACTAACCGCAGGATTGAGTCTGGCTTTATTGGAGGAAGAGTTGTAAACAGAAAAATAAGTCTCAAGTACGCTGTCATAAACTCAGAAGATATAGCCTGTAATTTAAGTTTCCTTAAAGAAAAGCGTATTCCTGATCTTATTTTCATGTCTGGCAATAGGGTTGCAGCATCTTTTTTAAGATGGCTTTATGAAGCAGACGGCAGCGTATTTGACAAAGGCCGGGGCAACAGGTCAATAAATCTTAAATCAAAAAACATAGAGTTGCTAAGAGATGTCCAGATGCTTCTCTTGCGCTTCGCTATCCATTCCAGGGTGGTTGGTAATGACAATCTTATGATTAGGCGCGGCGAATCGATAATTAAATTTGCCAAGCATATTGGATTTGCCTCGGAAAAGAAACGAACAAAGATCGCACAGCTTGCTGCATCTGCTGAAGTATTCAAGTCTTTCAAGTCGCAAAGGAGCGAAAGAGTTGTGAAAATAGTCAGGCACGCGCCAGAGGACGTTTATGATATAGAAGTGCCTAAAAGCCATAAATTTATTGCCAATGGTATAGTGTCACATAATACCGGAAAAACCCAATTGCTGAAGCTAGTTTCAGCTGCGGTACCACGCGGCCGCTATGTCTCCGGCACCGGCGCAAGTGGCGCAGGTCTTACGGCTACCGTGGTGAAGAACGAAGCTATAGGAGGCTGGGTTCTTGAAGCCGGAGCGCTTATCCTGTGTAACAAGGGACTTATTGCCATAGACGAGTTTGACAAGATGAACCGTGACGACCAGATAGCTATGCACGAAGCCACGTCCGTTGAAACAGTAAGCATCGCAAAGGCATCCATCGTTGCCACCTTGCCAGCCCAGACCGCTGTCCTGGCCGGCGCCAATCCAAAGTTCGGCCGCTTCGATCCCTACACACCCATAGGCGAGCAGATACAGATACCAGAAACCCTTCTATCAAGATTTGATTTGAAATTTGCTCTGCGTGATATACCAGACAGAATCAATGATGAGCAGCTTGCATCTCACATAATAATTTCCCGCACACGGCCTGATTTGATTGAGCCTCCCATATCAATGAATTTGCTGCGCAAGTACATTGCCTTCGCCCGTCAGATAAACAGCATAGAGCTCTCCGAAGAAGCAAGTAGTATGCTCAAGAATTTTTACGTAGATATGAGAAACCGTTATGGCAGTACCGAGAAACAGTCTATTAGCATTACCCTGAGACAGTACGAAGCTTTGATACGCCTTGCTGAAGCATCAGCCAAAGTCCGTCTTGATAATACCATAAGAAAAGAGGACGCCGAGCGTGCCATAAGACTGATGATGGCATCCCTGAAACAGCTTGGCTATGATATAGAAACACAAACGTTTGATGTTGACATGCTGGAAGGTGGCGTTACAGCCAGCAAGCGAACTAAGCTGCTGCGCGTCCTGAAGATACTTGATGATTTGCAAAAGGAATCCAAGGAAGTAGCCATAGATGACCTTAAAGCTGAAGCTGAGAACCAGGGTGTTGCGGATGTCGACGAAGTCATAAGCCGCCTGGAGAAAGAAGGCATGATAATATATCCGCGCCCAGGCTTCATCAGGAAAATATAAGTCAAGGTAATTCTATGTTCAATCCGGAAGAGATAACATACAGTTTTGTTTCGCCTCAACAATGGGTGAGCATAATGGGCAGAATCATGGAAATAGATATGCCTTTCTGGGAAGGAACCGGCCTTGAGGGAGATGCCGAGCATTACACCAACATGTTTGCGCATCCACGATCTATAACGTATGTCGCAGAACATGAGGGAAATATAGTCGGTTTTGTTAACTGTCTTCCGGCAGAAGAAATTACTGACTGGTTTCGGCAAGATAACGAAAGTTTTTCGGATTACTATGGGGAGATAGGCCCTAATTCGTCCTATGTTCATGGCATAACTGTGGTCGAACCGTACCAAAGAAGAGGAATAGGTAGTAACTTGTTTTCGCTTGCCTTGAATGAATCAAGACATAGAGGTTACGATACCCTTTCAGGATATTTCAGTCATGCCACATCAAAAAGTATACTTGATAGATTCCATCCGCGCGTGAGCAAGACATGCAACTGGTTGGGAGAGGGAAAGCCTTTTGAGCTCGGCGTGATTGATCTTGATATGTCACATTCAAACGGTGTTCAGACATCAGAGGCCCTTGTGCCATACAAATGAATTACAGAAGACAAGCTTAAATTTTTAGGATAGAAGCATTAACCGACCAGCATAAATAATATTCGAGGACAAGGTCCGAGTCACGCTCCTTTCTTGGGGTGTGATAGAGACCTTCTTTGGAAAGAAGGGATCTATTATGGAGAAGAAAAGAATTCACAGCGTAAAGACAAAAATAAAGCATATTGTAAGCGGACGCTTCGTTAACCAGGAGGGTCTCAATCCTAATTATGTCATTACAAGCCAAGGTGTGCGCTTGGCACGTGTACGCATTCTTGGCACGGCAGTGGATAAGTTTATTTCTGAGAATGGCAAGTTTGCATCCATAACCATTGACGACGGCAGCGACACCATACGCGTAAAGGCATTCAATGCCGTGTCCATGTTCGACAGTGTCGGTGTCGGAAGCGAGATAGACCTCATCGCCCGCGTTAAAGAGTATCAGGGCGAAATCTACCTGACTCCGGAGATAATAACCGTCGCCGAGGATCATAATTTAGGCCTGCTCCGCGAATTAGAGTTGCGGTTGCAGCAGACAGAATTTGAAAATAAACGAAAAACAGTCCTAGAGCACCAGAAGCAGACCGCTGATATAGGTGAGCTGGAAAGGATAATGAAGGAGCGCTTCGGCATTCAGCCTGACGAAGTCGAGGCCATAGTGCAGTCCCAGGAAGAGGCGCCTGTTTCTGACAAAAAGGACGAAATTCTTAAGTTAATAGAAAAGTGCGACGAGGGAAATGGCTGTGATTATTCCGAGCTGATAAAGCAGTCCGGCCTGCCCGAAGACGTCATAGATTCTGCAATAAACGAGTTGCTTTCCGAAGGCGTCTGCTTCGAGCCGCGCCCAGGAAAGATCAAAAAATTGTAAATAGTTTTAGATAGTGATAAAATGTTGGAGAAACAAGTCTTTTGGGATACAATACAGGGTCAGGATGATATTTATTCAAGCGGGTCTCGTATGTACCGCGAGGATGATTGCGTATTCTACGAACATTTTAGTTTTGATGCAGAAGATAACATGCGGTACACCTATGGTTGTGATTTTTCACTGGAACAGTACAGAAGGATTATTGAAGAACTGCAAAGAATTGGAAAAAGTAGAATCGCCGAGCCCGCCTACACATTTTATATTGAAAGAGGTGCAGGGGACGATGTCACAATTACATTTCACGGCACTCCATCTCCATGCAGCACGCCCGGAGGCAATATAGTATATGGAAGTGTTCATGACATTTGTAGAATTGGTGACTTGCTTCCAACTAGCTAGAATCCAAACGGCGAAAAATTTCTCAAGAAGTAAAACCAGAACAGTGCCATGACTACAAATCCGGCGACGCCGAATGCAAGCCTGTAAAACTTTTTGTCCATCTGTTGCCAGTCCTCTGCCATTCCTGACAGCATCATCCTGAGGACGCCTTTTGTTGTTCCGAGTTTTGACACAATAATCACTGATTATATTCATGGGGATAACATATTAAAAGTTATTTTTTAAAAATGCCGAGCTCCAAGCCAATTTCCATTATTGACCAACTCCATATCACCGCTTCGAAGGCTCTTATCAAGTCACCTTTCTTAAGAAAATGCTCGCTGTCAGAAATATAGGCATCAATATTCTTTAGCATATTTTCTTTCAACACGTCATTTAATTTGATTTTTTTACGCTCAGCTTTTATTTTAGCCAGCCACTTTTCCGTTTCTTCTTTGAGTTGCTTTTCAATCATACATTCTCAACGCTTCATCTTCCTTGAAATGCAAATGCCCTGGAATAATTATAACCGCTGGCGTGTTATCCAGTTCTCCGGAAGAAAGAGTTTTCATGGAACCGTATTTTATTTTTTGCTCCAAGCTACCCAGCTGGCAGCAAGCAACTATTTTTATTTCCTGATCCATGCCAAGCTGCGTCAGGACATCTATGCCATCAGAAACGGTCATGTATCTGTTACCCTCCTTTATGTCCAGGAGCACGAGAGTGTGCAGGCCGGCTTTCCTGTTTTCAATTATAACTTCGTACGGGCTGCTGGGCTTGAAGGATTTCTCTATGAAGGCCAGCGTAGTTGTCCGGCCGAACTTGTAAAGCTGTAGCCCTGTTTCAGCTACAGCCGTGTAGATGCTTGATGAGTGTATTACCGCCGTCTCGACATTTTTGTTCTGGGCGTCCATAATAAGTTGTATGTGGGTCGTGGCAACAAGCGGATCTCCCGGCACAAGAAGCGCAACATCTTTCGTCTTCGCTTCATCCGTGAGCATTTCGCTTTCAACATCAACCCTTTTCAACAGTTTTACTTTCTTGCCTATTATTTCCTCTAGCTTGTCCATATCGCCGAGCCATTTGTTTGTATAGAACTCACAGTAAACCTCTTGACAGTTTTTCATTGCAGCCAATGCCCTGAGAGAGAGGTCATTCTCGTCCCAGAGGCCTAGGCCTATTAGGTAAAGCATTTTTTTCACCCGATCTCTTTGAAATGTAATATGGAATCAAGAGGATTACTATAATAGCAAGACCGTAGATCAGAAGGTCTCCCATACCTGTAAAACCTTTTATCAGATCTGAAAATCCTGCGACACCCGCTTGATTAACATAGCGGTTACTTATCATGACTATTAGCTTGATTCCAACTATGAGAACTACCATGGTTATAGTAAGGTTCCTGATGTCTTTTGCTTTCATGCTAGAAGAATACGGCAAAAATGTTCTTAAGGTCGATTCTTGTTACATGCTTTATAACTTTCAACAATTAAATTAAGGTATGGAATACGACAAAGAAGGTGTTGACTCGTTCAAAATTGTCGATACAGATTTCGACGTAAAAGACTACAAGCAGAAAAACCGTATTTCCAGCATAAACATTGGAGGCAGTATTTTTTCCTCACCTTCTGTCTCCAAGGATTTGATAGTATTCGGATGCAATGATACGTTTCTTTATGCACTTGATAAAAATGGTGAAAAGCAGTGGAGTTTCAAGACGAATGACATAATATTCTCATCTCCAACGGCTTATGGAGAATTTTTCATAGTCGGGTCAAATGATGGTTTCGTTTACAGTATTGACAAGTCTGGCGAGCTGAGATGGAAGTCTAATATCGGCTCAAAGGTTTACGGCACCCCTATGATAGTCGACGGTATAGTCTATATAGGATCAGAAAACGGAATTTTTCGGGCAATGTCTCTGGAAGATGGAAAGGAAATCTGGCGGATAGCTACTGGAGACGAGCTATGGTTCTCGTCAGCAGCTGTAAATGATTCCATAATTATAGGTAATCATAGCGGCTCGTTCTATTGCATTTCAAAAGAGGGCGAAATATTATGGAAGCTCATTGCAGGGGATTGTGCCATTTCTAACCCGCTTATTGTTGACAAAAACAATAATGAAATCAGCAGTTTCAGGAAACGGTCTTTTGAAGCATTTCCTAAAGCCAATAATTGCAAGGTTATTTTTGGCGCAGGCGATGGGTATGTAAGATGCCTTGATTGCGATAATGGCGGATTGATATGGAAAACTTTTACTAACAGGATTGGTGGTTCTGCTTCTTTCTGTTATGACAAGAAAATTTTTGTCGGCTCTTATGACGGAAATGTATATTCAATTGACCTTTCGGGAGCAATAAAATGGAAATTTCAGACCGGAAATAAGATAGTTTCGAGCTCCTTTGCCTCTGATGGCATGGTATTTGCCGGCTCCTCCGATAGCAACCTCTACGCCATTGACGTCAAGAATGGGGAATTGGTTTGGAGGTTTCTTGCGGACGGCGAGATAATATCGTCCCCAATTGTTCATGATGGTATTGTATATTTCGGCTCGTGGGATGGGCATCTTTACGCTTTGTCTGTCAAGGACAGGACAGCTTTATGGAAATTTGCCACGTCTGTTTCCTACCCGTCATTTATTGTCAGACCTCATACAGAAGACGTGAAGGCTTTGGCACATCGGCCAATTGAATTCAAGTCCACGGCCACTCTAAGAGGATATCAAGTCGAAGGATCAATAAACGAACTTGGAGAAAGGACGAGCATGTTCTACGGTGCCAGAAACGCGGCATATAAGGGAAACGATGCCTATAGGTCAAGAAGAGACAAATATTAGTCTTCCAGCACAGATTTTTCATATTTTTTGGCAAGAACGAGTCTTATCCTCTTCGCATTCTTCGGCCCGACTCCTTCAACTTCCATTAGTTCTTCCTTAGTGGCTGCAAAAATCTTTTCCGGGCTGCCAAAGTGTTTTAGTAGCTTGCGTGCTGTTTGGGTACTTATCTGTGGCAGACCGGCAACAAGGAATTCCTGGCGATGATTCATGGATTTTGCTTTTTTCTTTCCCCGCAGGGCAATAGATTTATTTCTTGTTATTTGTTCGCGCGTTGCTATGGAGATAAGCATTTCTGCTGTTTCCAAAGGCGTCTTGGTCCATATTATTGGCAGACAGTAGTCCGTTGCTACAGAAGCAATGGCGCCGCGTATGGCATTGGGATGTATTTTCCTGTCGCTGTCAAAAAGTTCGTTACCTTCTATTATTAAGACAGGTGTCCGAAAGTTTTCCTTCAACTCACCAAGCTGTTTGAATAATCTGCCATCGACCATACTTGAAAGAAAATCCTCGCAAGTTTTACGTTCCACCGCAACTCGTTTGCTTAAGAGATAGTCAGCGACAGCCAGTTGTTTCTGCCGCAGGTCGCACCGATGCTTGAGTATGTCAGTGACTTTGTTATTTTCCCGGTTATCGGCATAGATTATTACTTGCTTATCTGTCACTTTACCACGTCTTCTATTTTTGTCTTTAGTCTAGGGAGTATGTCTGTAACTTTGTTGTAAGTTATCGGCTTTGATACAAACTTCAAAGACGAAGATAGTTTTGACCCCTTCTTGGCAATTAGAATTATAGGCACGCCAAAGCTTTCTGCCCAGCCTATTTCTATACCAACACCGTGACTCGGCTTTGATACATCCGCTATCATCGCATCGCAACTTTTTATTACAGTTTTCGAGTTTTTGATTTTGCTTTCGTGCGGAAGAATAAAATCAAATTCTTTAACTCCCCGAAACACATCATATAGTTCTTTTTCAAATCCAGACGCATGAGATATGTATACTTTTATCATCTAAAGACATCCGATAATTTTTATTATGTCTTCTGGCTTTTTAGCTATGAAGTCAGGTTTGGCTTTTATCAAAATATTTTTGTGCTGGTATCCCCAAGTAGTTGAAATTATTTTCAAACCATTTTTCCTGGATGCCTTTATGTCCATGACAGTATCGCCTATGGTTATGACTTCCTCCTTCTTTAGAGAAAATTTTTTCAGAAAATTTTTTATGTTGTCTTCTTTGCTGTGACTTGTCTCAGCTGTCAGTATAAAGTCAAAGACGCCTTCAAGCTTGTATTTTTTGATGAACGAATCAACATTGCATTTGTAGTTTGAAGTTATGAGAGCCAGTTTATATTTTTTCTGAAGGCGTCTTAGAATAGGTTTCATCCCAGGAAAGATTTTTGACATACTGATATGTTTTTGGTAAAGTTGTTTGTATTTTTCATCCATGTCATCAAAAACAAAGCCCAGTTTTTTCATACACTCAAAAATATTCCCGTTGAAGAGGCTTCTGTAAAATACCGAGGACTTCGGAGCTTTGACGTCGTCTCTTTTGCATTCCTGCAGGAATATGAAATGGTCCAGAGCGAGCGAGTCAACTATGACGCCGTTCCAGTCAAATACGACCGCTTTTATTTTAGTCATTTAAAGTATTCACATCCTTTTTTTGTCTCATTTCTGCTGACTTGCTCTTGATATTTAGGGTCGTATATTTTTACAATTTTAAATTTTCCTGTAGTTGTCTTTGTATCAGAATGAATAGTTTGTTCAATAATGTGTGAATGGCCCCAGTAAAGCCATTTGCCGTTTATGTTATGAACAAGAAAAACCCGGATAGGAGCTGGATGATATAGACGCATATTAGGTTTGTCAAACTCAAAAACACGGCTTTCAAAATCTTTTATGGTAAAAGGTTTTTTGATGTGTTTTTCCAGTTTCAACTCTTTTGGAAATCCTTGTTCTGTTGTAAGCTGCAATGTATCATTGAATTCTATAAAACTCCCCATTTTTTTACCTCTTGAACTCACCCATCGACTTCTGTTTTATTTCTCCTCTGCCTCTTTGCATGTCATAAAGCGTCTTCTTCATTTGTTTCTCCTTATTGTGAGCTGACCAGTGGAATGCTTCGTCCCGCGTGTCCTTTGTTATGAGTATGACAACCTTACCCGTCTTCGTGCGTGCTGTCCTGCCGGAACGCTGGATTTTTCTTATGGCCGAAGGCGTTGGCTCATAGAATATTACTACATTTGTTTCCACTACATCCAGGCCCTCCTCAGCAACCTGGCTTGCGCACAGCACATTGTAGAAGCCCATCTGGAACTCATTCAGTATTTGCATCTGCTCTTTCTGAGAAAGCCCTTTGCCTTTCTTTTTTGCCTGGCCGATAAATTCAACGGGCGCCGCGCCTTTTATCTCTGAAAGGACTTCACTTATCTTGGCTATGGTATCTCTGTACTGGGCAAATACTATTATTCTTGCGTCCTTATTTTTGAGTTCATCAGTTACAATTTCCTTAAGTTTTTCCAGCTTCGGATGTTCCTTCCCCTCTTCAACCAGTTCATTTGTCAGGCGAATGGCATTTTTGAAATTTTCGTCAGCCAGGAGCCGCGTAGATGCTTTTGTTGTCTCTGCGGAAACCTTTTCAAAATATATTTGCAGCGATCTAAGGCACTGTGTCTCTAGGAGGAGTAAAGCATGATCAACTTTTATTATTTCTGCTATAAGCGACATGGCTCCGTAGGCGCTGCCAGTCTTCTTCTTTGCAAGAGTCTCCTGCAATCTTAGGAGTTGGGTTTTATTAACCATCGTAGAATTTATGACGCCCCAGCTCATGAGCTTTTTTATGCGGCTGTTCTTTATGATGCTGAGATAAGTTTGAATAGACTTCAGTGGTATGGGTAGCTCCACCGTAATCCAATCATTATTAACACTCTGCACATACGGTTTTACGTCCGGATCCTCCCTTGTTCTTATCTCAATATTTTTTATGAACAGCTGGTCGCGCACCTGATTTATTTTATATTTCTGGCCGCCTGGCGAAGCAGTCAGTGCAAGAATAAGAGGATCCTTGGCGTTCTGTATGTAGTGCTTTGCTATGTACACGTAGGCATATTGGCCAATGCATCGGTGCGCCTCGTCAAATATCACAAGCGAAAAGTCCGCTAGGTTCAGCAAGCCTGATTTTATGTCATTTGCAACCGTATTGTGATTTATAAGTAAGTTGCCTATAAAATTATGCGAATTTTCTATTGTTAGGTCATACACCCAAGTTTTGGAGTTTATTTTTTCTATGGATTTTATTTTGACCCATCTTATTGGCAAAGACAGAAGATTTTCGATTTCTCTTGCTTTATCTGAGTTCAGTTTAGTTAAAATGCCTGGCAAATACGAAGTTGACATGTATTTTTGGTGATATGCTATAAGAATTTCATTAGAAGATGTGCCGCCAAGTTTCCTGTGGTCTAAATATGCTTCTTGTAGCGCTTTTTGAACGGGTAATATATCTTTAGAGCGTGTACCGTGCCTCTTAATTAGTGATATGCCTTCGATTACCTTTTTAATTTTCCTGCTGTCAGGTTCGCATAAATCAATAAATTTATTGATTTGAGATTCTCCTGAAATTACAACATTATAGATATGGTGGGTTTTGTATTTTTTACCTCTAATCATTGTCTCGGTTCTGTCGTTTTTCTGTAAATAGGAAACTATACCTAATCTTAGTAATAACCACTTCACATCTTCTGCACAGTCTTTACTGATAGTTGAAATAACTCTTATACAGTGTTTGGATGCGCTGCCATCTGTGTCGAACAAGCCTCCTAAAAACTTGACTACATGAGATTCGGAAAGTTCAAAAATATATTTAGGAACACGTATTTTGTCCGATTTTTTCCCAAAAGGAACACCTAATGCATTCAACACATGGGCCATTGCCGTAGAGTAATAAACAAGACCTTTTTTAGGATCAGTTTTTGGCATTATTCCAAACGTTTCTATTACGTAATGTCTGAATTTTTCAAGAACATCTTTATCCGCAATAGCTGAAAAAACTACTTCATTACCCTTGCTTTTTGTATTGCCTATATGTCCATCGCCTAGCATTGCCCCGGTCAAGTAACACATCTCAGGGCTTATGGTTTTGCTGATAGTTATAGGCGCGCTTCTTCCTGTTTTATTGGTGGCTTTTATTTTACTCGGATAGTCGACCTTGCATGCATCTAAAAGCTCAAAGAATACGCTAATATCAATATCATTGTAATAGAACCTGCTTATTTTACCTCTTTTTACACCTATTTTTTTATGCTTTTCAAGAAGCACGCGGGTAAATTTTTTGTCTGAAATTTTTAGGGGACTATCTCGTATAAGTGAATATAGATCTATAACTTTTTCAGCTATATGTAATTTTTTCGGCATTGCTACCCATGTATTTGTATCGAGATCTTCCGCCGTTTTCCATTCTATTTTTCCTGATGTATTAATTGTAAGTAAAGGGTGTTCTGGCGTGCATTTTATACAGTTGTTTAATTCTGTTTTGATTTCATATATTGTATCGGCTGGTAATTTCCATACATGAGATATTCTTACACCCGATATTTTATCATTTTCTAAGCCTGTTGTGTAATCATCTACGTCTGCACAAAAACCTGTTTTATTGCCATATTTACATTCTTTTAGATCAAACGATTCAACAAAATCCTGAATCTTTACTATCCCACTACCTTTTACAAAAATATTCGTATCGCCTGTCACGCACTGTGGTGTGGCAAATATTATGTCAACATTTTTGTAGAGTTTGAAGCGTTCTTCTGCCTTGCTCTCGCCTGTCACTACTTTCATTTCCAACCCGAGTTTGAGCATTTTCTCGAAGCTGCGATAGTGCTGACTAACAAGCGGCTTGGTAGGCGCAAGGAAAAGTATTTTGCCCTTCATATTTTTGCTGAGGCGCTCTGCTGCTACTAAAGCCCCAATACTGGTCTTCCCGAGGCCCGTAGGTATTACACATAAAGTATTGCCCGTAAGCGCCATTTTTACGATGTTTTCCTGATAAGAGCGCAGCTCTACGGTGCCGGGATTTATCCAGGGATGTGTAACGAAAATAGGCATAACATAAAAATTGCATCAAGATTTTTAATAGGCAATTACAAGTCATTTTCTTGCACAAATTACATGATAATTTTTCTCATGTTTTATTTCAGGATGCCAAATCCGCGAAGGCCTATGGATTTGTATCAAAGTTTCGAGTTCCTTAGGTGTTAATAAGTATGATACTGATGTTCCATAAAAATCCTGACCCCTAACCAATCCACCACCAGACACGTAACGTGCCTTGTTCCCACAATCGTGTTCTATAGATCCTTCAAGATGAACATCGTCTACATCAACTTTAACAGGACCGCCCATTCTTCTGATTTCATCTTCAGTTATTGTGTCAACATATAACATTCCATGCGTTTTCAGTTTATCAAAAAATATCTTGAGGCTTTTTTCAATTTCTGTTAAAGCAGCATTTGAATTAAATTCTTGCCTTTCTATACCCCAACTGTTTACATAAGTTAGGCTATTCCCTCTGCACATTACAACATCAAAAACCATAGCCAATTTTGATAATTCAACCCAGTTCATAATTTTATAAGTTATATTTGGGTGGCTATGGTGTTTAACAGCAAGTGAAATCATTTCTGAACTAGCATCTATTCCGGTACAATTAAAACCCCTTTCAGCCAATCCATGCAACACAGAACCGTTTCCACATCCGCATTCCAGTATAAATTTAGCACCTTCTGTCTCGAATAGTTTCGCCAACTCGTCGATAAATTCACGGCCATACATCGATCCTGATAGAATCGACCACTCCTCCGATAATGACATCATGAAAACCACTTTATGTATAGAACTTTGATATCGCATCTTCTTTAATATAAACGTCTTTGTGAAAAGAAGATGGGATCCAGATCACATTTTTAGAATGTGATCTTAGATAAGAAATTTAATAAGCTGCTTGACTAATGATATACATATGGATATTCCAGTTGAAGTTCTTAAGCGAGTGAAGCCGACGCACCTGGAAGAGGAACGCGTTAAAAAATTCGTCGGTCAGTTGATGAGCGTCGCAAAAACAGTTTCCGGCCTTGATGTAGTTATTGTTGGATCCCTGGGCAAGTTTACGTGGCTTGCTGGAGACCATGACATAGATCTCTTTATCATGTTTGACTCGA
>JBBSYB010000028.1:414-2558 GCA_038045465.1 Candidatus Aenigmatarchaeota archaeon | reverse complement strand
GATCATATCCGCTTGTTGAAGCAGTTCTGCAAGGGCATTGGCGTTTATGGCTCCGACGCAAAACATCAGGGCTTCTCCGGTTACATTTGCGAACTGCTAATACTGAACTACGGCTCCTTTGATAATGTCATTAGTGCAGCAAGCGAATGGAAACCGCCATTTACCATAAACATAGAAAAGCATCTCGGCATACCCCCCAACCGCTTCAAGGACCAGCCGCTTGTAATTGTAGATCCGACAGATCCGGAGAGGAATGTTGCTGCTGTAGTCAGTGGCGAGAACTTCACAAAGTTCGTCGCAGCCGTGAGAAGCTACAAGAGCAAGTCGTCAATCAAGTTCTTTTTTCCAGATGCTAAAAAAACGCTAAGCAGCAGGGAAATCATGATTTTACAAAAGCGTGAGACAAAATTCCTTGCCCTGTCCATGAAACGCCCGGATGTGATAGATGACGTATTATATCCACAACTGCGCCGCGCGCTTAACAGGCTGACCCATTTGCTCGAGCATCATGAGTTTCATGTATTGCGCAGTTTTGAGTTTGCGGAAAAAGATCCGATACTTGTTTTCGAACTGGAAGTTTGGTCTTTGCCTGCTGTCAAGAACATGGTAGGTCCGCCCATATTTACAGAAAAACACACTGAAGAATTTTTGTCAAAATACGCCAAGAATTTTGTTTACATTCATGACAACTGCTGGGTTACTGAAGTCCAGCGCAAATACAAGACCGCTGTTCACTTATTGAATGCTTTCCTGAAAAGCAAGCCGCCCGTGTTGGTTGAGAACGGCGTGCCCAAGTATGTTGCAACCCAGGTCAGTGGATTAAAGGTTATCGAACATCATGACTTCTGGAAGCTCGTAAAGAAGAACAAAGCTCTTTCTTATTATATTAGAAAGAAATATTTCGCTGATGCTACGAAGAAGTTTGTTCAATAATTTTATTTTTTGACTATGCTGAATTCTATTGTTTTGTACACGTACGCTGGAAAGAATTTCTTCTTGAAGGCCATCATGGCAGGCGAGCTGCCGCCGAAATCAGCGAATTTATAGCCGGATTTCTTCAGGAATGTAAGGTCTTCTATGTAGCAGAAATCTCCCAGATTGTCTAGAGAATAATCATGTATGCCAAGCTGCGAATAGAAATTGTTGCTGTTCGGTATCTTCCAACCACCATTTAACGCACAAACACACCCGTCTATTTCTATAAGCCTTACAGAGTCGTAACCTACAAAATCGTTTTTGACAACAACTTCATAGCGTTCCATGTGTGTTTTGTCATCACCTTTCCTTGTTCCTTCCCATTTTTTGAATAACCTAAGAATATCACTCTTTGAAGCTTCTTCACGCCCTAGAATGTTAATTTTATGGTTCTGTTGGAAATGGTTTCTTATATTGCGAAGTTTTTTGAAAACTATGCCGGAAAGATTCGGGTCCCATGCTTTGAGGTCATAAACAGTCCAGAAAAATACATATGACGGCTTTATGGTTCTGTAGCTACCTCCTGTTTTTACGTTTTTCACCACATCTTTCCATAGTTCCTCTCTTATCTCAGCCCTTACTTTTTTGGCACCTTGTTCAAATGACCATTTCAGGAACTCCATAAAAATTTCCAACGATTTCTCCTTAGGGGCAAGAGGATCGGTATAGCACCACATAACACCCTTGTTTTCGAAAGCCATTACGCCATATTTGTCCTCAAAAACAGGAAAAAAACATGAATCATAAGTCACGCCCGTATTCATATAATGATAGAAATTGTGTTCAGCTTCGCAGCCCTGGAGCTGAAATATTCTTTTTACCGTATCGTTATTTACCGGTTTTATAACTTTCATGCTATCTCCTTGTCGATCTTTTTTCCTTTTCTATGAACCAATCCTCTAGGTATGGTCTGTACTTTATCTGCAGTTTAGCAGGCAGGTTGCTAAATTTTCCTGTTACTATTTTTCTGCATTTTTTGCTCCCGCATTTGCACAACATTTTCCAGTTTTCAAAGCTGTTTATAGAGTAGTCGTAGGTAATTTCTCTATTCTTTTTGATTTTCCTGATTGTATATAATATACCGTTTTTGTCATAGGAATTCGGGTCACATGAATGATTTATAAATCTCTCAGGCGGCTTAAGACGAAAGTATTTATTATAACCACAAG
>JBBSYB010000028.1:0-404 GCA_038045465.1 Candidatus Aenigmatarchaeota archaeon | reverse complement strand
CACAAGTGTTTACATGATTCCAGTCATCCCTTGACATTTTTGATTCGTTTTTCTTCGTTATTCTGTCGCTTCTGTCCATCCTGAGGATTATCTCACCCTTCCTAAAGTCTCTGAGGGCAAAAATACCAAAGCCTTTGCCATTTGTTTTCTTGATAAAAACGCATTTCATGTGTAATTAGATATAACTACAAATTTAAAAAATAAGAAAATTCATCAAATCTTTCTGCATTAATTTTATAAAGATGGAGGGACATTAAATATTGGTATGAATAAAATTAATGGAAACGGAAAAAACAATAACGACAAAAAGAAAAACTTTCTGTTTGTTTCTAACGAAGCCCTGATAGGTGATGTTTGCTGGCAGATCATCAAAGAGGGTCATGAGGTAAAATATTACATCAAGG
>JBBSYB010000027.1:0-2782 GCA_038045465.1 Candidatus Aenigmatarchaeota archaeon | reverse complement strand
GACCCTGAAGAACATTTAATTGTTTGGAAGATATCTTTTAAAGCTTGCTTTTAGGCTATACCAAATGCAAGCCATACGTCACGAACAGGCTTGCAAGTAAAATTGATATAGTGCTCATGACCTTGATTAGCGAGTTGATGGCTGGTCCAGCAGCATCTTTATACGGATCACCTACAGTGTCGCCAACCACAGTTGCTTTGTGTACATCACTTCCTTTTCCACCCAAATTACCGTCTTCTACATACTTTTTGGCATTATCCCATGCTGCTCCTGCATTAGCCATTGAAAGTGCCAACAACAAACCAGATACTATCGATCCGGCAAGCATAGCGCCAAGGGCCTCTGGTCCTAACAACAAGCCTACAAGAATCGGTGCTAACACAGCAATGAGTGCCGGAATAATCAGTTCCCTGAGCGCAGCCTTGGTGCTTATGTCCACGGCCTTTTTGTAGTCAGGTTTTGCCTTGTATGTCATTATGCCCTTTATTTCCTTGAATTGTCTTCTGACTTCTTTTACTATAAGGTGAGCCGCATTTCCTACGGCTTTCATTAAATATGACGAAAAGAGGAATGGTATTGCGCCGCCGATAAGCAGGCCAACAAGGATTGGGGCCTTTGTGATGTCAATACCTGTAAGGTGGGTTGCCTCGCCAAAGGCTGCAAGCAGCGCTAGCGCGGAAAGCGCAGCAGAAGCTATTGCCACTCCCTTCGTGGTTGCCTTCGTCGTGTTGCCCACTGCATCCAGCGCATCTGTCACACGGCGGACTTTTGGAGAAAGCCCCGACATCTCTGCGATGCCGCCTGCATTATCAGAAATCGGACCAAAGCAGTCTATGGACATTATCATTCCCGTTATCGAGAGAAGTCCAAGCGCTGCAAGTGCTATTCCAAAGACGCCGGCAACCCCATAGGAAACAAGTATTGCTAGGCAAATAACTATTACCGGAAGAATTGTTGATTTCATGCCAACCGCAAGCCCTGCAATGATGTTTGTCGCAGCGCCTGTTTCTGATGCATGAGCAATGCTTTTTACAGGAGGTTTTGTTTTTGATGTGTAGTAGTCTGTTATGGTTGCAATTATGATTGTTGTTATTAGTCCTGCCAGCGTGGCATAGAATAATTTTATGTCAAGATTCATCCAAACCGTTACGGCGTAAGCGCCTATTGCTGCCAGGATAGCAGCTGCGTACATGCCCCTGCTTAGCGCAGACCACACCTTGTTCTCGTTATTGGTGCGCACAACAAACAGGCCGATTACCGAAGCAATTATACCGACAGCGCCTATTGCTAATGAGTATAAAATGCCGTTTGTTCCAAGAACAAAACCGCCGAGTATCATCGCCGCTAGAAGCGTGACCACGTAGCTTTCGAAAAGATCAGCACCCATGCCTGCACAGTCACCCACATTGTCGCCAACATTGTCTGCGATAACAGCCGGATTGCGCGGATCATCCTCTGGTATTCCCTTCTCCAACTTGCCCACAAGATCAGCACCCACATCAGCTGCCTTAGTGTAAATACCGCCACCCACTCTTGCAAACAGCGAGATAAGAGAAGCACCAAATCCAAAACCTATTATCATGTTAGGGTCATTGAACATCAAATACAAAACAATCATTCCAAGCAAGCCAAGTCCGACTATGGCAAAGCCTGTGACTGCACCACCACGGAAAGAAACATTAAGAGCGTCGCTGACTCCGTTTTCCGCAGCTTTCGCAGTCCTCACGTTGGCGCGAACAGAAATCATCATGCCTATGTAGCCTGCCAGCGCTGAAAGAACAGCTCCGGCGATAAATGATATGGTTGCTACAAAACCAAGGAAAATGTAAATCACAACTGCGAGAATAACAGCAAAAACGCCAACCGTCTTATATTGTCGGTTGAGATAAGCGACAGCGCCTTCCCTTATCGCCGCGGCAATATCCTGCATTTTCTTGCTGCCCTGATCCCTTTTTAGCACAGACCACCCGAGAAATAAAGATACTAACAGTGCCAGTACTGCCGATCCGATCGCGAATTCAAGTGTCACTATTATGCACCAACTATTCTTCTTCTAAGTATTTCTTCTGCTTCAGTCTGATTATTTTGATGTCGCTATTTTTTAAAGCTTTTATCAGAGCTATGTCATTCGTTGCGACCGAGCATCTCTCCCGTACAGCGTAATTTAAAATTGCCTTGTCGCCTTGTTCCTTTACACGCACGACAGGAATCTTCTTTTCCTTCAAAAGCATAAGTGCGATCCTAGCTGCCTTGCCGTCATCACCTTTTTTGTGGCTAAGCTTTCTAAGCTCAGCCCTGCACGATGTCAGCGTGAGCAGCTCATAGTCCTTGAGAAATTCAAATACGTCTACGCCAAACTGGTGCGGCACCAGCAGCATGTTCGTGTCCATGAGGGCTTTCATAATATTACACCTAATTTTCTCAGGTCCTTCTCCAGCTTTAATGAATTCTTGAAGTGAAGCGTATTTATTCCCAGTTTTCTTGGTGTTACGAGAAACTCTTTCCTGTCTTCTATGTACACACACTCTGCAGGCTTCATTTTTACCCTTTTCAGCAGGATAGTGAAAATACCTTTTTGCGGTTTCATGTAGCCGACATCACATGAAAAAATAGACGGGTAAAAAAGTTGGAATATATTGCGTTTATTGTTTATGATTTTTACCATTTCAGTTGCGTTAGAAAGTATTGCAACTTTGTAGCCTTGCTGTTTCAGGCGTTTTGCAATGCTTATTGTTTTCTCGTTGGGTTTCATTATTTTTAGATATGCCTGCGTGAATGTTTT
>JBBSYB010000026.1:0-2629 GCA_038045465.1 Candidatus Aenigmatarchaeota archaeon | reverse complement strand
GTGGTGAGATGCTAATAGGTTACCACGGTTCCACTAGTGACAAGGTGACAGTGAAATAACATTTTCATTGGGGTAAACTTATTTTCTCAACATCTCTAGTAGCAAAGTCTACGATAATTGGCTTGAATTCGCCCAACAGTGATCCAGAGTTTACCAGCGTGACAGACTTGTAATTAGTAATGTAGGGCTGATCGCTGTTGCCGCAGTGAACTATATCAGGCACTTCCGTTAGAACTAGATAGTCCTCGTCAAGGATTACGCTTGACTTTCCGAGGTAACGTTTCTTCAGCATTTTTATGTCCGCTTTCTGGCACATCAGTATCTTAAGCCCACCAAGCTCCACCATGGCAGGATTGCTAAGAGAAACTATCTTGTTGCTTTCGTACTTCTGCGGTACGTTAGGATATTCACTGCCATCAGCTATGACAAAAACAGTCTTCATGTAGCAATACCTGTCAACATACGTCCCGAAAAGTTTCCCGTCGCCTATTTTTCCTGAAACAAAAAGATACTGTATGTCTTGCTGGCTGAACCACTCAAAAAATGTTTCAATGTCCTTTGGCGATGATTCGTCCAGGCAAAGATCAGACACGAAACATGATTTGCCAGTGCCTATTGTTGGATCGCGTAAAGGTATGTCTGGATATATTATCTTCTTACCGAAAAGTACCTTGCCTCCAGCCACAGCCTTTATGGCAACTACATCATCAAGCTCAAGGTCGTCAATTTCTTCGAATATAACAGGTATTGTAGATGTTGTGTCTTCCAGTTCGACGGTCTTTTTTTCATTATTCCTTATTTCTTTCACAATACCTATGACATGCACCTCACTGCGGGTACTGTCAATCTTGTTCAGTGATATGAAGTTCTTCTGTACTCTCGATATTATAATCTGCTTCATTTTCTCGTACTTGGAACCGTAGAATTTTACAAAATCCTCCCGCGTGATCTCACTTTTTTTGTAAGTCAGATTCATGAGTATCTTGTATGGTTGGCGCAAATCCCTAGAGTCAACTATAAATGGAAGTTTCCTTACAAGGAACTCTTCAGCGCTGCTTTTCTCAATAATATTCAGTGCCTCATCAGTAAGCAGGTGCCCGTGTTTAAAGAATTCGCCTACAATTTCACTCTTTCCCATGTTTTTCACCAAGGTACTAATTGCCAAGGCGTTCCTGCAGAAGGACCTTTATTCTGTTAAGTATGTCGTCTTTTACAGCAAGCGAAATGTCACGCGTCCTGCCATAGCGTCCGTTTGACACTACCTTTGCGGTTATGACCCCAAGCATATTAAGCTCCCCAATCAGGTCACTGACTCGCCTCTGGGTCAATGGTTTCATGTTATTTGACTTGCATATACTCGCATACATGTTGAACACATCGCCTGTTAGCAACCTCTTGTCTACCCAGCCTTTACTTACAGGCTTATCTTGTAGCTTTATTATTGCGTAGAGAACTGCCTGCGACTGGCTTGGCTGTCCCCTTATGGTCTCCGTCACACGATCAAGGTCAATCTTCTGCTGTGCAAGATCTATGTGTTTTTCTGCGACTATCATTTCCCCTGATCTCTCTGCTATTTCTCCGGCAACCCGAAGAAGGTCAAGAGCGCGTCGGGCATCGCCATGTTCTTGTGCAGCCAGAGCTGCGCATTTGCTAAGAACAGTATCACTCACTGCACCATCCTTGAAGCCTTCCTTTGCCCGTTCATAAAGTATGTCTTTGAGTTGTACAGCATTATATGGCTTAAACAATATTTCCTCTTCAGAAAGGGAGGATTTTACCCGTAAATCAAGATTATCGCGGAAGGAAAGGTCATTTGTTATGCCAACTATCGTTATGTGACTCTTTTTGAGATCCTGGTTGGCTCTCGTGAGGTTGTAAAGGAAATCGTCACCGACCTTCTTTACCAAAGTGTCTATCTCGTCCAGAATCAGTATAAGTTCGGTTGATTTGTTGTCAACGTGTTCGAAAAATCTCCTGTAGAGAACATCTGTAGGCAGCCCTGTATCAGGTACGCATTCGCCAAGTTCCTTTAGCAACTGCGCAAACAGGCGGTATTCGGTATCGGCCACCTTCTTCATCTTGCAGTTTATGTAAATCACACGGAGGTTCTTCCCATTCTTCCTCACTATGTCCTGAAGCTGACTTATTATGAACTTGGCACAGATTGTCTTGCCAGTTCCACAAGTGCCATAAATGAATAGATTGTTCGGCTTGTAACCCCTAAGAACTGGGGCCAGCATCGAACCCAACTGTTGAAGTTCCGCATCCCTGTGGGAAAGCTTTTGCGGAATAAAAGAAGAAGAAAGTGTATTTTTATCGTTGAATATATCCTCCTTTTCTATATACTGAGCGAAAATATTGCTTGTGTTGACCAACTGCATTAAACCACCCCATTACTGAATTACTGAACCGCTAAAGAACGGTTACCTACAGCGAGATATTTTCCATATGAAGAATACCCCACACCCAATTACCTTCATTTCTCTTGGAGAGTATTTATAGTTTTTCTATCTGAAAAATAGGTTTTGTGGTATTTGTTTTTCAAAACCATTAACACCCCTATACTTCCTGTGGAGATGCTATTATTATTATTTTTCTTATATAAGTATGTTATATGAAACGTAGGTGT
>JBBSYB010000025.1:3845-6456 GCA_038045465.1 Candidatus Aenigmatarchaeota archaeon | reverse complement strand
CATTTAAATCGGTATTTTGGAACGAGACGACTGAGCCGCAAATTTGGTTAGCGAAAGTGAAGGTTTAAAAAGATTTGTTTATAGGTTTAGAAAGTAGCTAAGGGGAAAATAATCCTGCAGCAACGTGACTTACGTGGCAGACGGGATTGCTTTTCGTCATAGTATTGGAGGTATTGAAATGGCTGATAAAAAACCACACATGAATCTTGTAACGATTGGTCACGTAGACCACGGAAAATCAACACTTGTAGGACGACTGCTCTACGATACGGGAGCTGTACGCGATGAACAGATGCGCAAACTAAAGGATCTGGCAAAGGAACTGAAAAAGGAAACCTTTGAATTTGCCTTCATCATGGACAGGCTAAAAGAAGAGCGCGAGAGAGGCGTTACGATAGATATCATGCATCAGCGCTTTGATACACCAAAATACTACTTTACAATCATAGATGCACCAGGCCACAGGGACTTCGTAAAGAACATGATTACGGGTACCAGCCAGGCAGACGGCGCAATACTTGTTTGTTCAGCTAAAGACGGTATTCAGGAGCAAACAAAAGAGCACGCATACCTTGCAAAGGTTCTTGGCGTGGGCCAGATGATAGTTGCCGTAAACAAGATGGACGCGGTAAACTATGATGAAAAGAAATACACCGAGACAAAAGAAAGCGTGATAAAACTTCTAAAGGGTATAGGATTCAAGACAGACGACATGCAGTTCGTGCCAACTTCAGGTTACTTGGGCGACAATGTTGCAAAGAAATCCGAAAACATGGCATGGTACAAGGGCCCTACTATAATCGAGGCTCTTGACATGTTTAAGGTACCTGAACAGTCCACTGGTAAACCGTTGAGACTGCCTATTCAGGACGTTTACAGCATAACCGGTGTTGGTACTGTGCCTGTGGGCCGTGTTGAAACAGGAACGATGAAGGTAAACGACAAGCTTATTTTCGTTCCTTCGGGCGCACAGGGTGAAGTCAAGAGCATAGAAATGCACCATGAGCAAGTACAGGAAGCGAAACCTGGCGATAATGTCGGTTTCAACGTTCGTGGCGTCGGAAAGGGCGACATAAAGCGCGGCGATGTGGCATGTCATGTACAGGATGCGGCAAAGCCTGTCAAGGAATTCACAGCGCAGATAATCGTATTGAACCACCCGAGCGTAATCAGTAAGGGCTACACACCAGTGTTCCATGTGCACACATCTCAGGTTGCATGCACGGTCATAGAAATAGTAAAGAAAATGGATCCAAAGACCGGCGCAGCTGTCACAGAAAACCCTGACTACCTGAAAACAGGTGACGCAGCAATCATAAAGGTAAGACCGTCAAAGCCTCTCATCATAGAGAAGCAGTCTGAAATGCCGGAATTAGCTCGCTTTGCTATCAGAGACATGGGCCAGACGGTGGCTGCCGGAATTTGTATAGATACTGTTGTGTAACAAATTCCGGATGTGTGCCGGGCTGCTGGAATCTGCATAGACACGGTTGTGTAATACACACTTTTTTAAACTAATTAGCGTGAGCTATATTTGGGGACTATGAATACTGAATGTGAACATTCGCGAGTTGTAAGGAACGCTATAGCAGAGGACAGACGTGTTATTCTGTTAGGATATTGTTTAGGCTGTGAAAGAGAAGTGGATGTAGATCTTGCCGACTACGCACGAACCAAAGAAACAGAATTTGGCAGGCCGATTTATCAAATAACCCGTCCCTTGCAGGAGCAAGCAGCTAATTAACTTTTGGTCCAATAAATTATACATGATATTGCAATGGATTTTCAAAAACAAGCTGCTTGTTATTCTTTTTGTGCTGTCAACGGCTTTCTTTGTTTACCAGCATTTTATAAATTTTTCATGGGACTTTGCCACATACGAAGATAATGCAAGGTACTGGGCAGGACAGGGCAGCTATTATGAAACCGGCAGACCCCCGTTGGTGCCTTTTCTTTTGTTTATAGGCGGAGAATATCTGTTCATTGTGCTGTCTTCCCTGTTGTTTCTATATGCCACAATAAAACTTGCTGATGCGATGAAGCTGCGGCGGGAGTTTTTCTATCTTCTATTGCTGTCGCCTTTTGTTCTCTTTTTCGGCCTTATCAACGGCACCGAACTGTTCTCTCTGGCGCTACTGGAGATGTTTCTTGCGTTCATCGGGAAGCGTTATTCAGGAATTTTCCTGGGAATTGCCTGTCTGGCAAGGTATAATTTCGTTATATTTGCACCTTTGCTGCTTGCAGATAAAAATCCAAAAAAGATAGCTTTGAATATTTTGTTATTTGTTTTGCCGTTCCTGCCATGGTTCCTCTACAACTTTTATCTGACAGGAAACGCGTTTACTTCTCTGGTTGACAGCTATGCTATCAATGTCAAGTTTCGATACTACTTTACACAGCCATTCAGCTATATGCACCTACTTACTGCTATAACATTCCTGTTCCCGGTTTTTGTCTACGGACTTTTCAAGGCATTGAAGTCAATACATTTCAAAAAAATGAAGAAGGAAAAATACAATATCCTTATGCTGGCAATAATGGTTTTATCGGTTTATTTGTATATCTCGACGTTTTCCAAAGAGCTCAGATACTTGTTTCCGCTTGCCCTGCC
>JBBSYB010000025.1:0-3745 GCA_038045465.1 Candidatus Aenigmatarchaeota archaeon | reverse complement strand
TGGTTCAGCAGAGCATAGATGAGGGCAATTTCATATTATTTTTCTATTCCATAGGAGACCCGGAATGGGGACAAAACAGAACCTTCATGGAACAATACAAAACCGTCTATGAGAACAGAGAATTTATTATACTGGGCAATGCCAGCAGGTGTATGCCACAGGAGAAAATAAACCAGACCTATATGTCTATGCTGCACGACAAAATATTTCTCGTATACAATGTTTCCATAAACACAAATCCGTGTTTTGTGATGTTTTCCGAAAATAATTTTCTAGAAAGCTTTTGCAATTTTGTTAATCTAAAGGGGTTTGTCGCAGATAAAAATCGGGTAACCGGACTGGAAATGGTAAGAGATTAGAATATGGTCCGCTAATTGCAACGTCAAAGGAAAAATTCAAAAACTATGACATATAATCTAGAATTAAAAGATTATTTTTCAAATATCTATCATGACCAATAAACTGTTATCCACGAATCCGTCCAAAAACTTCGAAAAGATCGGAGAAGTTTCTGTTTCTTCAGAAGCCGAAATAAAGAAAAAGGTCAAATTAGCGCACGAAGCGGCACTAGAATGGAAGGAATTAGGTGTTCCAAAAAGAATAGAAATACTGTGGGGTGTCTATAGGGCATTTGAAAAAAGAAAGAATGAAATTTCGCTGATGATTACCAGAGAAATGGGCACCCCAATAAAAGAATCTTCTATTGACTGGGATTTAGACTATTTTAAGCATTTTCTTGAACACGGAGAAGAATATCTGAAAGAAGAGATAACACACAAAGACAAAAATTCTGTTCACAAAATCGTCTTTGAGCCTATCGGTGTTGTTGCCGCCATAGCTCCATGGAATTTTCCTTTTGGAAATTTTATGTGGGCAGTTATTCCCAACCTGATAGCAGGAAATACAGTAGTGTTCAAGCATTCTGAATATTGTCCATTGACAGGCAAACTTATAGCGGAAATCATGAACACCTGCAAACTACCTAAAAGTGTTTTTTCAGAGATTTATGGTGACGGTAAAGTGGGCGCGCTGCTGACTAATGCAGACGTTGACATGATATGGTTTACAGGCAGTACCGCTGTCGGGACCAAGCTCTACGAGAAAGCCGGCAAGAAGTTTATCCGATCCCTGATGGAGCTGGGCGGATCAAACCCATTGATAATATTCGAGGATATCGATGTTGACAAAATAATTGAAAATGTGTATACGAAGAGATTCATGAATTGCGGCCAGGTTTGTGACGCTGCCAAAAGGCTGATCGTGCATGAATCGATTTTTGATGAGGTTATCAAGAAATTGAAGGCTCATATTGAAACAAAAACTGTAGGAGATGCAGAAAACAAAAATACTGATATAGGACCACTGGTTTCTAAGAGACAACTAGATGTCTTGAAATCACAAGTCAATGATGCACACAAAAAAGGTGCTAAGATTATAATTGGCGGTAAAACTCCTGAAGGCCTGAAAGGTGCTTATTATATGCCTACAATTTTGACAAATATAAAATTCGATATGAGAGTATGGAAAGAAGAGGTTTTTGGGCCTGTTCTTCCTGTAGTTTCATTCAAAACAGAAGAAGAAGCCATAAAACTGGCAAATGATACTGCATACGGACTTGGAGCACAAATATATTCAAATGATAGAGAGCGGGCAAAAAGAGTTGCATCCAAGATTGACGCAGGATGTATTGATATCAATGGCGGCAACCATTGGAGTACTGCAGCTAATCCTTTTGGTGGATACAAATGCTCGGGCATGGGTAGAGAACTCGGCAAACACGGTCTCCAAGAACTTTGCCAGATAAAGGTTATTTCTGAATGAAATACGCTATACGCAGTATCAAAAATACCAAATTTCAAAACGTTTTAATACTTTCGTCTTGACTTAATATGCTATGAATACAGCAAGGATAAAGCTTACGGGAAAGAATCCAAAGCAATTGGATGATATATGTAGCGAAATAAAGGACATGGCACAAAAACTCGGCGTCGGTGTTTCCGGTCCAATACCGCTACCAACAAAAAAACTTCGCATCCCTGTCATGAAGACACCGTGCGGTGACGGCATGCATAGAGGTGGGGGCGGAGGCAACTGGGAAACCTGGGAAATGCGTATTCATAAGCGAGTGCTTGATGTAGGTGCCAATGATCGTGTTTTAAGACAAATAACAAGAATCCGCATACCAACCGAAGTTAACATTGAAATTGAACTGACAGATTAACCCTTTTTCTTGGAAAGAAAAAGCCCTACTGGAAAAAGAACATATTATAAAAATGTAACTAAAGATAATATTCGAAGAAAAGGGATCGGTTATGAAAATAATATTTTTTGGAAGGCCTGGAAGCGGAAAAGGAACTTATGCATCGCGCATAGCGCCCCAGCTTGGCATTGTTCATATTGCAACGGGCGACATGTTCCGCGCTGAAGTGGCGGCGCAAACAGAGCTCGGAAAACTTGCTGAAAAATACATGAAAGAAGGCACCCTTGTTCCGGACGATGTCACGATAAACATGTTTAAGGAACGTATCGCAAGAGACGATGCAAAAAAAGGGTTTATTCTTGACGGATTTCCAAGAGACCTGGAACAATCTCATGCTCTTGAAAAAATAACAAAGATTGATCTTGTTGTCAACTTTGTCATAGATGAGGATATAATAATCGAGAAGGCACTGGCACGACGCATATGCGAAAAGTGCGGTAATATTTACAATATTGCTGACATAAAAAGAGGCAATATACATCTTCCACCTCTTCTGCCGAAAAAAGAAGGAATCTGCGACAAGTGCGGCGGAAATCTCTATCAGAGAAAGGATGATAATTACGAAACCATAAAAGACAGACAAGACACCTATGTAAAGCAGTCTGCACCGCTGCTTGAATACTACCGCCAAAAAGGTATGGTAAAGGATGTAGAAGTAATAGGCGGGCCTGAACAGATGGTGCCGATAATAATTGACGTGATTAAAAAAGCGTAAAATAGCGAGCTCTATTAGATGATTATTTATTGTTATACAAGATAAGTAAATAATTATGAAACATAAAATACATCTCATTCCTGCTGCAACATTTTTTCTGACACTCTTTTACATCGTTGTAATAAGGGCAAGGCCACTGACTCCCGGCGTTGCGAGCAACAGCTTCGCCATAGCTGCCACGATTGTCATAGGACTTTGCTTCCTTTTAGGACCGTTAAGCAGGCTAAAACCACACAAGTTCGTGCCTTGTCTGAAATACAGGAAAGCGCTCGGGTTGTGGGGATACCTGTTCGCGGCAATACACGCTGCCGGTGCAATCGTCCTGGAATTCAACACCGTTGCATCCGGAGAAAACCTCTACTCAATAATATCCGCAATATTAGCATTCGTAATATTTACTGCGATGACTGTAACATCCACAGGAAAAGCCATCCAGAAAATGGGCTATCAAAAATGGAAAAGATTACAGAGAACAGGCTACATAGCTTTCTTCCTTGTGCTTATACATTTCACAATAATTGAGAAGGGTGTATTCGTCTCGCGACAGCTGGGACAGGTGCTTTTTGCATTTGTTCTTCTTGTTCTCCTGATTAGAATCCTCATTATATTGATGGGCAAGAAGGAAGCTTACAAAGAAGAAGATTTCCATGAAGTTCACGGTATAGAAAAACCTGAATAAGTCAGAAGTCAACAAACACAAAAACATTAACTTAATTGTTAACCGACAGCCCATACTGAGCCAGTCCTTTGCTTGGCTCTGAACACTTCTA
>JBBSYB010000024.1:29120-44200 GCA_038045465.1 Candidatus Aenigmatarchaeota archaeon | reverse complement strand
TTTATGTAAGCACTTATATCCACCCACGAGTTCTTTTTTGCTTTCATAAAACCACATGATTTTAGTCCTGAGATATTTATTCAGAACTTTTCAATCAATTCTTTGTGCTTGTCAATGCAGAACTGGACAAACTCTTCCACGCTTTCATTCCTGCCCTTATCCAGAAGGTCAAAGTACTTGTTTCTGTAATCCGGGTCGAATGCAAACATCGGCAGCCCGGCCTGCATGAGAATAAATGAGTGCACAAGCCTTGCGACTCTGCCGTTGCCGTCGATAAATGGATGAATTGAAACAAACAGGAAATGCACAAGAGCTGACAATACAAGTGGATTTATTTTCCCCCTGTATTTGTTATAAAAATTGAGCATTGACTCTAGTGCTGTGTCTATCTCTATCTTTGAATCAGGCAATTTTGTAGCCGAGCCTATAATTCTTTTTCTTACGTAGGAGAACTCGCCAGGGTTCTCTACAAGATTTGTCATCAAAATCCTATGGAGTCGTTTTATTATTTCTATTGACAGGTCAGTTTTGTATATTCTGCAGAGCTCATCAACGGCATTTTTTGTATTGACTATCTCCATTACTTCCTTTGGCGAAAGCCTGGAATCAAGATTATCCAGAACCCTTTCCACATCCTTTTCAGTGGCAGTATTCCCTTCCGTGACGGTTGTGGAATAGACATGCAATTTAATAAGATGTTCTCTCAGCTTTGGCGAATCCTTCTCGATCCTGGACACCTTGATGTTTTTTTCGAAAGCGATAAAATCATAGCTAAAGGCATTCGCAAAAAATATTGTTTTGTCTGTGACATTTGCTTTGGTAGCCAGCGGTTTTCTTCTCACCACCCTTATGAAATTTGTATGTTCCAGTTCTTTGGCAATTTTCAGAGTAGTGGGTTTTGAGAACATTGATTTCTCTATAAGATCAAACTCTCCAGCTTCGAATATCTTTTGAAACATGTGCATATTTCCTTTTTTAAGTGGTATATCATAGTCTATACCGTCTTTCCTTGCCCATAGGATAAAAGCAAAGATATCCATTGCATTGCTTGTCAGCACAATAGAAGTTCGGTCTTCTTTGCTTTTTGAAATAAAACCATCTTTTTGCAATTCTCCCAAAAGAGACCTTATTTTCCTTTCAGATACTTTTTTGAAAAGAGCATTTTGTTTTATTTGTTTGATAAGTTCGTCTATCTTTGTCTCGGTGCTTAGATAGGTTAGCACATTATATTTTGTTAATACTCTCATATAGTAAAATAAATGTGTATATAAGTATTTAAATACAATAACTTTTACATGAATTATTTACTATAAGCTGGAAAAGTAAAAAATATGTGTATTCTGAATAAGAAGTACTTTCCTTAACTCCCTATTTCCCCCCAAAACTTCCGTATCTCTTCCTCAGGCTTTTCTGTGACAGTAAAAGTCCAGTCTTTCGGGAAGATAACATGGCTTCACCGATATGTTTAAATATTCCTATATATAGGATTAAATAAGCCTAAAAATAGGATTGATAGAAATGTTGAAAAAAGAGTACGAAATCATGGCCGTGTTTGCGAAAACGCCCTGGAAAAAGTTCACGTTCCGGGAGATCAAGAAACTGACAGGGAAAAAATCGGAAAGCTATATATTCGGATCTCTGAAGAAATTTGTAAAAGCAGGCTTGCTAAAGGATGAGAAAGCAGGCAACGTCGTGCTTTACGCTCTTAATCTTGCATCCCTGAAAGCGAGGGCCTATGCCGGATTTGTTTCCGAACACGTTGCCTGGGGCCAGAGGCACATACCATACAGGGATATAGAAAAGATCTCGAAAGGCATCCCAACAGAATTTTACATACTTATCATAACAGGAAGCTATGCCAGAAAACAACAGACCTCGAAGTCTGACCTGGATATGGTAATAGTATGCGACGATTCGCTTGACCCGAAAAGAATATACGCAGAAATAAGTCATTACTGCGAACTGAATATACCGCCGATACACCTTTATGTCTTCAGAAAAAAAGAATTTCTTGAAATGCTCACAAACAAAGAACCGAATTATGGCAAAGAGATCGCGGGCAACAATCTTATATTTTCAGGCGGAAAGGAATATTACGGGATAATGAACGAGGCAATGCAAAATGGATTCAATGGCCAGGCTGTTCGCTGAACGGGCAAGGAACGAGTTGAAAATAGCAGAAGTTCTTCTTAGGTTTTCCGAAGACACCGATGCAAAAATGGTGTTCGGCATCCAGGAAAGTATGACATTTTACAGCGGTGCAATAGCTCATGCATACTACTGCATATTTTATTCAGCAAAGGCCGTCCTGGCAACCAAAGACATAAAGACGAGCGCCCCGAAGATCCACAAAAAGACCTTTGATGCGTTCAAGAAACACTTTGTCGACACAGGAATAATCGATGCCGAGCTGCTCAAGATATACAGGTCAATGATAATCCGTGCCGACGACCTTCTGGAAATATTTAGCCTGGAAAAAAGCAAGCGCGGAGATTTTACCTACAAGACAATACCGCAGGCAAACAGAAAGCCGGCAGAAGAATCCCTGAAAAATGCGAAGACATTTGCGATAAACATATTCAAAATAATCGAGAAGTAACATAACACAGGAACAAGTTTGCCTAACTAGATTTCCCATAAAACTTCCATATATATTCTTCTGGACGTTTTGTTACGGTAAAAGTCCAGTCCTTCTAAAGAAGTTAATAAAGTTTTGGTTCATACTATTTAATAGGTGAAAACATGAAAAGTGCTACACTTCAGCTTAAAAAATATTTAGTTTTTGTGGAACACAGATGTCCGTTAGGCACGTCAGAGGTAGGAGTACGCGACGGATGGAGATGCTATGAGGCAATTGAGCCGCTGCAAATTGGAGCAAGATTGCTTGACAGATGTGGCGGCGCAGCACATCATGAGTGGGGCGGCGTATTATATCCTTCTGATTCGTGCGATACAGTTCATTGTGAAGAACGCGGAATAGTAACCAGAATTGAAGATTACAGCCTACAGAGGGCACGTGAGTTGGGAATAGAGCAAGCGGACTTATAAAGTTTTTGATTATCACTATAACCATGGACACGAAAGCAAAAAGTCGTGTTGAAAGAACCCCGGATTCTTTGGATTTGTACCTGTCAGAAGACACACCCATTGGCGAAGAGATTAGGACGACGAAAATCAGTATTCCTCTGAAGTATTCAAGAGTTGGTGTTGGAGATTCTTTAACAGGACATTTAAGGGTTAAGGCAGCTGATATCGCTTATTTATCAGGGATCCCTGCTATACGCACAGAATTAGACGTAGAAAGCTCAACTGGATATGAGGGCGAAGCAGACGAAGTTTATTGGGTATATATCACGGAATTCGAAAAGTTTGTCGGAATAAGACATTCAAGTTCACATGTAGAACGCAAAGGTTATAGTCATTCCTACAACGGCCCCTTTAGGCCCAGCCAGGAGCAACTGGATAGCTTAAGAACAGCTGGCATCGACCTGGCCCAATATTCAGGGCATTTTCAGGAATTAGTCACGATGGATAGACAGATTGCATTTGATGAGAGTGAATTTGAAAGAATCAGATGGACTCCGCCTTCGGGCGATTGGCCATCAATGCACCATACATCGCCAGAAGAATGGGATGCAATCGTAGAAACTTATAGGCATTCAGGGCCGACTCCTGCGCAGGAAGAAATGGAGGCAAGTCTAAGGGGAAAAATTCAACAGCTCAAAACACAAAGAAGCGAGTTGTTAGCCTCGATGCAACTTCCTTATAGGTGTTGACAGAAAAATAACCTCAATGTAAGCCAGATTGTAATCCAGACTGTAATCCTGTTTGTAATCCAGATTGTAATCTTATTTTACTTCCCATAAAACTTCCGTATCTCGTCCTCAGGGTTGCTAGTGACAGTAAAAGTCCAATCCTTCGGAAAGATGCGCTTATAGTTAGTCCACAAAAACCGCTCGTCCATGAAGACTATTACGCCTCTGTCCTCTTCGTTGCGGATACAGCGACCTGAGGCTTGCATCACTTTTATCATCGCTGGAAAGTTGTAGCCATAATCCCTGCCCTTTTGAAAGCGCTGCTCATAGTAGGCGATTAATGCCTCCACTGAGAGGTCCGGCCGTTCCAGCGGCAAACCGACTATTATTACGCCATTCAGGAGGTCACCCGGCAGGTCTATTCCTTCGCTAAACGATCCTCCCATCACCCCGTAGAGCACCGCACCTTTTGTTACGTGCTTTCTTAGCTCCTCTTTTACTTCGTCTCTTTCTTTTTTTGTCATTGAGCTCTTTTCGAGTATCATGTGCTTGTTCGTCTTGACCAGATCTGTGAGTTTGTCTCTAATGTCATAGCTTGGAAAGAAGACTGCTGCATTGCCTTGCACCGCGTTTATGCTGTTTGAAATGATTCGGGCCATTTTCTCGTAGTTGGCTGTGGTGCGCTCCGTATATTTTGTTGTGACTCCCTTGACTATTATATTCTTCCTGTTTTCTTTGGGAAACGGTGAACTGTACGACTTCATTATGGTTCGGCCCGGCTCTAACCCTAGAAGATCGCGGTGCATTTCCATCGGGCTCAGCGTGCCAGACATAAGTATGGTCGAGTGTGAGCCCTGCACTATTTCCTTTGATATTATTGACGGGTCGAGACAGCTGAACTGCACAGCAATGTGTTCCTTGTCGTGAATTTTCTCGCGGGATATTATTCTCGTGTATCCTATGCCTTCCCTTTTCCACAGCTGCAGGAATTCCGCTATCTTGTCCACATAGGAAATCTTCTTTTCTTCCAGTACCTGTTGTCCTACAATTGTGAGTTTAGCTATGAGTTCATCATAGTTACCTATGACAGCTATTCTCTCTAGGAAGTCTTCGCGCTCAACAAACGCTTCTTTCTTGCCGAATAATTTTTTGCCCATGGCTGTCAGGGCATGGTCTATCTCATGGATAATGCTCCTTGCCTCGAACTCCGTAAATTTTTGTGCTTCCTTTGCTGCTAAGTCGCAGGCACGTGTAGAAATTTTAGAGGAAAGATGGTTCCTAATACGAGAAGAGAGGTTGTGGGCTTCGTCAACAATTATTATTGTATCCGAAAGATTCTTGCCCATCCGCTTCATGAACTTCTCGTGCATACCAAAAAGATGAAAGTAGTCGCCTACGATGACGTCAGCATTCCGTGCCGCATCCATTAGCACTTCATAGGTGCAGTAACGTCCGCCTGCTAATTTTATCGACTCTTCTGTGTTTGCTATGCTGCTGGCAAGCATTCCCATTATCCTGCCTCGCTCTCCCGCAAGGTCAGCGCTGTGCGAGTTCTTGTAGTAGGCACAGCGTTTGTCTTTTATCATGGCGCTGCAATAATTGTTGAACATGCCTGTGTCCATGTCCGTGACATCCTGCGAGCAGAGATGTTTTTTGCCAACGATGTCTATTGCTTTGAATTTTTTGTTTTTCATTAACTTGAGCGTTTCAATAGCAGCTTTGTGCTGGCTCAACCGCGAAGTAAGGAAGAAAACGTTAAGGCCGTTGGCTACAGCATACTCCACGGCTGGAAACAGCACAGCTATTGTTTTTCCAAGCCCGGTAGGAGCGTCAGCGACAAGATGCTTTCCTTCGGCGACGACTTTAGCAACATCTGTCATCATTTCTTTTTGCGATGGTCTTATGCTAGGAAAAGGAAAAACAAATTTATCTGGCTGGTCCTGGAGTATGTCTAAATGAGGTTGCGAGGTAAGATCATGGATGGGTATATTTGAAACGCCCTGACTTTCCACCTTAACAACCGCCCGCTTTTTAGTAGCATCGCACTCAGGACATCTAACAAATTCATAATAAGTCGAGAAGCCGCAACTATCACATGAGTACTTGCCACGTTCAACGCTTCCAGTTCTGGTGTGTTTTCTTTTTATGTTACATGGAAAGCAGAAGCCGACGTGATTGATAGGACGGCCGCAGGCCTCGCATTTATTCATTCTCATAAATAAACGCGGATGCTTAAAGCCGTTACAAACAGAAGATGAAAACAGGTTAAAGTAGTAATCTTGTCTACTTTCTTTCAGAACCTTTCATTTTTAGAAACTGCTCTGCAGTGATTGTCGCGCTGCTAAGGCATGAATTTATTATCACATTCTGTTGCCGGGACCATTCCTTGTCGCTATGCGTCCTTATATATTTTGCCCAGTAGTCCACAAACTCCATTCGCTGTTTTTGGTTTTTCATTTTAGTAACCTTTGATAACCCTTTAGCTTCTTCAGATTTATAGTCTTTCCGAGTATCATTCTCAGGTGCCTTGCGTCCTCGAGGTCTTTCGGGGATTTCAGGACATTCTCCTTGTATGCTATCTGCAGTTCGAGATTTGATATCATGATGGAGTTTTTTCCGATAACCACGGGAATGGCAGTGTCAAGCGCAGTCTTCTGCACCTTTTCTGCAGCGAACAGTATTTCCATGTTAGGAATTACAATTCCCTTTGGTGCAAATCTCACAGCCAGGCCATCTTTAAGGTAATTGTAGGAATCGTGAGCGTCATCGGCATTTAGGCAGTAATATCCTTCCTTTATCAGGATGCTGTAGATTTTTGCCCATTCATTTTCATCCATGTCAGGCACGAGCATGTCTATGTCCTCACTTGCCCGGGCCCTTCCGAGAAGAATGGAAACATAGCCGCTGACAATAACATATTTTGTAAATCTGCTGATAGCCTTGGAGAATCCTATTGCAAACTTGTCAAGATCCGACAATTCCCGGTCAAGTTTTATTCCACTCTGCTTTATTTCCATATTTGTTCCCTACAGTTTCATGCATATGCCAATAATTTAGTATACGAGAAAAGTATAAAATAAGCATCTGACGTTGGGTGACTACAAAATCTGTAAATGTAGTCACCTATTTAATATCCTTTTCTTATGTGCCGTGAGATAACGCCGCAAAAAATACTTTACAAATTTTTCTTCACCCTTTTCCAGCGCATGGTAGTATGCACGCCGTTTTTTATATTCTATAATAATCATTGGATAGCCGCTGTGCCAAAGAATATGGTTCGTAATGAGGCGTCCTATCCTTCCGTTGCCGTCGCCAAAAGGATGTATTTTTTCAAACTTGTAGTGAGCACGGGCCGCGAATTCAACCGGATTGGTGCGTTGTATCTTCAAGAACGAAATAAATTCATCCATCAGTTTTTCGACGTCCTGCCAGTCAGGAGCAACATAAGATCCTACACGAACAAGATATCTTCTGAGTTTTCCCGCAATATCTGGTTTTGTTTCGCCAAAAATTTCTTGATGCCATTTTAGAATAACTAGAACATCTATTTTACTCTTCTCGTCAAGCATGGAGAGAAATACCTTTGCATGGGTTTCTGTTTCTCTCACGTCTTTCAAAGGCTTTCTTGGCGAGATCTTGTCATGAATTATTTCCCTGGCTTCTGCGAGGGTTATTGTAGACCCTTCTATTGCATTTGTGTTATATGTAAATGCTATGGCAATCTCTTCTTTCTCCTGCTGCTTTACGCTTTCCGGTATTTTTTTCCATTCACTCTGAAAATTGTTTCTTATTCTTTCCAGCTTGTCAGCAAGCTCCTTTTTCTGCTCTTCTTCCAGCTCTTCTTTTATCTTGTCGATATTTTTTGGGATTTCTGTACCAAGATAAATCTCCCTTGACATCACTTTGCCGTCTTTTCTGAAGGAATGCTTTAGATAGAAGTATTTTTTTGTCCCTTTCTTGCGTGTTATGACTTTCATGCTATATATTACCACTACAAACTATTTAAATATGTGATTTTAGGATTTATGTAGTGGTATAGTGTCGAAGAACTATCGCACAAAAGAGCGAGTTAGCCTAAATCGGGCGGATTTTTAGCTGAAGAAAACACTATTTCTTTATCTTGATGCCCATCTTTTTGTGGCACAACGCATGCACCTTGGCATCTTTTTCATCATAGCCCTTATTTTTCTTGTGCCATGCATTGTGCTCTTTCTGTGTTATGGTAATGTTCTTTTTTTTCTTAATCATAGCTCTAATACGTGTTGGGAATTTTAATAAGCAAAAACTATCGATACAACCAGTCAATCAAAAGAGACACGCCTGTGTAGGAAAGAGCCCCGCCAGCTGCCACAGCACTTTTAATATCTTTTATAGTATCACGGTAAAAAATATAATAAATGGCGAGTGTATTAGCCGCAAAAATAGTTGGCCACATTTCATGTGAACCATCGTATAATTCCACAAACCTCATCATAGCTGCGACCGGCACCATCTCAAATACAGATTTAACGCCTTTTTTCGCTGCGTAAGTTATTTCATCGGGCATAGGTTTACGATATTAAAAAAGTATATATAATTAAATTAAAACAGTTTTTTACTTTCTCTCAGTGTAGCTTGGGCCCTTGTTTTTCCGCATAATCATAAAAGTGAGAACAAACACGACTGCCAATATAACTAGCGAAACGACGACCACACTTATTTTCATAGAAATAATTTATTTTGAGAGTATAAAAGCAGTATTACTGCTTATTCAGTGTGCCATTTTTTCAAGGAAACTTTTACAATTAGCGCAAGCGCGACAATGACTATCGCAGCCCATACAAGTCCCGGCACCTGGCCAAAGTAGCCGCCGAGCGTATCAGTAAAGCCGCTCATGAATATGTTCATTGACGTCTGGTAGGAGGAGTGGACAGCGAGCTGATCAGTTGCAGCGAGGTAAAGTATCAGGAAACCCATTGCAAGAAACACGACACCTGAAAGTGCATCAGCAAGACGTAAGCTTACGCTCTTTCCGAAAATCTTGTAGGTGATCTTTTTCTTGAATACCCAGAATTTTTTCGCGAAGTCTGTCTTGTCAAGGAAGTATGCAAGGAAGAACAGCGGAACCACCATGCCCAGAACATATGTCAGCGTGTAGATGCCGCCCCATAGGATTGAACCCGGCAGAGCAGCTAATGTAAGGACGCCAGCCAGCACAGGAGCGCAGCAAAGCGTTGCAAAGCCCGAGAAAACTCCCAGTCCAAAAACAGAATAGCCGCCACTGACATTTGCTTTATGCTTGGGCGTAAATGGCATCGAGAAGTGCCTGCCCAGTAGCAGGAACGTGCCCAGCAGCAGCAGAAACACGCCGCCTATGACAAACAGTGTGTTGTGATACTCGCTGAAAATCTGGCCGAGACCGCCTATCCCCAGGCCTAGTGGCAGGAAAACCGCAAGTAAACCAAGGAAAAATATGAATGTCATCAGCAGAACTGTGCGTTTCTGTCTGAATATGGATGCGAGATAAGCAGGCAGCAGGACTGTTATACAGCACGGAGCAAATAGAGCGGCCACGCCGGCGACAAAAGATGCTATAAAAGAAGCGGTAATCAGAATTTCCATGCAAACCTACCCAAGTTTCTGCATCTCAGCGGCAATTTGGTCATTGCGTATTGCCATGGCAGGATCGTCCAGGACGTAGCGAATTACACCGTTCTTGTCTATGACAACATAAGTGTGGCCCGGATATCTTCCCTTGTGCATGGATGACGGCAGCGATAGCACATCATATGCCGAAGAGACCGATGACGTCGTGTCGAACAGGATTTTCGCCTTTGCAAGTTGTGGCACTTGGCCCGTTATTTGTGTCCACTGACTTCTCGGGTCAAGCACGATGGAAAACGCGGCAGCATCATTACTGTTAAACCGCGCATCATTTCCAAATGAAGCTATCTGGTTCCAGCAGGCGGGATAACACATGCCTCCTTCGTTGAAGAAAAGCACAACGTTTTTGCCCCTGTAATCACTTAATTTTACATTGCTTCCGTCTACGCTCTGTAGCGTGAAGTCCGGCGCACTTTGTCCTACAGCACTAGCAAACGATATTTTTTTTGTTATCGTATTGCCAGTTACGTTTGCGGTTAGCGATACATATAGCGCGGAAATAATCACCACAGCGACAACAGCCGTTAGCACGTATATCTTTTTTGACATACTAGAACTAGGTCTGAAACAGCTATTAAGACCTAAGGTGAAACTAGTTTCACCTTGGAGGATGGTTTTGATTCAGTAAAAAAGGAAAAAATGTGCTGCTATCATTTACAGCAGCAGCACGATGCTTTACTATCTTTCTTTGTTGTTTTCTTTACCGCTTTTTTTGCCATTTTTTTCACCTCTATTTTACTTCTACTCTTTTTTCATTGTCATATACATATGTTTTATCTTGCTCATCCTCTGTTCTCTTATGCGAGCCGTCGCACAGCGGCTGGTTTTTGCTCAGACCGCACACGCAGACAAACACGGAGTCTCCGTGTGCTGTTTTTACTTCGTGTGGTACCTGCGCCTCATGCTTTACTAATCTTGCCATTTCATTCAACTCCTGATTATAAATATTATTTTCGCGTGACTTTATTCTTTCTTGCTTCTTTCTTGACTGCGTTAGCAATAAGTTTGACGACATTTTTGTCAAGCACATCTGGAAGTATTCGCTCCCTTGTCGGCTCAACACTTCCTGCTAGCGCTCTGGCAGCTGCCAGCTTCATTTCACCTGTGATCCTAGTTGCCTTCGCGTCTATAGCGCCCCGGAAAACACCAGGAAACGCAAGCGCATTGTTTATCTGATTGGGAAAATCACTTCTGCCTGTACCGACTATGGCTGCCCCAGCGTCCAACGCATCCTGCGGCGCTATTTCCGGAGTAGGGTTCGCCATGGCAAAGACTATTGCATTAGGAGCCATGGATTTTACCATATCCTTTGTAACTGTATTGCCCTTCGAGACACCTATGAACACGTCAGCACCCTTCATAGCATCTGCCAGCGTACCAGTAACTTTGTTTTTGTTTGTATATTTCACCAGCTTCTTCTTGTGATCATTATCCAAATCAGGCCGTTCATCATAGATTATTCCCTTTGAATCGCATACTATGAGTTCTTTTACCGATGTACAAACATGTTCGCTTATCTCAAAGCATGAAAGAAGATTTGCAATGGACATGCCCGCAGCGCCGGCGCCGTTTATCACTACTTTCAGATCTTCCAGCTTTTTCCCGACAACTTTTATCGCATTTACAAGAGCCGCGCTTATTACTATGGCAGTTCCATGCTGGTCGTCGTGAAAAACAGGTATGCCTATATCCTGCAAAGCCGCTTCTATTTCAAAGCAGCGCGGCGCCGATATATCCTCCAGGTTGATGCCTGCAAAACCCGGCGCAATATTTTTTACTATCTTGATAATTTCCTGAGTGTCCTGCGTTGCAAGGCAGATAGGAAACGCATCAAGCTTTCCCAGTTCCTTGAAAAGTATGGCCTTGCCTTCCATGACCGGCAGCGCCGCCTCTGGCCCTATATTTCCGAGGCCCAGAACAGCAGAGCCGTCTGTGACAACAGCTATTGTATTGCGCTTCATTGTATACTCATAAACAGCTTTTTTGTCCTTGGCTATGGCAAGAGAAACGTCAGCAACGCCGGGCGTATAGGCTAAAGACAAATCGTGCTTTGTCTTCAAAGAAACTTTTGACTTGACAGCTAGCTTGCCATGCTTCTTTCTATGCAGTTTGAGTGCTTCTTCTCCTAACATTTTAAACACCTAAAGTCAGCTTAGCATTCTAATTTTCTAAATTTTTCAAGTGCTTCTACACGCGTTATTTCAGTAAACCTTGGCATGGGGTATAATGATGATCGTCACTGTTTGCGTGATACCCGCACCCGATTGAACAGTAAAATTTTTCTCCGGCGCTGTAAATAACGTCTCTTGTTAATTCTTTTTTGCAGCCGCCGCATTTTAATTCCATATTATTACTTCTTGAGTGCATTTTCTATAGCAGGCTTGTTGAAGCCAACAATTATTTCCCCATTGACCTCTATGACAGGAACACCCATCTGGCCGCTCTTTTCTATCATTTCCTCTGCAGCAGATTGGTCTTCTTCCACATTAACTTCTGTGTATTTGACATTGTTTTTCTTGAAGAAATCTTTTGCCTGAACGCAGTAAGGGCAGTGCGTGGTCGTGTATATTTTTACAGTCATTTGTAACACCTCTGTTTTTCATTAACACAATAGTTTTTATACGTTTATGCTTAAATACGTTCAACACTTACAAAAACTGTAAAAGTAAATGGGCAGCAGATTTTGGCCTTGCTTTAGACGCTGCAAGAGGCTTCCATTTCGCTGGCAACAACCTGTTCAAAGTCGGCAAATGCTTTGAGGCCGACAAAAACCCTGCCATTTACAAAGTATGTCGGTGTTGCAAATATGCCTGCTGCGACTCCAACGCCGTAATCCTTCCTGACTTTCTCGGCGTACTTGCCATTGAGGCAATTGTCAAATTGTGTCGTGTCCATTCCCAGTTCGGCAGCTATGTCATGAAGTTTCTGGATGCTCATGTTGCTCTGGTATTCAAACAACTTGTCATGGTATTCCCAATAGCGGTTTTGGTCAAGCGCGCAATAAGCTGCCTCGGCTGTTTCCGAACTGAAATTATGATAAGGCAACGGCATGATGCGGAACGTAAAGCTTACATTTTCGCCGTACTTGTCAAGTATTTGCTGCCTGAATACCTCTGCTTTTTTTGTGAAAGGACAGCTGAAGCACCCGACCTCTACAACCTTGACAGGCGCGTCCAAGCTGCCTATGGTTGGACTGTCATCAGGCCCAAGTGGCTTTATGGCAGCCGTTTTGTCCTCCACTGATCCGGAAAGCAGCGCATTGTAAATGCAGAAGTCATTGGAGTTCGGGCCGTTGCAGTTTCCGTAGACCACGAATCCGTAGAAGCCATAGGCAATGAAGGCTGCGCTGACGAGCATTATTATCAGAAGAATCCATGTGAGCATAGCAAAGCGCCTGAAAACAAAACGCGCCATTGAGGGGCTCTTCTTGCTTATTTTTGCAGAGATTTTTGACTTCATCTCCTGGTCAAACTGCGTGTCGCACGCCTTGAGCATGAGCTGCCGGCGCATGCAATGCAGTGACTCGCGAAAATATCTCCTATATTTTGCCGAGAACAAACCAAGAATCCCGAAAATCACAAGACCAATTATGCAAAAAACCATATCATCACTTTCCAATAGCCGCCACTTTTTTTGTCGCGGCCACGAACTTCTCCGCATCAACCTCGTTGTTGTAAAGGTAAAGCGACGCGCGGACAGAGCCGTTTATTTTTTTCTCATGGAACCAGTTATGGCAGCAGTGGAACCCGCCGCGTACCATGATGTTATAAGAGTCAAGCATTATCGCCAATTCCTTTGAATCTATGCCGCCGATGTTGAAGGAGACAATACCGCCGCGTTCTTCTGGCGAGCCGCCGATTATTGTTACGTTCTTTATGCTGCTAAGACCTTCTGTAATAATTTTGTTTATAGCAGTCTCATGTTTCTCTATATTTTTCAAGCCAATTGATTCAAGATAGCCTATGGCAGCTCCCAGACCGATGGCGCCTGCATAGTTCTGCAGTCCTGCCTCGAAGACCTCGGGCGGTTTCAGGAACAGAGGCTTTCCGTTTACAACATCCTGCACAGTCCCGCCGCCCACCATGAATGGTTCCATGTTTTCTGCTATTTCCTTTCTTACATACAAGCAGCCGATGCTGGGCCCGAGCATCTTGTGGCCTGAAAACGCCAGGACGTCGCAGCCGATTTTTTTTACGTCTATTTCCTTATGGGGAACGCTTTGCGCGCCGTCTATCATAAAAATAGCGCCCTGGTCATGAGCAGTCTCGCCTATTTCTTTAACAGGAAATGTTTCGCCGTCAATATTAGATGTGTGCACCACTGAAACGATCTTTACGTTTTTGTTCATTGTATTTCTGAAAGCAGCCATGTCAAACCTGCCATTGCGCGTGGGAACTATTATGTGGTGATATTTCAGCCACGGCAGAAAATTAGAATTGTGTTCCTTGTCGCTCGTTATTACCGTGTCTGTTGCCTTAAGCTTGAGAGAATTTGCAACGAGATTGATGCTTTCCGTGGTGTTTCTGGTAAATATTATTTCCTCTTGCTTTGCTCCTACGAATCTCGCCACCTTTTTCCTGGCATTCTCGTATTCCTCCGTGACCTTTTTTCCCAGGCGGTGAGAACTGCGTTCGCCGCAGGACGGGTAGTTATAGTAATAATCATTCATAGCCTCTACAACAGGGCGCGGCTTGAGCGACATGCAGGCGCTGTCAAGATAAACTATGTTCTTTTCTAGAATAGGAAAATCTTTTCTTATCTTGTCCGTATTCATTACGACACCTTTGTATTAGATTAAAGAGAAAAGCACCGAAATATTAAAAATAGTGGTGCAGTTCACTTGGCCAACTCTGTTTTGATGGCACTGTCAAACACCGAAAATGGCTGCGCTCCGCTTATTAGTTTGCCATTGACAAAGAACGCCGGCGTACCTGTTACTCCGGCAGCTTGACCTTCTTTCAAGTTTGCTTGGACCTTGCTGTACATTGCACCGCTGTCAAGGCATGCGTTGAAGTCTGTTGTGTTGAATCCCATCTGCTTTGCATAGTCCTTCAGCATTGGCACATAGAGGGATTTCTGGTTTTCAAAAAGCTTGTCATGATATTCCCAGAACATTCCCTGCTGGGCTGCGCATTCGCTTGCCTCTGCAGCTTTAACAGCTTCGCTATGACTAGGGAGCGGGAAATGTCTGTATACAAACTTTACGTCATCTGGGTATGCAGCAAGTACCTGCTTTATTGTTGGCTCTGCTTTTCCGCAGAAAGGACACTGGAAGTCGCTGTACTCTATTATAGTGACCTTTGCGTTTACTGATCCTCTGATATTGTCACCAGTCTGCTTGACAACATAGCCTGTTTTGCCTGAGTTCAGAACAAAGAACCCTGCAATCAAAGCTACTATCACCACGGCGACGATTATGTACATAGTTTTTACGATTTGTACCACCCCTGTCTGTATATCTGGTTATGATGCGAAACTTTTTAACCTCAGCAACCGCCGACCATTTCGCCGCTACCATGATGCGATTGCATCGATGAGGCTGTGCTTTGCTGTGTTGCTGCACCAGTGCCATGATGCGCAGCCATCATTTCTTCCGTGCTGCTAAATCCCTGCGCATCAATTGTCGTGGCTGTGCTTTGCTGTGTTGCTGCACCAGTGCCATGATGCGCAGCCATCATTTCT
>JBBSYB010000024.1:0-29020 GCA_038045465.1 Candidatus Aenigmatarchaeota archaeon | reverse complement strand
CTGCACCAGTGCCATGATGCGCAGCCATCATTTCTTCCGTGCTGCTAAATCCCTGTGGACTAGCAGCCATGCCTGTGCTGCTGTATGTGGTTTTTGAAGACTTGCCCATTGAAAATATCTGGATTGTCTGCAGCGCCACGATCGCAACCAGGGCAACTACAGCTACCATCAATATTGTTTCGTTCCTTGCTTTTGTTTTTTTCTTCATATTACCGCCCACAGCAGCTTGTTTTTTTATTTTCTTTCATGTTAATTCCTCCTAACATCCACCCATATTTATCGCATTGTTTCCGAAGAATACATCCTTCCATGAGTTTATTTCATTCTGTACCTGATCCCGCGAATAACCTTTGCTTATCAGCAATTTGGCAAGACCTGACAACGCTACATGATGACCGCACCCGCAGTTGCCTGTAGCCTGCAGCGTCTTGAAGCCGCAACACGGCATCTCAACGTCAAGCCCGACATAGCTTTTCATCTGTGTGCTATCAAGGCTTATTGACTTGTCGTAGCCAAGGAGTTGATCGTAGCCTGCTTGCGTAAGAGGCACGCCATACTGATTTGTTGTTTTTTGCGTTGCATTTCCTGTTACCGCCGTCATGAGTACATACTGATTTATCACGACAACAACCACAAGCACAGCTATCAGGATCGGAAGGATTTTATTTGTATTGGTTTTATTCTTCTTCATACTTTCAGATTAAATGAAACAGCTATTAAGACCTAAGGTGAAACTAGTTTCAAGCAAGTAAGAAATAAAAGAACACAGTCTGTTAGTTAGATAACCGCTTACCTACTTATTTTTTGCAATGACAACATTGGTCATGCCGCGCCTTTTTCGTTCGACAAGGCCGCGGGCTTCCAGCTTGTCAAGAATACGCGTTATTTTTACCTTTGACATGCCAGCTTTCTCTACAAGCTCGCTTTGAAAGATAGCATCAGAATCAACTACGATGTCATATATCTTCTTCTCTGCCGGTTCCAGAGATTTTACTGTTATTGGCTGTCTTTTTGTGCGCTTGACTGATTGCTCAGGAAGTTTTTTACTCATCAGCAAAAGAACGCCCAGTATGAATATTATTGCATCTATTGAAAATCCAACAGAAGATTCCCATGGTATGTCATTTTTGAACGGGCATATCTCCGCCGGAAGCGTGCAGTCCTGGTGAATGTATTGGTTTAATTTTTGGATGGACTGTGTTGAAGATAACATTACAAAGAACATAAGTATAGAGAGTACTATCAGGGCTATGCCCGTGTATCTTACTGATATGATGATTTTCATTATAATTACCTCTTTTTCTTATTTTTAAATAGCCTTTCTCTGCCCATAAATATGTAATAGCTGTCTATGACTCTATTTACGTTAGATTACTTCCCATAAAAACGGAAAATAAATTATGCAGGCCGGGCCCAAGACCCAGTACCAATATTGCAAATTTTATGAGCCATTTTGTTTCATTGTTGTTTTCCTTTTCCACAAAATGTAGTACGAGAAGAATAACAGCAGCTTTTATGGGAATGAAAAACCATCCAGGCATTCGCGAGAAAAGAAATGACGTAAAGATGGACGATTCCCAGTAACCGCCTATTACAGAAACCGCTACAACTGCGGTACTTGCATCCAATAGATGCGCGGCTATAATTTGCGAATTAAAAGAACCCCATTTTTGAAAAATGTTAATCTTAGAGTATTTTAGGATGCCGTATAAAATCACAAAGCTTGCTGCAGCAACCGATAGTATCATGGCAAGCGCTACAGGATTTTTTGCATTAACCAAAACGAGTACTAATGAGATGATTGCCAGCACAAGACCGAAATACCTGATGAAATCTTTCCAAAAATATTTGGAAACGAGTATGCCTGCAAATGCCATGGAAAAGATTATTATGTATATCATTGGCGTGACAAATAAAGCATGATACACTCCAAGAAAATTGAAGAAATTTATATCCTGAAGAGCCCTTAGCACGCCGCCAAGAACTACAAATGGCAGCAGATCAATCCAAAGCCTTTTATCAAGCTTTATTTTTATTTTCACAAGAACTTTGTATACGAGGAAAAGTGCGATAATGAGCACAACCGCGTAAGTTATGGTGTTTACAGGATTGTAGCCCGTATGCTCAAGCGTTGGTCGGATAAAGTAGTCTTCAAAAAATCCCATAAAAACAACTCATGGGTGCATGACAAGCGTCATAGCTATGAAGGCTAAAGCAATCACAATTATCGCTGCCAATGCTTTCAGGTCAGATTTGTTCATAATATCACCATTATATTTTTCATTTCCTGCAAATACACTCATACGCCTGCTTAATCAGATGCAATGCGTATTCCATATCATCCCTGGAATTTATTGTAAATACCTTGTCAAATGTCCATGCAGGAGTTCTTTTTATATCCTTCGTTAATTTTCTATTATCTACAAATGCTTCCTTGTTAACTTTCATGTGAATTTCAAGGCACCCTTTTGGAAATTTAACAGTGCAGAAATTTCCAAGCTTTGATATTTGATAGGTTGTCCAGTTTTTCCTATGAACTTCTTTAATATCGGGCGCAATGCAGCATATCTTCTTGCTAAGTTCCTTGAAAATCTCCTTTGATTCGTCATTTAATTTATTAAAATGTTTTTCTGGATCAACTGTTGTCCATTTAAAAGTCCATTTCTTGGATTCCTTTTCAAGCTCCTCCTTCGTGAACGACTTAAATGAGTGAACGTGATCTTTGGAATAACTGCCTTTGACATAAGTCTGGAATGGAATTGCTTTCACTTCTGCAAATTTAGATAAGAAATTAATCGTTTCTAACAATGGGTTAATTTCTTTCATAGGATCTCCAATGTCATCAATCAAAATGATGATGCTTCTGTTAGCTACAATGAATTCTAGATTTTTTCTTCCCATATTCTTTAATGACGGCAACTCTTCTCGGAATATTTCAATAAGTTCACCGTGTGTCTTTTCATTATCCAACGCTTGAATAAAATCTACGATCTGATTTCTTATATGACGACGCATGTCATGCCTGATTAATTCAACTTCAACAATATACAATTTCTTTTCTTCAAAATCTATAACATAACCATCAGGAACCGTTCCAAAACCTGCTTTACTGCTAATTTTCTTTTTGATGTTAAAATAATGAGTATTTTTACCGAAAATTTCAGAAGAATGCTCAATTACCATTCTCTCTAATTCTATCTCACTCTCATAATTATAGAGATAATATTTTCCGTCTTTAGTGACAATTACTGCTTCTTCGTTTCTAATCCTAATCACCCTTTGTCAATCTCAATCAATTTATCAACAATTGATTCTATCTTTGCTAATCTCCCTACCCCTTTATCGCCGCAAGCCATTTTACCATATTCCGGGGCAACAAAATGATACCCATGCTCTTTAAGTTTATTTACATTTTCTTGCACAATTTTATTAGCCCACATTTTATCATTCATTGCTGGGCAAAATATGACTGGGGCGGCAGTAGCCATAATCGTTGTTGACAGAGCATCATCTGCAATGCCATTCGATACCTTGCCGATTATGTTTGCTGTAGCCGGGGCAACGAGCAAAAAATCAGCCCGTTTTGCCAGTGAAATATGTATACATTCTTGTGAGTTGTGTTTGACAAACATATTCACTGTAACTGTATTTTGAGAGATTGTTTGAAAAGTTAGCGGAGTGACAAACTTGGTTGCGTTTTCAGTCATGATAACATGGACGTCTGCATTCATATTTTTCAGCTGACCGACGATCTCTACTGACCAGTAGGCGGCAACCCCTCCGCATACCCCAAGCACTATTACTTTTCCTTTCAGCATTATCTTAGCCTCTATTTTTAACAACAACCACCACTGCTTCTCTGTTTTGGCGTCTCTGCTCTTTGCTTTTCTATTTGTTTTACAAATTCTTCTGCCTCTTCCTTATTACAGAAAAATTTGCCAAACCTCTTTTCAGCGGATCTCTTCTCTATTTCCCTGCCACATTTATGGCAGCTTGTTTTCCCATCAAGCCATCCCATTTTTTCACCTCCCTTTCTCACTGATACTTCTTACAGATTTTCATAAAAACACTTAGCAGCACCTGCAGCTTTTATTTGCTGCCTTGTTTCCCAGTTCCTGCTCGTACATTTCTGCGTGTTCTTCACAGCAAAATGTTTTTTCAAACGTTCCTATGTAGCCGGGAACTTTCACGCTTCTTTTGATTGCAACATCTAATTTTACTCTGCAAAACTCGCATTTCTTCTTGAATAAAGACAACACCAAATCACCTCTTTCTTCCAAGCCAATTGTAAAGCCAGGCAAGCAGGTACAAGCCGACGAATCCACAAATGAATCCGTGTATCATGCCTATAACGCTGCCGACAAGGCTTACTGAATAGCCTATGTATATGCTGGATAGTACATTCAGATATTGGGTTGCGTAGCCTGTTGGTACAGATATTAATGTGAGGACGAAAATCACCAGTCCCCATAAAATCCCTCCTGCCAGACCAAGATTTTTTGCATTTAATTTTTCTTGCATTTTTTCACCTCTTTTTCTTTACAGCAATGTTTCATGAGTTTCGTGTCTGCAATAAGGCCCAAAACGAACCCTATTACCGGCATGATAAATATCCAGAGTCCGCCCATAGCCGCTCCTGCTGCAAAACCTATAAACAGACCGATGCAGCATATCATCTTGCTACACCTTTGGCAATTGATTTTCGCATGTTTCTTCACCTTGCGCCTTCATCTTACCGGAAAATTTGTGAACAGCCTTGGCTTTGCTTCTTTTCTTCATTAAATCACGATTGTTTTGTCACTCTTATTTTTGTCTTTCATATACATTTTCCCCCTTTTTTGCATAATTACTCTTTGCTTGTCTTCTGTACATAGATTGCCCTCCAGATTATAAACCCAAACACAGCGGCAATTAGTGCGACCCACGCCTGCCAAGGAATCCAGCCTGCATATGCGTTTATCCCGTCAGTCAGGTTGGACATGTATATGTTGACCATCGTCTGATACGACGAGTGTGTAGCGATCTGGCTTGTCTGTGCAAGGTAAAGTATTAAGACGCCCATGAACACAAACGTTGCGCCGGAGATTATGTCTGCCACCCTGAGCTCTATCTTTTTTCCAGCAAGCTTGTAAGAAATCGGTTTTTTGAATGCCCAGAACTTCTTTGTGAAGTCCGCCTTGTCAAGGAAGTATGCGATGAAGAAAAGCGGAATGACCATGCCAAGCACATAGGCAAGTGTATAGATTCCTCCCCAGAATATCGAGCCTGGAAGTATGGACAGGGCAAGAACCCCTGCTAATACAGGCGCGCAGCAAAGCGTTGCAAATGCGGAGAAGACACCCAGTATGAAAACCGAGCCGGCGCTTTGCACGCGCACTTTGGGCCGCGGAGCGAACGGCAGGGAGAAATGGCGGCCTAGCAGGATAAATGCCCCGAGGGACAAAAGGAAGATGCCGCCTATGATAAAGATGGCATCATGGTACTGGCTGAATATCTGGCCAATGCCAGCGATTCCAAGACCAAGGGGCAAAAATACCAGGAGCAATCCAAGGAAGAAGATGAATGTCATCAGGAATATGGTGCGCTTCTGTCTGAATATGGAACCAAGATACGCCGGCAAAAGCACTGTTATGCAGCATGGAGCAAACAACGCTGCCATACCCGCAATAAAAGCGGCCAAAAGCGAAGCGGTGATCAAGATTTCCATGTGCACTACCCAAGTTTCTCCAGCTCGGCGGCAAGCTTGTCATTGCGTATCGCCATAGCAGGGTCGTCCAGCGTATAACGTACGATCCCATCCTTGTCGATGATAAAGTATGTATGTCCAGGGTAATTGCCCGGGTGCATGGAAGACTTGAGAGATAATACATCATATGCCGAAGAGACGGCTCTTGTGGTATCAAACAGAATTTTTGCTTTCGAAAGTTTTGGCACCTGATTGACTATTTTTTCCCACTCACTCTTCTGATCCGCTAAAATAGAAAATGTTATAACATCGTCCGTGTCAAATCTCGCATCATTTCCAAGCGCAGCCATCTGGTCCCAGCATGCCGGATAGCACATGCTGCCCTCGTTGAAGAAGAGGACAACAATCTTTCCTTTGTAGTCGTTGAGCTTTACATTCATGCCTTCAATGCTTTGCAGCGTGAAGTCAGGCGCTTTTTGCCCTATTGCTTGACTAAAGGACAACTTATCCTTGGGGAAAGAATCTGGGTTCCGTTTTGCAAGCTCTGCCTTTACTGCTTCCCTTTTCGGTTCTACAACAGAATTTATTCCATATTTCTCTGCCGCTTTCATTACAACCTCATTCTTTGATAGGCCTGCACCTAATTGCGAATCAATGTACGATATCATCTCCCCCGCCATTTCACAGCAAATATTTTTCTTGTCGAGAACCTGGCCGCAGCATGGGCAGAGGAACATTTTATAAATGTCTTCCGCCGGAGCGGATTCTGCAATAACGTTTCCTGTAATAGTTTTGGAAACCTTGCTTGCATCTGCCGATATTATGGGGTATGCGAAAAAACTTCCTATGAGTGCTATCAATATCGCTGCCAGATATATGATATTTCTTTTTCTACTCATTGTTCATCACTCTTGATTGTCTAAGAGTATAGAAGCTGCCATCATGCACGTTCTAGCATCCGCCTACTCCACTGCTCTGCTGCCCCCCGTTTTGGTAGTACTCCGGAAAGAACATCTTGTTCCATTTAAGCGCCTCGCCAAGAATCTGCTGCTCCGCATAGCCATTCTTCAGAAGCAGTTTGATTAGGCCTTGTATAGCTGCACCGTGGCCGCATGGCGCACATTGTGATATGGCAGCCCCGCAGCACGGATGGTCAATGTACGGCTTTCCATTCGGGCCATAACCGATTAGTTTATTGTACTCTGCGTTCTGATCTGCCGACAAGCTTATTGAATTTCTATAACCCAGAAGCATCTGATAACCATTATTATCCAGAGGCACTCCATAGTCGGAGCTGCTTGACTGTTGTGCTGACGATTGTGCCTTTACAACGGCGGCAGTTACAGAAGAACTTGAAGATGATATAAGGTATTGGTTAATTCCTATGAGAGCGATCAATACCACTATCATCAGCGTTATGGCAACATTCTTATTCGATTCCGAAACCATCTTATCGCCTCAGCAGCATCCGCCGCAACCTTTCTTTTTTTGTTTTCTACTTGCAGGTTTTTTTGCCATTGCTTTCACCTCACATAAATTCAGCAGCCGCCTATTTGTCCAGTGCTTTGCCTAGTGCTTGCAGGTTGCTGTACCTGATCAGGGTGCATCTGCTGCATCATCTGATCATACTCAGACTGGCTGCTGCCCTGAGATGCTTGAGCCGTTGCCAAGCCTGTTGTTTTGACCGTGTTTGTCAAGCCAACGAGCTGAAACGTTTGAAAGGCAACAGCGAGCACCGCGATGACAACGACCATCATCAATGCTGTGTCTCTTTTCATCACATCACCAATGAATTATAGAATGAAACAGCATATAGTGGTGTGTTACGAAACTAGTTTCAATTACGATTGTTGAACAGAATTAGCAACTAGTTACAATTAGGTCAATAATACGATTATTTTTAGCTGTCTGCTATTTTTTCAGGTCTTTCAATAGTATCATGTTTGTCATGCCGCGCCTTCTGCGTTCTATTAAGCCCTTGGCTTCAATCTTGTCCAATATTCTTGTTACTTTTACTTTGCCGAAGCCGCTCTTTTCAACAATCTCGCTCTGAAACAAAGCGCCATTGCTGTCAGCAATAATCTGATAAATCATCTTTTCGTCGCCTTCCAGATTTTTTTCATTTTCTTTTATCTTCTGCAGCACTTCTTTGCTTAATTTTTCGGATTTCTGGACCTTGAACATGAAGAATGCCCCGAACCCCGCAAGTGCTATTATCAATGCAAAGCCGATGTAAGACTCAACCGGTATGTGGCCTGTTATTGAGCATGCTTCATTTGCTGCATGCACACACGCGGACATGCTTGTTTCAGCTATTTTGAATGAAAGAGGAACAAGAACAAAAAACAGGGTTAGCGCAAGGATTATCACCATCAAGCCTATTTGCTTTGTAGTAATGTTCATTGATAATCACTTCAAGTCCCAAACGAACGTTCTTTCAGGCACATTGTACACGTCCTTGATTATAAGCTTCATGCTTTGAGAACTGCCGGATACTTTCGGAAAAGTCAGTACGCCTTCCATGTGATGCCCGCCTGCCGCGCCGCCGTCCCATGAAATAGCGTTGTAGATGTTTCCGTTCCCGTCCTCAAGCACTGAAACTTTTGTTACATCAAAATCCAGTGAGCCCTGGTGCGTGTCGAATTTTATATCGAATTTTACGGGCTCGTTTAAAGTAAAGTTTAGTGGCTTTGCAATAATTGTTAGCCCGTTGCCGCTGTTTGTCTTCTCGGGCAAAGCAAGCTGGCTGCTATTTTGCGGCACCTGTGTTACTGGCATAGTCATGAACAGGAATGAAATGATTAGTATCGGAATGGAAATCACGATCATAGCATTCCTGATCTTTTTCATGTTGTATGCAAACAGCCCGCTGAAAGATGATTTTTTGCTGTAAAGTTTCCTGCTCTGGATTATGCCAAGGATAAAAAATATGCCGATCAGGTTAGAAAGTATCCCCAGAATGACAAAGAAATTTTGGTATTGTGTAAGGACCAATGCAAGCGCTGTAAAGCCAATTATTGGTAGCACGTCAGTTATATGATGCGCGCAGCAGGCAATCATGGAAACGGTCGAGACGCCTCCGCTTGCAGCAACGCCTTTCGACGACAAAGACTTAATGCTGTGGTGTGTATAGGAAAAAAGCCCCACCTGCACGCCAAAACCAACGATCAAAGGCACCATGAGATACCATATTGAGATAAATTCTTCGACTGCGTGTGAAAATCCCTGGGAAAGGCTGACTATGAATAAATAAATGGCAGACAGTGCCAGGCTTGCTATTACCCCATGAAATACGAACTTATTTTTCATCATTGCTAACCATCCTATATCTCTTCAGGAGTGCGGAGTTCATAACCACAGTAAGTGAGCTTAGGGCCATTGCAGCAGCCGCGATTATGGGATTAAGGTACCCGAATGCAGCCAGCGGTATTGCCGCGATATTATAGGCAAGCGCCCAGAATAAATTCTGCTTTATTTTCTTCATGGTCATCCTGCTAAGCTTTATTCCCTTGATGACATCCCTCAAATCGTCCTTTATCAAAATTATCCCGCCGGTTTCCTTTGCAACGTCTGTCCCGGAGCCGATAGCTATCCCGATGTCCGCTTGCGCGAGCGCAGGAGCGTCGTTTATGCCGTCGCCGACCATTGCGACAACCTTGCCCTCTGCCTGCAGCTTCTTTATGACGTCAAGCTTCTCATGCGGAAGAACGTTTGCTATCACCCGCTTTATGCCAACCTGTGAGGCAATCGCGTTTGCGGTTCGCTCGTTATCTCCCGTAAGCATCACAGATTCTATTCCAATGACGCCAAGCTCTTTTACTGCCTCGGCAGAATGCTCCTTGAGAGAATCGGCTATTGCAATCAGCCCGACAAGAACCGAGTCCGCTGAAACGATCGCAACAGTTTTTCCCTCATGCTCAAGAAACTTTATTTTATCCTCAATATCACTTGATATCTTCACCATATGGTCGGACATCATCTTCCTGTTTCCGACAGCAATAGCTTTTTTTCCAAGCATTGCCTTTATGCCCTTTCCACTTACCGCTTCAAAGGATGAAACTTCCTGGATTGCAATCCGCCTTCTTTTTGCCTCGCGAATTATTGCGTCAGCAAGAGGGTGCTCGGAACCCGATTCAGCGGCAGCAGCAATACTTATGATATCCTCTTCGCTGTATTTGCCTGCTGGAACAACGTCCGTGACCTCGGGCTCCCCTTTTGTAAGGGTTCCTGTCTTGTCGAAAACAACAATCTGCAGTTTGTGTGCGCGCTCCAAATATTCCCCGCCGCGTATCAGTATGCCTGCCTCCGCTCCTTTGCCGACCCCCACCATGAGGGCAGCAGGGGTTGCAATTCCGAGCGCGCACGGGCATGATATTATAAGAACAGCCACAAAAACCAGAATTGCCATTGTGAAGTTTCCGCCGATGAGCCACCATCCCGCGAAAGAAAGCAGGGCGATCGCAATTACTGCAGGGACAAAATAGGAGCTTACTCTGTCTGCAATCCTCTGTATGGGTGCGCTTGAAGCCTGCGCCTCTTCAACCATTTTCACTATCTGCATGAGCGTGGTTTCAGAGCCGACCTTTGTTGCCTTGAATTTTATCATGCCATGCTTGTTCATTGTCGCGCCGATTACCTCATCGCCTTTTTTCTTTGAGACAGGAATGCTTTCTCCTGTTATCATGGATTCGTCAACGCTGCTTTCACCTTCTATCACTAAACCGTCAACGGGTATCTTCTCTCCGGGACGGACAACGACAATTTCGCCTGCCATGATTTCCTCTGCGAGTATCTCAACCTCTTTCCCGTCGCGCATCACATGCGCTGTTTTGGGGCGAAGGTCAAGAAGCTTTCTTACTGCTGCAGATGTGCGCTTTTTTATGTAGTCTTCCATGAATTTGCCAAGAAGCACAAAGGCGATTATTACAGCAGAAACCTCAAAGTAGACATCCCTTTCTCTTACAGGCAGGACGCCCGGGAAGAAAAGCACGAACGAGCTGAATACCCATGCAGTCAGGGTGCCCATCGCGATAAGAAAGTCCATGTTCAGGACCCTGTTCTTAAGCGCATTATACGCCCCCTTGTAAAACGTCCAGCCCCCTATGAACTGTACCGGAGTGGTAAGTATGAAAAGCCAATATCCCCAGGTAAACCAAGGAAGCGAAGGTATCGGCGCCCATGTTATCAGGGTGACGCCTGCTGCAAGCGTAAACATCGCAATAACGCGCAATAATGCAAGAATAAGGACGCCGGACAAAGCTATTGTAACCCTTCTTTTCATGCCCCTGAGCTCTTCTTCAGGCGATTCGAACTTTCTTACGCATTCCTCGCTGCAAAAATAGTGGATTCTCCCGTCGAACTGTTTTTTTATCGAGCTTGTTTTACTTATTCGCATGCCGCATACAGGGTCGGTTGCAAACCCTTCGGATTCTGGAGCATTGAAAGAGGCCTTGTAACCCATCTTATTGATAATTTTAGCCAGATTTTGTTCGTTTGTCTTTTCTGGGTTAAACTCGACGGATGCCTTGCTCGCAGCATAGCTTACATTTGCATCTATTATACCGTTTTCTTTCTTAATTCTTCTTTTGATGTTACTGGCACATGACGCACAGTGCATTCCGTGTATTTCAATCGTGCATTTCTTTGTTTTGTCAGCCATTTTCATAACCTTATAGTAGAAGACATTGGTCTTTATACAAAATAATGTCTTCTGCATATAGCAGTGACATCATAATATGTACAATTATTTATGTCACATGCTATATATTGTTCATAGCCCTTTTCAGTCTCTCTTCAACATCAATTGCATTCAATTTTTCATTCTTGATCGCTCCATAATTCATTTATTTCACCGCATGCTTGATTATCAAAATATTACAGCTTTGATGCCCCTTGCACCATGCATAGCACTTTTCAGACCACTCCTTTTCCTTGTACCTCAGGCCACATTTTTCACATGCATAATTTTTTTCTTGGCTTTTCATGCTTATCGACTCTCTTTATGCTTTCCGTGCATGCCATGCATTCCCAAGTGCATGAGTATCATGGCAGCAATAAGCGCCGGGTAAAGGAAAAATTTATCCACTAAAAGAGACAAAGCAAAAAGTATTGCTACTACCACCACTCCAGCTGCTATTATTTTGTTTTTCATTTTCATCGCCCGCAGCATCCTCCGGAGCCGCTTTTCTTTTTTTGCTTCTTCGCCATGTTTCTCACCTCCGCTACACGTTGTCAATTACTTTCTTTAATTTTTCCTCAACCGCGGCAGCAATCTCTCTCAGATTGTTATTGCTAATCATTCTCATTGCGGATGTTGGCAGCACAGCCGAAACAAACGTCTTTCCTTTGTCCCTGTAAACAATCACGTTGCACGGCATCATGAGTCCTATTTCCTTTTCCTCAAGCAGCGCCTTGTAAGCAAATAGCGGGTTGCATGAGCCAAGGATTATGTAGTCGTCGTAGTCTACATCCAGCTTCTTTTTAAGAGTAGCTTTGACGTCTATTTCCGTAAGGACGCCAAACCCCTCTTTTTGCAACTCTTCTCTTGTTTTGTTCACCGCAGCTACGAAATCCAATTTAACTCCCCTTCCATATCCGTATTTCATTTTCATCATCCTACAGGATTTTTCTATTTCAAAAATAAAAACATGCCTTAAATTACTCAAGTTCTAGCATATTGTATCTAATTTAGATATATCTATAATAGTTATATATTTAAGTTTATCATCTCTATAGTTAATACATGAAAAACCAGTCAAGCATGTCAAAGTATTTTATATTGTCCGAACTGTCAAAACGGGAAATACACGGATACGAATTAATTACAAGATTGGAAAAAATAATGGGAAAAAAGCCCAGCACGAGCCAGATATATCCTGTCCTCGGCAGCATGAAATCCTTGGGATATGTGGCTGTGCGCGTCAAGAACGTTGGGAGAAAAAAACTCAAGTACTACAAGCTCACGAAGCGAGGCTCAAAATTTTTCCGCACGATGAACAAGAAGTTTGAGTTAATGATAATATCTGCACTCAAGGAAAAAATCAAAGTTTGTGCCCACTGCAAATGCGAAATATGGAAGGGCGCTTATAGCAAAAATTTTAGCGGCAAAAGGCTGTACTTCTGCTGCGTTTCATGCGCGGGCTCTTACAAAATTCGCTGAAAAGTCCGGAATGTCAGAATAAGTAGTTTAGCCCCAGTCGACCTTTGAAAAATTCAATGACAACAATGTCAGCTATAAGTGCCTTATCCGATCATATAAAACTTATATATATTTAAGTGTTACAAATAATGTAAAGCATAGCATAGCAGTATCAGAAAAGGCGATAATTTTGGATAAGCAGATAGTAGTTTTGATTGTCCTTATTGGCATTGTTGGAGTGGTTTCAGTAGCATCCATATCCTCAACGCTTTCTCTTTTATTCATGCAGGATTCGCCGCAGACAGAACAGCAGCCTATGCAAAGGATGTCAGGAATGAGCTTGACAGTTTTTGATACAAAAATGGCAGAACAGATGATGGACCAGAACGGGGATGGTATGTGCGATATTTGCGGCATGCCGGTTGCGATGTGTATAGGTTCAGGACAGATTCAGTGCAATATGGGTCCTGACCCGAAAATAGGCGTCTTGGGTTCCCAGCACATACACGCAGACCGGAAAATCTACATAAACGGCAAGGTATTAGATGACACTGCGTTAGAATCTCTAGCTATGGATATGTCAAAAATGGATAGTTCTATAACAAGTAGCTTCATACATCTGGATAAAGGCGCACCTTCACCTGAAAAGACAGGCGACATAATTCATATGCATGCAACTGGCGTGCCTTTGTGGATATTTTTCAAGAGCGTCGGCATGGATTTCAACAAAGATTGCATAAAGTTACCAGACGGGCGGAAGTTTTGCAACGATGATAAGAAAACTCTGAAATTCTATGTAAACGATAAACCTAATAGCGAATGGGAAAATTATGTATTCAAGGACCTTGACAATATTTTGATTTCGTATGGGGACGAAGCAGACTTAATGAAGCAGCTAGATTCAATAACGGATTTTGCAAAGAATCATTGATATTTTTATGAAAAAGAAAGCACCAAGCAAAAATAATAAGGATAAAGAAAAAAGATTTCTGGGATTATTTAGCGGCATTTCCGGCAGCTTGAGCTTTTTAGGCGGATGGCAAGTCTGCCATAATCTTTGTTTAGGTGTCATAGCTTTGTTATCTCTTATTGGAATAACTGTAGTTGGCATGCCGCTTTTGTTTCTTACACAGTACGCAGTTTATTTTTGGTCGGCTGCTGTTTTGCTATTGGTGCCGACTGTAATAATGTACTGGAAAAATAGAAGGTGCATGTCAGGCAAATTGGTTTTATTTAATGCTGGTATAGTAATTGCAAGCGTGCCTTTTCCACAATTTCAAGCTTATTATATCATATTTTGGATAATTGGGGGTATTGTTATTCTAGGTTCTATACTGATGTTTTTGAAATCCAAGTTTATTTTTTAGCCCCAGTCCAGCTTTGCGCCGGTCTTGCCTTCAATTTTCATTATGTAATTATAAGCGCTAAGACCTGCTCTGGCGCCTTCGCCCGCAGAAATTATCGTCTGCTTGTATGGCACATTTGTCAGGTCTCCTGCGGCAAATATGCCGGGATAATCTGTCTCTCCTGTGTTGTTGACAACTATTTCATTGGATTCATTGATCGTCACAAACTCTTTTACAAATTCCGTATCTATTATGTATCCGATCTCAACAAAAACGCCGTTCAGTTCTATCTCGCGCTTTTCTTTTGTGTTGACGTTTTCAACCACAAAGGATTTCACGAATTTGTCGCCCTTTATCTCTATTGGTATGGCGTTAAGAATAAATTCTACCTTGGGGTTTGTCTTTACCCTGTTTAGTGTTATTTCATCAGCGCGGAAAGCGTCGCGCCTGTGAATAAGGTAGACTTTTGTTGCAAAGCTTGCAAGCAGCTCTGCTGCCTCTACGGCCGAATTTCCGCCGCCAATGACTGCCGCTATTTTATTTTTAAAAATTGGAGCGTCGCATGTACTGCAGGTTGATACGCCGCGTCCTATAAATTTGTCCTCGCCCGGTATATCCAGGCTTCGCGGCACCTTTCCGTAGGCAAGAATAATTGACCTGCTTTCATATTTTTCACCGTTCGTAAGGTGAACAAGAAAACCATGATCGGATTTTTCCATTTTATTTACCTTGCCGTATACAAATTCTGCGCCGAAATGCTTTGCCTGCGCTTCGAATATTTGCATAAGCTTGGGTCCGCTTGGATAGCCAGGAGTTTCGTTAAAGTATCCAGGATAGTTTTCTATGTGACTTGTAAGGAGTGTCTGCCCGCCGACATCTACGGTTATCACGAGGGTCTTGAGATTTTTTCTGCATGTGTATATGGCAGAAGTTAGGCCTGCAGCTGCCCCGCCGATTATTATTACATCATAGTTTGTCATAACTATCTATTTCTGGAGTAACGTATTAAAAATAAGATTTTGTCAAGTTGTCTAGGGCTTTATTGTTAATGTCTTTTCTTCTTTCCATCCACGCAATTATCACATTCTGACTGCAATGCCGAATGCATTATCTTATATTTAGATTCAAGCATTACGTTTAATTCTTTCACTATATTGTTCATCATTTTTACGCTTTTCGCATCAATCAAGACGTGAGAAGTTAGGGAATATACGTCAGATGATATGCTCCAGACATGTAAATCATGTATTTCTTTAACGCCTTTTACGCTAAGCATATCCTTGGAGAGTTGTTCAATATCTATATGTCCTGGCGCTGCTTCCATTAATATGTTCACTGATTCCCGTATGAGATTAAGCGAACTGATGAGTATTATGAGGCCTATTATTACGCTTATTATTGGGTCAAAGATGTAATTTCCTGTAAAGATTATTATGAATCCCGTTGCCACAACACCGACAGATGATAAAAGGTCGGTCAATACATGGAGATAGGCGCCCCTCACATTCAAGTTTTCTTTTTCATGACCCCGCATCTTCATTACGACATATAAGTTTCCCAAAAGTCCAATTACAGAAATTACTAGCATCTCCCATCCTTTTATTGCCTGGGGAGCAAGAAGTCTCTGGTAAGATTCGTAGAAAATGTAAAGAGTAATAAAAAGCAGTACTATGCCGTTTATTATGGCGGCAAATATTTCTGTCCTGTAATATCCGTAAGTGAATTTTTTGGTCGCTTGTTTTCTTGAAATACGCATTGCAAAATAAGCAAATAGGAGCGCAAGTAAGTCAACCAGGACATGACCCGCATCGCTAAGAAGTGCCAGGCTATTTGAAAATATACCACCTACGACTTCCAGAATTAAAATAAATGCCGACAGAAAAATAAATAACCTGAATTTCTTTTGCAACAAATCCCTTTCCATACAGTTTCTTTAAAAATATATACTTAAAAACTGCTAATTCGTTGAATCTTTTATTAAAACAAACCTAATATGTAAAGGGCGGCGACCAACACAAGCTGATGTGTCAGGTAAATAAGCAGCGAGTGTCTCCCAAGCGTGCAAAAAAGGCGCGAGCCGCGAGGTTGCGTCTTTATTTTGCTTTTGCCGTTTCTATATTTATTTTTTCCAATAGACATCCCCATCAGAAACACGCCGAACCAGGGCAGCAACGGGAAGTAGTCGAGCGTATAGAAGCCGCTTGGCACAAGACCGAGCCACAACAGCCAGCTAAATCCGAAGAAAAATTGGTTAAGGTAGAATCCCAAGCCCAGAATGACCAGCCCGATGATAGCCAGATATTTTGGTTTTAGTTTTATGAAAAGCAGCGACAGGATAACCGAAATGCCTATCAGGTGAAGTATGCCGAATAAAATTGTTCCGCTCGACATGCCTAACCATGTCGCAATTGTTATAATCATGCCAAAGCCAAAAACTTTCAGCCCCCGCCAGAAATGTTTGCTAGGTTTTTTGTTTCTGGAATAGCTGAGTGTTATGGAGAGCCCGGCCAGCAGAATAAAGGTGCCTGCAACAAGTCGCGGGAAAAGCCACCAGAAAAACCACCCCTCGGTTATTTTGTATATATGAAAATAATCCAAAGCGAACGAATAGTTGAAGAAGACCATCAGTATAACTGCCAGCCCGCGCCCAGCGTCGATTTCCCAGAAGCGCTTCATAAAAATAATTAGTCACTGGCCTTTTAATCTGCTTCAGAAATTTTTTTCTTTGCAGAATTAATGTATTTTGAGGTGCGCTGTACTCTTATTGCAAACTTGTCCGCTTCACGTTCTTCCTTGCTCGTATCATGATGGAACCGGGCCAAGAGAGACAGCGGCGAAAGCACGTTCATCAGGAATGAAGAGAATTTTAGCACCGAAGATCTTTGCTTTATGTGAGCGAGCTCGTGCAGCAGCACTGCTTGTATCTCTTTCTTGCTGAGTATGTCAAGCATGCCGACCGAGACAAATATAGCAGAACGGAAACTTTTGAATGAGAAGGCGATAGGTTTTGCCTTGTCCACGATATAGATTTTCGGCATTCTTATCTTAAGTACAGAGGAATATTTTCTGACAAAGGCCATTATTTCCTTGTTTCGTGTATGACGTCTGCTTGAAAATGTGTAGAAGGCTGGTATAACAACGAAGCCCGCAATAGTGCCGAGCACAAGCGCAGTCGGCAGCGAATAGCTCACTAGAGCCATTGTGTTGTTTTGGCACGACATGCACATGGCGCCGCAGGCAAAGTCTGTTGTAAAAAGCACGAAGGGGAAAAACAAAAGTATCAGGTGGCCGTATATTAATCCCACCTTTGTTTTTGTTGAAAGTTTGAAGTTCTTTACAGCCAAAAGAAAGAAGACGGCAAGGGACAGGGATATAACGGCCAGTGCCACCTTGTCTATATTCACCACGAACCCCACAAAACAGCCTATTGCCATTTCAAACACCCTTCATTTCTGAAAAGAACTATGTGCAGTTATTTTTTACCCCTTTTGGAAAAACGCTCATTAAAATATGTGACAGCTGCAGGACCAAATTTGTCTATGAGTCTGTCAACTGTTTTTTCAATAACAGAATTCTCAAAGTCGGATTTGCTGCAGCGCGAACAATAAATATAATGCTCACCACCCAGGCCGAATTCTATTTTGCGGGCGACTATTTTCTTTTCATGAAGGCGGTCGAGTATGACAGCAATGCTTGTCAGCGCAACCTTTCTTTTTTTCTTGAGAAGGTGATAAATATCCCTGACCCTCATACCACTGTCCTTTTTCCAAAGTATTTTGAGAACATCATTTTCCAGCGGGCTTAGAACAGCAACAGATTTTTCATTGAAGCGGATACAGTCAACCTTTACCATATTACCAATAGTAATTATCTTTGCTTAAATAGTTTTACAAAAAATGTAAACATTAAAAAGAAAGGGTATTTAAACAGGACAATACATTATAAAGCATTACAGACTTTGTAAATGTTTGGTGACTTCATGCCGATAAAATCAAAAACCGTTTACATTCTTCTTGCAGTTTTTGTAGTCATGACAATTTTTAACAGCTACATGCTTTTCACTCTCGGAACCGGGCAGCATACTTCAACTAAAAAGAACGTAAAACTTACCGGCGACCCGGTTCAGGACGCAATAAGTATAATCATACCGACAGGCGCAGCTGACCCCTACGGTAGTGCTCTTGGTGTTAGTTTTGACGACCCAGTTTCCGGACTTTCTGTAACTTCAAGCCTCGACAGATCAATACCGACAACTTCGCTTTCTGCCGGGGATAAAAGCAGATATATTAACATAACCACGAAAATTTCCTGTGAATTTTGCTGTTCAGCGCCGTCTGTTACCGACAGTCAGGGCAGGGATGCCTGTGGCTGCTCGCACGCCTATTCTTTCAGAGGGCTGTCAAAATACCTTATACAGAATTATCCGTCAATGACTGACGAGGATATTATGTGGGAGCTAATAAAATGGAAGTCGCTCTACTATCCAAGAAACATGGTTGAAAAGGCTGCTGCTGCAATTGAGAATGGCATGGAGATAACGCCGGCACTGATGAACGACAGGGATTTGCTTAAAAAAATAAGTTCAGGAAACACTGCAGACATCGGCAGCCTGCCCCAGATGGTAGGCGGCTGCTGACGTAGCATATTAAAAGATAACCAAAAATAAGAATCTGATAATGATAGAGGTGTTTAAAAAATGAAAAAAGAAAAACTGCTGATAGTGCTTTTGGTTTTGCTGGTAATAGCATCAGCTGTCCAGGCGTTTCAGCTTGTGAGTCTTAGCAGCTCAATAAGCAGCGGTTCTGTTACAAGAACATCTACATCAGCACCTGCGGCTTCAGGCACGACACAGGTTCCAAGCAATCTTCAAAATCTGCCGCAAATGGTAGGCGGCTGTTAACGGCGATATAAATGAGTAACAAATCATCAGGCGACACAATTTTGTTAGCACTTTTTGCTATTCTTATTGTTATAGCTCTGGTCAACGTTGTTACGCTTACAAGTATTTCCATGAATGTTCAGAAAGGGTCCACAAAACCTGCGATAGTATATGCAGCACTGGATCTAACAGAGATACAGGCACCTGTTTGTGACAAATGCTACAGCATGAGTAACACGATCGCGAACATAAAGACCCAGAGCGTAAATCTGACTGAGAGTATTGTCTACTCTTCATCATCTGATGCTCAATCACTGATAAGCAAATACGGAATAAACAAGCTTCCGGCATTGGTGATAACTGGAGAAATCAATAAAACGGCTACTTTGACAGGCTTCTGGTCACAGCTCGGCTCTGTCAAAAACGGTGCTGTTGTTATAGAAGCCCAGCCCCCATACTATTCTGTCAGGGATAGTGCGGTTGTCGGGCTTGTCACACTTACACGCGTTGTTGACTCGTCATGCAAACTGTGCACAGACCTGGAATCGCTTGTAAAAACATTTGAGAACGCCGGCGTTGTTATATCAAGCGATACTTCCGTGGAATATAATTCTGCTGATGGTAAAACCCTCACAAATACCTACGGTTTGCGTGAGATACCTGCTGTCATCGTCTCCAAGAACATACTGGAATATCCGGCCATGACCCGTATATGGCCCCAGCTCAATGCAACTGAAAAGAATAACAACTATGCACTGCACCTTTTGCAGCCTCCGTACCGCGATCTTGCAATGAACAGGGTAGTGGGACTTGTCGATATAATTTATCTTAATGATTCAACCTGCAGCGAATGCTACGACGTGATGGTGCACAAACAAATAGTTGGCGGCAGCTTTGGCGCGGCTCTGGTAAATGAAACCTTGCTTGACATCAGTTCTGTTGAAGGCAAAGCTCTGGTAAGCAAGTACAGCATAAAATCCGTGCCCACGTTTGTAATGTCGCCTGAAGCAAAATACTACAGTATTTTGATGGAGGTGTGGCCAGGCGTCGGTACCCAGGATTCGAATGGATGGTATGTTTTCCGTAACATCACGCAAATGCAGTCTAATTATAAAGACCTTGAAACTGGGAACGTAGTAACTTTTGCATCTGGCTAGACTACACTGACAATGCCGGGTCAAAATTCTTGGAAAGTGGGAATATGACAAGAAATTACACTAAAATTATTTTTTATTCGATGCTCATTGTTTTTGTATTCTCCTTTGTAGTCTCCGCCGCACTTCCCGCCAATCTTGAAAATCTCAAGAAAGCAGAAGTGGACCAGGCCCAGCTCAGCCTGCGCAACATATCATTCATAATAGCATTTATCGCTGGCATATTGAGCCTTTTTTCACCCTGCATACTGCCCACTATACCAGCCTTTTTTGCCTATACATTCAAGGAGAAACGTTCCATAACAAAGATGACAGGAATATTCTTTCTGGGATTTGCAGTAATTTTCATTACTCTCGGAATGATCGCATCTTCCATAGGCGCATCGCTTTCGTCATTTCCCCATGAATATTCTTTTCTTCCTATAATAGGGGGGCTTTTCCTCTTGCTCATGGGCATATTGGAAATTTTCGGCAAAGGGTTTTCTTCTGTATTAAAGATAAGGGCAAAGTCCCATGACGAAGCCGGCACATTTACCATGGGCGTTGCCTTTGCTGTTGGCTGGTCAGCATGCTTGGGTCCGGTATTATTTGGAATATTGTCAATAGCTGCGGTGCTTGGCAATTATGCTTATGCGGCTTTCCTCATGCTTTCCTATTCGCTGGGAATTTTCGTGCCGCTCTTCATTCTCTCGTTCTTTTACGACAAGTATAATTTTGGCAAGAGCAGGATCATCAAAGGGAAAAACATCTCCATTGCCGGCAGAAAGGTTCATTCAACAAACCTGATAGCGGGTGCGCTGCTGATAGCAATGGGATTGATATTTATCTTCTACGAGGGAACCGCCGCCGTTAATACTATGGATTTTACAGGCACCAAGCAGCTGTTCTATGACTGGCAGCGGGCGCTTTTTGACGTGCAGTATGTAAACATAATAGGTCTTATAGTTTTAGCGGTATTTTTGTTATTAATCTGGAGATTTGTGAGGCGTTATCATGCCTAAGTGCGAGACCTGCGGAAAAGAATTTAATACGGAGGAAGGGCTTAGCCAGCACAAGTCTGACAAGCACGGCCTGAGCAGGCATGAAAAGAAGGAGACGAAGAAGCAGCGTCAAGAAGAGAGACAGCACGAAATAAACAAAAAAATCAAGACGAAAAAGACCAAAAGATACGCCCTGGTAGCAATTCTGATAGTTGCCGTAGTTGCTGGAGGATATTTTTTGCTTGGATCAACTTCTAACACCACTGGTGCTAATTCAGGTGCTAATGTAGGATCCGTAGGTTCGACACATACCCATCAGGATTTCAAGATGTATGTAAACGGCCAGATGGTGAATTTTTCCCAGCCAAAGTATCAGCTGAGAAGCAGTCTGGTGCACTTTGAGGACGGTGACGGAAATATTATTCATACCCATGCGACAGGCATGACACTTGGTTACACGCTGGGTACCATGAACATAGGTCTGACGCCCGAATGTTTAATCATAGACGAAGTAAAATATTGCAACAACGGGAACAGCAAACTGAAGATGTATGTAAATGGCCAGCCAAACAACGAGTCCGGCAGTTATCTGATGAAAGATCTGGACAAAATACTGGTTTCCTATGGCAATGAAACAGATCTTAGCGGCCAAATCGCTTCTGTGACAGATGAGGCCAAACTGCAGTCGAACGCTAAAGAATAAGTTACTGGTACTTGTCTTTCTTTAGTTTGTATGGGTGCTCGTTGTTATATGCCGAAATTATTGTGCTCGACAGGTTTGACATTGCCAGACCATAACCTGCTTGGCTTCTGTTGTAGTTGACTTCATTTTTTTTATATTGCGAATTATCAGAACCGGTTGCTCTTACTTCTACGCCATGTCTCGCAACATCGCTTATCAGGCCTTCTCTTACTCTAGCCTTGATAGAAATGTCAAGGGAATCAAGTACCGGCCCAAGCATGCGCATGAATTCTTCGAGATCTTCTGGAGTTGCCTGAGTAGGATCAGTAAAGACTTTGAAAAGCGTGGATGTTGATGTATCAAGCTCTGCCATAACTGAATTCAATATTGCTGTCCATGATATTTTAGAATTCAGAATTTTTGTATTCTTGAACCTAGCATCCTCAAACCAAGTCAGATCTATTTTGGATTTTTCAAAAACGGCATTCTCAAGTAACGTGTTGTAGAATCCTCCCCAGAAAATCTCGCAATTTAAAAACTTTGAGTTAGCGAGCTTACAGTTACGAAAGTTTACAAAAAACAACCTCGAATCTTTTACAACCAAGTCCGTTAGGTCGACGTCGCAAATCTCAGCATATTGAAGATTAATGTCAGAAAAGATTCTTTTTCCGGACTTGTATTCGTCAAGAAAATCCTTGCTGAAAAGTCCTTTAAGAGGCATAATGAATTTGTACTATGGATTTATTTAAAGAATGATTCCGTAGCCGACAAGATGCCATCTTCCGCCAACCTGCATGGGACACAAAATACAAGTCTATCTATGTTAGTTACCTTCTTTGGTAACTATCATATTTAAATACTTTTTATCTAATTATACATATGCCTTTGATAAAATACAAGAAAGTATTGGAGCGCGTGTTCAGAAAGCCTGTTTTCACACTGGAAGATATGCACAATGAAAGAATCCCAAAAAACTATTCCAAAAAACTGCTTCATCTTCTAGCCAAACAGGGAAGGATAATGCGCATAGAAAGGGGCAAGTACACGTGTCTGGACGACCCTGTAGCTGTCGCTGCGCATATGACAAAACCATGCTATCTTTCTCTCTGGACAGCCATGAGCATAAGAAATCTTACTACACAAGTGCCGTTCGCTGTTGAGGTTGTAACGTCCAGAAAACGATTCACCAGAAAAGTCGATTTTTTAGGGACTGTGATAAAATTTCACGCTGTTGACCCTAAAATGATGTTTGGTTATGAGAATATTATATGGAAAGAAAATTTCAGAATACCTGTTGCAAATAAAGAGAAAATAATAATAGACGCGGTTTCTATAAGCAGTATTCCAGAAGAAGAAATTTTTGATATGATAAAAATTTCTAATACATCACTCTTGAAAAGATATGCGAACTTGACGGGAAATGAAAAAATCAAGAATAAAATAAAGGAGATGATTAAATGCTCACAGCAGAAGAGGTAAAGAGATATGCGCATATGAGAAGATTGAGATTGATAGACCAGATATGGAAAGATTACTTGCAGGATGTATTGCTTCACCTGCTTTACAGAAAAATGCCCAAAATGGTTTTCTCAGGCGGTACTGCAATATGGAAAATCCTCAGGGGCGACAGGTTTTCAGAAGACATAGATGCATACGCATATCCAGTGCCAGGCGACCTTGCAGATTATTTGATAAAGGAATTTTCTCTTCTGGGAGTAAATTGCACTATTTTAAAAAAGAAAAGAACACAAAACATGCTTTTCATCAAGATGTCGTTGTCATTTTCTTCCCACAAGCGCGAAATAATGATTTCTTTGGAAATTCTTTTTGACAAACCAAAAGAAGTAAAGGATGTAACACTTTATTCGCCATATCCCGATGTCCCCCCAGTCGAAATGGTTATCCTTTCGCCCGAAGAAATGTTAGCAAATAAAGTATCTGCAGTATATGGAAGGAACAAGCCCAGAGACGTTCACGATATTTATTTTCTGTTAAAGTTAGGAACTATAATAAACATGAAACTGGTTAAGAAAAAGGTTTCAACATTCAAACTGGATACGTTCGGGAGAAAAATTTTGGAAAAGAAAACCACGTGGAAGAGTCTTGAGCCTCTAATAATAACAAAATTGCCTACAATCGAAGAAGAAGCAGAGTTTGTTTTATCATCATTTAAATCCTGAATAAAACCTGCACGAAAATCAAATTATGATTCCGTAGCCGACAAGATGCCATCTTCCGCCGACCTGCATCGAAAGAGCTGTTTTGTCGCCCTTGTCAGCGCAAACTGGAAGTTTGAGCTTTATATGAATCACGTTTTTATTTGCAGAAATGACAACACCTACGGTCTTTGCAATGGCAGCCGTGAGCATGATGACGTCGCCTGTTTTCACCGTGCTTATTTTCTGATTACCCGTAACGCCTATTACCTTTTCAAAAAGTTTTATATCTAGTTTCATTTCTTCCAGAACCGGCGGTATTTTCTCCGGGTATCCCACTACACTGCCTACAAGCCCATCCCCTCTTGATAAGGCAGGATCCAGGTCAAGTTGTATGGCTGCCAGACCGCCTGGCTTTGCTTCCTTCAGTCTTTGACCTGACTCGATTATTTCAATGACTTTACTTTTGAGTGGAATCCATTTTTCGCCTATCTTTGCGCCAGGGCGTATCTCCAGGACGTCATTTATTTTTATCACACCCTGCGTCAACGACCCACCTATTACGCTGCCCTTGAGCGCGTTTATGTCAGCTCCTGGTTTGTTTACGTCAAAGGAGCGCGCCACAAAAAATTTTGGTGTTTTAGTGGTGTCCCTTTCAGGAGTTGGCATATTTTTTTCAATGGTTTCTATAAGAACATCAATATTTGCATTGTTTATTGCGCTGACAGGTATTATCGGCGCATTTTCAGCAACAGTGCCCTTGACAAATTCTTTTATCTGTTTGTAATGTTCCATTGCTTGTTGTTCAGAAACAAGATCGATTTTATTTTGCACTATGATTATGTTTTTTATTCCCACAACATCCAGTGCTTTGAGATGTTCTGCCGTCTGCGGCTGCGGACATTTTTCATCCGCTGATATCAAGAGGAGAGCCCCGTCCATCAATGACGCACCGGACAGTACTGTAGCCATAAGAGTTTCATGACCCGGTGCATCTATGAACGATACCGAGCGCTTGGGTTCTGCATCGATAAAACATCTAGGACACTTCAATGTATTTGCGTAGGAAGAGCACTTTTCACAATAATAGAATGTCACGTCAGCATAGCCCAGCCTTATGGTAATACCTCTCTTTATTTCCTCGCTGTGTGTATCTGTCCACTTTCCAGTCAAGCTCTGAGTTAAACTGGTTTTACCGTGGTCGACGTTTGCGGTGAATAAAGATAATCTTTAATCATGTCCGACGAGACCAATGTTAACCTCAGGAATCAATGCATTTTTTTCTTTTGTTTTCACTTTTTGGTTGAAATGAATCACCTCTATTAAATTGAGACTGCTGGATCCTTTACGCGGACCAGTGTTTTGCCTTAATTATTCTGCCTTTGCTTCTTCTTTAGCTGCTTTAGCTTTAGGCTCTTTAGTTCCTAGTATTTCCTCTAGCGGTTTGCTTCCCTGCTTGACTACCTTGCAGTTTATCTGTGCAATGTCGTCTCCGACAAGATTTCCGCGCAGCATTTTTCTCCTTCTGAGACCTTCAACGTCTGTGTGGAATCCTATGCCCTTTGTTATAAGGAATCGTTTGCGCATCTGCCCTTCTATGTCCTTTCGCATCGGGAAGCCGTCTTTGTCGCTGCCTCCGGTAATCTGCAGTTCATAGCCGTCAAGGCCGAGAAAAGATCCGTCAAGATTCTCGCCGAGCTTTTTGCCAAGGATCGGCGCATCTTTCTGGTCTTTCTCTATCTGCCAGCTGCGTTTACCGTCGCTTATTACGAACTTGAATGTTGCCATATTTTTAACACCTCAGTTAATGGGAAAACGATTTGCTCGTCTTCATTTAAATCCTGACTACGAAAATACGAGAAGTAAACGTTTTATGCTACTCCCCAGTTTTTCCAGCCGGGCTATCTAATTCAATTAGAAGCAAAGCTTAAAAACAGATTGAAATAGGGGTATAATTTTTTACAATCCGTTTGATACATTAAACAGAGAAAATCTTGATATTCTGTTTATTGAACAGCTATACTGTAGGTCATTCTATTTCCTGGCGATGCAGCCTGACGGTTGAACACTTACTCTACGAGATAGCACTTGTCGCCGAGTCTTACGCGGCCTGCGACCTTGAGGCCGACTGAGTCTCCGGCGTGCGCTTCTTTTATTTTTTCGTGTTCCAGCTGTATGCTGTCCACGGTTTGTTGGATATTTGTCGTCACGCCCTCTATGAAAATCTGGTCGCCTTCTTTCAACTCATCTTCCAGCTCAACAACAGCTACTTCTATATTGCTGTAGTAGTGTGTGACCTTGCCGATTAGCTTTTTCATAATTAGAATTAACCTTGTATATTTTTATATCAATACGACAAATAAAAAACACAATATTATTTCTTCACAATCCATTCAACTTCAGGAAACGTTCCATCCATCCTGCCGTCTTATGCATATCCAATATATAGTTCTCCAAGGAAACAATCAAGATATTATTTTCTTGGAAACTATATGCGAACCCATAAATCATGTCCAAATTCTTTTATGGGTTCAATATAACAAAATTTAAATACTTACATATGTACATATGTTACTATGTCATTACGATTGGAGATTGACAGGGAACTGGAGAAAAGATTTAGGGAAACGGCCATGAAGGAATTTGGTTATAGCAAGGGCTCATTGAGAAAGGCTGGCGAGGAAGCGTTTTCTAAATGGCTGAGAGAGCGTGATAATAAGCCTGTAAAAAGCGTCAAGGATCCGGTTAACTTAATAAAGGGCGGTTTATCAGGATATAAAGGCAGAATTACTTCTGTGCAAATGCAGCACGAGGCAACAAAAATATGGATCAAGAAAGCTGATTAAAATGCTTTTTATAGATGCAAATATTTTTCTGGAAGTCGAGCTGGAGGATAAAAGAAGCGAAGAATGCAAGCAGCTTTTTCTAAGGATTTACAAGAAGAGCATAAAATCTATTACTTCTGATTTCATTGTTTATACATGCCTTATCCAATTAGAAAATAAAGCATCCGTGAAGGACATGGAGAATTTCATAGTTTTTTTAGACAACATGAGGGGCATAGAAGTGCATTCTCCTACGTATAAGACTTTGTATCGTACTTTTGAGATTATGAAAAAATATAAACTGGATTTTGATGATGCCTTGGTTGTTTCTACAATGTTATCTCTTGGAATCAAACAACTGGTTTCATTTGATAGGCATTTTGACAGCGTCAAGGAAATAGAGAGGTTAGAGCCCATACAGCTTTTGAAAAATTAATCATTGCGGTGCCCCTCCATTTCTTATTAGCCAGTCCACTTCAGGAAATGTCCCGTCCATTTTGCCGTCCTGGATGTACTTTACATCCATCTTCATGCAAATCCATGCACGCGTAAGTTCTTTTCCAAGGTAAGCACAATGGTCTTTGGCAAGTTTTGGCATGTCTTCTATTATCTGTCTGTAAACATCCTGCGGCTTGCTGCCTATCCACGTTTTCTTTATGATATTGACATCCTTGTATCCGCAGAAACCAACTTCTAGCTTGCCGTTGTTTATTCTTATCAAAAAATAACCAACAGGATCAAGCTTCTCATATCCTTTGTCTTTGCATGCCTTTGGTTTTGCTTTGACAACGGGTTTTTTTACCAGAATTTTTTTTGTCATAAATTATACCTTTCTAGTTTATTGTAAATAGCGTTTATTAAGCTTCTAGTGCAAACCCCGAACTGAACGGATTGTACGAATTATTACTTGTAGAAAACAAAATTTTTGCACAACGCTAACACATCGCTGCGGATACTTTCTAATATTTTCTTGTCTTCCCGGTGTTCTATAGCTTTTGCTATGAAATCTCCAACAGATTTCATTTCTGATTCCTTCATCCCGCGCGTGGTGAGGAGTGGCGTGCCCAACCGTATGCCTGAAGGATCGAAAGGTTTTCTTGGGTCGTAAGGTATAGTGTTCTTGTTTACTGTTATGCCAACCCCATCTAAAACGATTTCAGCTTCCTTTCCTGATATGTTTTTGTCCGTGAGATCAACAAGCATTAGATGGTTGTCTGTACCGTTTGTCACCAGCCTGAATCCATGACTCATCAGTGAATCAGCAAGGACAGCAGCATTTTTTACAACCTGTTTTGAGTATTCTTTGAATTGTGGTTGCAACGCCTCTTTGAATGCCACAGCTTTGGCAGCGTTTGTGTGGTCGTGCGGCCCGCCCTGAATTCCTGGAAATACATTGAAATCAATAAGCTGTGCAAGATTTTTTGTTGCGTCTGTGTGATATTTGTCATGATACCTGTCCTCTATCCGAGACATGATTATTGCGCCGCGCGGGCCGCGAAGGGTTTTGTGCGTGGTTGTTGTGACAACATCACAATAAGGCACAGGACTTTGGTGCATGTCAGCAGTAACAAGGCCTGCTATATGAGCTATGTCAGCAAAATGGTATGCCTCGACTTCTTCCGCAATCTCTCCGAAAGCTTTGAAGTCTATCTTTCTCGGATACGCTGTAAGGCCAGATAAAATCATTTTTGGTTTTTCTTTTAGTGCAGTTTTTCTGATGACATCGTAATCAAGCAGTTCTGTTTCTTTATCCACGAAATAAGGAATGCATTTGAACAATTTTCCGGAGAAACTAACTGGTGAGCCATGAGTCAGATGGCCGCCGCAGCTTAAATCCAAACCCATGAACGTGTCGCCTGGATTAAGCAACGCGAAGAAAACAGCCATATTAGCAGGAGAGCCCGATAGCGGCTGAACATTGACATGCTCGCATCCAAAAAGCTGCTTGGCACGTTCTATAGCTAAGGTTTCCGCCTGATCGACGATTGTATTGCCGCCATAGTACCGCTTGCCAGGATAGCCCTCAGAATACTTGTTAGTAAGAATAGAACCCATCGCTTCGAGAACAGCTTCGCTTACAAGATTCTCAGATGGTATAAGTTCCAGTCCGTCCATCTGCCGCTGCTTTTCGCGCTGGATTATATTATAAATTTCCGGGTCAGTATGGGAAAGCA
>JBBSYB010000023.1:0-2912 GCA_038045465.1 Candidatus Aenigmatarchaeota archaeon | reverse complement strand
GCCGGCAAGGGGATAAAATGGGACAAATGGCAGCAGGGACGAGAGATAGTGAAAAAGTCAACCCCGGCATCGGGACGACGAGCCCCGGATACACTTTGACAGTTTCCGGCACATCATGGACAACCAACAATGCCTGGGCTGGCTCTGATATACGATGGAAGCAGAACATCACTGCGCTGAGCGGCTCGCTGGATAAAGTTATACAGCTCAAGCCCGTGAACTTTGACTGGCGCACGAGCGAGTTCCCTGATTTGCATTTCACTAACGGCACGCAAATCGGGTTCATCGCTCAGGACGTTGAGAAGATAATACCTGAGGTTGTCACTACTGACAATAACGGCTACAAGGGCATATCTTACGAGAGAATCACTCCTGTCTTGGCTGGGGCTATACAGGAAATGAACAGGAAGAACACTGATTTGAATGTGAAGGTAATGACACTCGAAACAGAAAACACGGCTCTTCAGGCGCGCATCGCGGCGCTGGAAGCGAAAATAAAATAAGATGATAATATGAAAAAGGAAACATTCGCATGGCTGGAGAAAGCAAAGGGGGATATGAAAACAGCAGAATATAATTTTGCTGGAAACATGCTGGACGCGGCTGCCTTCTATTCGCAACAGGCAGCGGAGAAGGCGCTGAAAGCGGTGCAGATTGAAAAATTATGCAGGTTTGACAAGATTCATGATCTTGTTAAGCTTGCAGAGAGTTTGGCTGCAGATACATCCATACTAGAGTTATGCGACATAATTAATCCTGTATATTTCGTATCAAGATATCCCGACATAAATAAAAGATATGACACGAAGGAAGTGAAGGAAGTTTTAGATGCTTCAAAGGAGATTTTAAAATGGGTGGCGAAAAGACTCGGATAATAAAAGGTCTGAAGACGTTCAAAGAGGCAATACGCAAGGATTACGGAGTGGAAAAAATAGTTTTTTTCGGTTCGCGGGCTACTGGAACGCACAACAAGCATAGTGATGTTGACCTGATACTTGTGAGCAGAAAGTTCAAAGGGAAGAGCTTACTGAAAAGGCCGAGAGGATTGCATTTTTACTGGACGATGAAGTATCCTGTGGATTTTATCTGCTACACTCCCGAAGAATTCAAGAAAATGAGGGGAAAGATTACTATAGTCAGACAAGCTTTAGAGGAGGGTGTAGAAGTATAGTTTTAAACTTCACCCTTGATGAAAAGTGATAATAATATGAATGAACTCATCATTGCAATCGGCACGGGATTTGGTAAATGTAAAGATATTTAAATATATGTAAATAATATTTAACATATGTTAAAAATAATTGACGATCTTAAGCCGTTCTTCGAGAACTGCTACGCACGGGTGAATGTGAGGCAATACGCGAGGCTCATGAAGATAAGCCCGCCTACTGCGTCATCACTGCTTAAAGGCTGCGAGAAGGATGGGCTTCTGGTCAAGGAAATGGACAGGAATTATATTATGTTCCACACAAACCGGAAAAGTCAAGAATTCATAATGATGTCAAGGATTTACTGGCAACGCAGGCTCGGGAGTCTTGTGAAGTCTATTGATGCAGATAGCATAGTGCTTTTTGGATCACTCTCCAAAGCAGAAACAAACCTGGAATCGGATATTGACTTGGCGATTTTTGGCGGGAAAAAAACCAACCTTGAAAAATTCGAAAAAGAATTGAAAAGAGAGATACATGCATTCTGGTTTGATTCGCTTCATGATGCAAACAAGGAACTCAGGAACAATATAATCAACGGACATGTGCTTTCAGGAAGACTGGGACTATGAGGATAATAACTGACTGGAAAAGCTGCAAGGACACGCTGACAGCGAAGAACATAAAGCCCGACGAAGGTCTGATAAAATTCCTGCTTGAAACAAGCCGCAAAAAGATGCTGTCATCTGAAAGACTCAAAATGGACGACATCAGTGCGGTGTCAAAGTTCTCGCTTGCATACGATTCTCTTAGGGAGACACTCGAAGCTCTTGCGGTCCGAAAAGAATACAAAATCTACAATCACGAATGCTATACATATTTCCTAAAGGAAGTTATTGGAGAAAGCTCGAAGGGTGATGATTTTGATTCAGTTAGGAAAGTCATGAATGGTATCAATTATTACGGCAAAGATATTACAACCGATCAAGCACAGAAGCTCATAAAACGCATAAACATACTTAGAAATTTTGTTTTGAACCGTCTTTCAAAAGTTCCCAAGGAGGCTTCAAAATGAGTGAACTCATCATTGCAGTTGGTGCGGGACTTGCCGGCGGGCTGATACGCGCGGCCGTCGGTATATTGAAGTGGCAGACAAGGGCGCCGACAAAAAGCATGAAATTTTCAAAGAGATACCTTTTGTCCACGGTGCTGCTCTCGGGACTGCTCGGCGTCGTGGCAGGGCTTTACATTATGAATGACGCCCGCTTTGCTGTTCTTGCTGGCTATGCCGGGACGGACTTCATTGACAGCTTGTACAAGGTGCGGTTCCGCGAACGCTACAAGCCGTCAAACAGGAAAGTGAAGATACCTTGACAGATAAAAGAGGCGAAAAAATTATACTCATGATAAAAATATTCGGTGCGGCTGTTATGGAGAATTAATATGAAACGAGTAATACTTGACACTTCGGTGTACGGAAAACTCTCTGAAGACCCAGAAGTTACTGATATAATTCTGCAGAAACTTTCCAAGGAATTTGTCATCTATGGTATTGACATAATCAAGAATGAGCTTCGGGAGACTCCAAGACACGTATTTCATGGCGGCAAGAACCTGAGAAATATACTGCTTTCATTATACAGGACATTTGTAAGAAAAAGCCATCATTATCTCCGTTTCAATAAGCTCATAGAAACGCTTGCGAAAGATTACAAAGCTTTCGAGCCAGAAAGCCCACATCCTTTAGGAGTGGGATGAATGGCG
>JBBSYB010000022.1:0-3362 GCA_038045465.1 Candidatus Aenigmatarchaeota archaeon | reverse complement strand
TAATTCGATAAGATCGTGTAAGTAATTTTTTAAAAGATCAATGTAATCGTTAACTGTTTTAACAGCCATATTTACCCTACGTCTATAAACCTTAAATTAATACCAAAACCAAACGTAGCTACCTTTATATACCTCTTCCAGAAGAGAGACTCCTATGTCTGAAAACCCACTACCCATTACCCCGATACCATACGCTATATATCAAAACCATGAAGCGCTGGGAGGGAGATTTGAACTCCCGCTTCCGTTTCCAGAAACAAGCTGTACTAGTGCCGAACATCAGGTTCTTTCTTGAACCCAAGGGCCTTCTTTCTTTTGAAGAAAGAAGGGGCTTTTCCAGGCTTGCGCATTTACCAAGTTCTGCCATCCCAGCATAAGTGCAAGAAACTACGTTTCTCGCCCTTATCAACCCTACTCTTCCTTACTCTTAAAAAGATTATACTCAAGTCTTATGTATGAAAGCAGAAGCTTCCTCTTTGGTCAAGCTTTCTGTTGGGATTAGGAGAAAGGTTGAATGAAAGACGTAGCAAAATTCATTTTCGAAATAGGCACACTGAAGCGAATCAAGAGAGGCTGGCTAAAATCAGAAGGCGTCGGCAATCCGGAAAGCGTGGCTGAGCATGTATACAGAAATGCGATGGTTGGATATATCTTGGCAAAACTTGAACAAGCTGATGCTGACAAAGTAATGAAAATGTGCCTCTTTCATGATATACCAGAAGTTCGCATAGGTGACCTGGACAAAGTGGCCCAGAGATACATAGACAAAAACGAGGCAGAACTTCAAGCTATGATAGATCAGACAGAAAATCTGCCTGACAATATAAAGAATGAAGTAAGATCCCTGCTTATAGAATTCAACGGAAGGAAGACAAAGGAAGCCATAATCGCAAGAGACGCAGACGTCCTTGAGTTATTGTTCCAAGCCAAAGAATATGCTGATGTCGGCTATACAGGTACAGAGTACTGGCTTGAGAAAAATTCAGAATTATTGAAAACAGAGTCAGCAAAAAAACTTTTTGAAGAGCTAATGAAGCAAAACGCGTTTTCATGGTCAAAAGGCCTTGAAAACTTGAAATAATTAGAATTTCTCCGCGTCCTCGACAAGCATGTCAGGTATGTCGCCCTTGAGGACTTTATACTTGAGTCTGCACTTCTTGCATATGAGCTTGTTCTGTTTCTTGTCGTAATCGACATGTTCCTTGCATTTAGGGCAGGCCAGTATATCAAGAAGTTTCTGTGGAAGCATAGAAATAATTAGAAGTGAAAGGTTTAATGCCTAAATCCTCGCTCGATTTTATTTTCTCCAGGAACTGGTCTTGTGCAAAGCATAACAATTCCATACCTTTCCGCTTCTGCCAATGCTTCTGCGTCTTTTGTTGACCCAAGTGGAAAAACAATAGCAGAAACTCCAGCTTCACCTGCATGTGTTACACTATCCTTATCTGGGAAGAACGCATCCGATGCCATAACCGTTCCCTTTGAAGTATAACCTTCACATCTGTTATTGGCGTACCAAATAGCTTGTCTTGTAGAATCAACTCTACTTGGTTGTCCTCTTCCTACCCCAACTGTCCTATGAGACGTTCCAAGAATAACAGCATTGGAAGGCGTATACAAAGCAACAGGCCAGTTAAACAAAGCCGCATCAAGTTCATCCATTGTAGGATCCCTTCCTGTGCTAACTTTTTCTAAATTCCTGTATGCATCAATATGACTTTTCACTCTTTGCTGGGCAAGCTTCCCGCCTAAAATAGATCTTTCGTCAATACCACTATCTAGAACCGGCTGATTTATGTCGCCTATATTTAGCACCCGCAGATCTTTTTTTGTTCTAAGTATACGCATGGCTTCTTTCGTATAGCCCGGTGCAGCGACAACTTCATTAAAATAGGACACTACATGTCTGGCTGTTTCGTCATCAACAGTGCCAGTATAAACATTCACCCCACCAAAAGACGAGAGCGGATCGCATAAATAAGCCAACTGGTGTGCACCGGCCATTGTCCCTGATCTTGCAACACCACAGGGTCCCGCATGTTTTACTATAGCAGCTATGTAATCGTCAGGGAAAAGTTCGTGCAGTCGTAAACAAAGTCGTAAACCTGCATCTGCATCCAAAACATTTATGTAACCAAGGTCTTTTTCTCCATGAATCTTAACAGCAGTTGCAATAGATGGGCCAGAAGAAGTTGAATCCACATAAACCGCTGCACCGCCCTCTCCGGGCAAAGCAGGCGGATTTTCTCCATATCTTAAAGAGAGTCTTTTTTCGAATACCGTATCGCCAGAAGTCATTCTATCTGGAAGCTCTTCTTCAACAGATATTCTATATTGCTGGCGGTCACGAAGATCTTTAACGTCTATCATTTAATCAACGACCTTCAATCCACGATAATATTCAGCAGTCTGTTCTGGGTCAAGTGTTCTTAAATGGTCACGTACACCTGCATAAAAACTAGATGTCAAATCAAAAGCTCGTGTAGCAAGTCTGAAGCGTGTTGCAAGGTTTGTTGTTCCGTCTATCTTAAAATGCTCCATGAATACGTCAAAACTATATGGATCTGTAACAACAGCAACGTGTGGAAAGCTTTTTGCAGCCGCGTTCACCATTGCTGGGCCTCCTATATCAATGCCATGAGCCCTCAATCTTTCAAGTTCAGCTCCGTCTTCCACCATCTTATTGAAAGGGTATAAATTAACTACAACTAATTCTATAGGTAGAATTTGCATCTGACCATTATCACTCATATAGCTTGCATGAGTCGGCACCTCAGGATTTAGTAAAATTCCGCCATGCACACCGGGATGCAATGTTTTTAAGAGCCCATCAGGACTTTCGGGAAATCCTGTATATGCTGAAACTTCTCTTGCCGGAAAATTAGGATACGCTTGTTCTTCAGCTTTGCGTTCTTTTCCAGTTATTACTCTATAAGTTCCACCAGATGAAAGGATGTCCAGATCAGGATTTACTTTATACAAGCTAGAAACAAGCTCCAGAAGATACGATTTATCAGAAACACTTATCAATGCTCTTCTGATTGGTATTGCATCCCGCATTTTACTCTTTTGGAAACAGACTAATTTAAAGTTAAATCAGATTTTTCCTGTAATTTTCCCGTCACTTTAATCAATCACATCTTAGGGTAAATCTTCCTGTCCATCACAACACTGTCCGTCTTTGCAGCAACACCTTTTCTTTTTGCCATTTCCTCTGACGTCATCGCAGCTTTGGAAAGAGCAACAAGTTCGCCTTTGAGAGTAAGAATAGCAACAAGCTCGCCTAATGCAATGCCCTTGCTTACCTTTGATATACCAACGCTGTAAAGAGGCGAGCCGCTAGCTATGGAGAAAACAGAAGA
>JBBSYB010000021.1:0-8056 GCA_038045465.1 Candidatus Aenigmatarchaeota archaeon | reverse complement strand
GGGTTTCATGCCTGACTTATAGTTTTCACTACTCTAAAGTAATATAAATACCATAGCTTTATATAGCAAACCAAATAAATAATTCATATATGATATTCTTGGTTTGCTATACATGGTTAAGCAAAGCTTAACCTGTACAGGTGAAACAAAGTTTCACCTTGTATGTGACCAACTTGTGTAATATCTAGAATATTAAGTTGGTCAGCTATAAGCCCCCAAGCGTAAATAGATTTATTACATAGAATAGACGTGGTTTCATGACGAATTACCCAAGAGAACTTTATCCTGAACTAGCAACGCCTACGGATGAATAGACTGATGGATTCTTTTATGGTTTCACTATAAGCTGTTTGGACACCGCGCCATTCTATTTAAAGATATCTCTATAAGATATCTAATGAAGATACGATGGCAGCTTACAGAAACATCCCGATAAGAGCAATAACAGAAAATTCTGTGAAAGAAGCGGAGGAAATAGGTCTGAATATGGACGACATTTCCAATCTTCTCGCTGAAAGCTATGATTGTGGAAAAGGAAGACGCAAAGGCGGAATCGAGGAGCGCTGTATGCGTACTGATGGTAAGCTGCTGAAAATTGTTATCGAACTGAAAACAAGCAAAAGCGGATTTGAATATTGGAGGATAAGACATATAGCATTTGTGAGGTGACATGATGAAAAAAACAATCTATGAAGACGAACTCAAGTGCGACTGCGGGGGATCGATGAAACCTAAAACGTTCAATGTGGAGGGTTTTGCAGTGCGCGGATGGGAATGCGAGAAATGCAATAGAATAGATTACTCGGATGACATAAACTTCGCGCTGACGGTAAAGAAATTCAAGAATAAAGGAGTCTCCCTTAGGCTCCGTCAGGTCGGCGATACCGTTGTCATTACGATTCCTAAAGAAATAAGGGATGCGCTGGAACTGAAAGCAGGCGAAGACGTGAGAATGTATCCTCTTTCAAAAAAGAAGGTCATGATAGAAGTTGGATAGCAAGATTTCGATTTCAAGAAGTTACAAGAACTGGCTTTTGTTGGCAGCACATGTGAACACATTTTTCACCACTAGAAAGTGATATAAATACCAAAGCTTTATATAGCAAACCAAGTAAATAGTATTTATATGATATTTTTGGTTTGCTATACATGACCAACTTGTGTAAAACAAGAAAGAACGAAGTTCTTTCTGTACAGCAAGAGTTTTGCTCTTGCTTGTATATCAAATATTAAGTTGGTCAGCTGTAAGGTGGCAAACGTAAATACCTATAGATAATATTAAAGACGTGGTTTCATGACGAACAGACGCGGCAATTCAGCAGTTTTAGGACTGCAGGACGAGCTATTTGACGAAGCTCCTGTATACAAAGGCGGCGTACTTAGAAAAATTAATAACTATATCAGAAACAAGTCGGGCACTTATTTAACTTTAAGCGCACTTGGCTTGGCAGTTGTCGGCGAAGCAGCGTGCGGCGGTTCGCCAACACAGCCGACCAATGATTGCAGATCAAAAGGATGTTCCAGCGGCTACAGCTGCCAGCCTTCAGGCAGCGAGTATCAGTGCGTGCCAATCTCTGCAGAACAATCAAACGTATCAGGCTATGCCAGACGCATACTGCACGAGGACGGCGGCGGCTCGACCATTACATTTAGCGGCGCAGGCGGCAGCTCGTTCGCGGCAGGCGCTGACGGAGCTTTTTCCGGCAATGTCACGAAAGGACTCACATATAACGTCAGCGTGACAGGAGACCATCGCGGCGCAACAACGAGCTTCACAGCAAGCCAGCCGCAGCACGTGTTAAATTTCTGGATGGTGGACAACGATGACATGGACCAGAACTCGCCCTATCGTTTTGACTCGAGCACATTCGACACGTTCTACAGAAACGGCTCTGCCCTACGCAGATGGGACAGCGACATGACCCTGAAAATATACAAAGGTCTCTGGGACCAGGGAATCATAAGAACGCAGGGCCGCAAGGCGACAACACAAGAAATCTTAAACACAATAGAAGCGGCTGCGAAAGATACTGTAGCCAAGCTCGCTTGCGGCAAGATGAGGTGCGTTGGCGTGACAGTGCAATACGTGGAGGGCACAAGGAATCCCAATGAATCATCGCCTACAAATTTTACTGCTGATGTCTTTGCACGTAAAGATCAATCTGCTTTAGGGCTGACTGCTATTTCACTTTCAGGAGGAAATCAGATAACTGGCTCGTATACCAGTCTTAATGTAAACAGTATCGGAGATTTAGTATCTCTAAATGGTATAACTCGCCATGAAATAGCGCGTGTTGTTTCAGGATATGGCGGTCTTGGGGTTAGCGAGCCCTCGGTCTTGAACGCAACGCCTCCCTATGCTATTTATCCTATTGACCTGAACTGCGGTAAGGTGGCGTATTCGTTGCCTGTCGGCTCAGCAGGACTCGGCAGTGCGTCGGCGGGTTTTAGCTTTGCAGGAGACACTACTATGTTTGGCGCACCATCAGCGCCAACAATGGACGTTCCTAATATTATTTCGATTATTTCGGCACCCACACCAAGCCAGCCTGCGATTCGTCGCGATGACAAGAAAAAACAGTTCTAGCTTGCGTCTGAAGATTTCAGGCATTTATTATGCGTCTTGTCATATATTTACTATGGTTTCCAATATCAATGAAACTGTAAACGAATTCAGGGCGCATGACACAAGACGAAAAATTTTCATTGCGTCAGCCCTGATTATAATCCTCGTTGTTGTTTCTCTTGGATTGATATATCTTCCTTATAATAAAACCTCGCAGGCAACAAGCTTGTCCTATGGCATGACGGACAATATTCCCTATGGACTTCTCGATTACACTGACACTGAAAATCTCATGTTCAGCCAGCAGAGCGTAATTCCCGCTATGTGCGCGAGTCCTGGAACAATCAAGTGTTCAGACCCGATAATAGTTTCCTATTTCACGACCAATGCTGCGGCAAACATTTCCCGCTATGAACAGAATGTCCATATGATTTTGAAGAACACAGGAAAAACTGTGCGCGTTGAATCAATGGAACTGCAAAACACCAATTCCTTGTGCACCTACATAGGCGGTGCGTTTGACATGGCTTCCGGCTCTTCGTCAGAAAGAATTGATTTCTTCTGCATAAAGCTGTCCAGCGCGCAGGACTTCAACGGGACGTGGGCGCTCGCATACCTTGCTGACGGAATCAAAAACACGACTGGCGGCGCACTCCAGTCTGTCTAGCCTGCGCATTAATTTGTTTGCGATTTTTGCAGTTCTAAAAACGGATATCAATTTGCGATATAGTAGAAGACATTAATTTTCGTACAAAATAATGTCTTCTGCATATAGCAGTGACATCATAATATGTCTGATTATTTATGTCACATGCTATATGGCGAGGTCAAAGAAGTCCGGGCGCTGTTTCGATCAAGGTTTTTTACGAAACAAAAAAACGTCAAGAAAAAAGTTCATCAATTTTATCCTGCGTTACCAGTCAGGCTGAACGCTGTGGAGTTGTCGACGATGCATTTGCCTACGTCATCAGCTGTGAGCGGCCTGCTGAACTTTCCCGGACATATGGCAATCGTCACGTTCCTGTCGCACGCAACGACTGTCTTGTTCACGTCGCTCAGGTAATAATATTTGAATATTATTGTCCTGTTCTCGTCTGCTGCGTAGTAATAATTGAATGAGTCCTTGCCGCGCTGTTCCGAGAAAACAAGCGAGGCGTCGGGAAAATATGTCTTTAGGTCAGCCTCGGACCCTGTCTTGTGGAATTCCTCCAGTACGCGGTTGAAACCACTTTTTCCACTGATTGCAAGGAATGCGGCGGCTGCGATGATAATAACAGCCACAGGCAGTATGTAAGAGGCGCGTTTCTTTTTATGTTTCATTCTTATCTCATTTGTCTTCTCTATAAAATATCTATTGTTCAAGCCGCCGAAAGGTTGTTTCCATGGCTTTGTAGAAATGTTCATAGAAAATCGGCAGGAGCATCATCGTGTATCCACAATGCTGCTAGTAACTAGAGGGTATTGTGAAAAGCACAATACCCTCCCTGCTGATTTTCTCATAGGTTTTATACAAAGCCGTTTCCATTTATAGTCAATGCTATTGTCGGAAAGCATGATGTTTTCAGGATAAGGATTGGAGACTATAGAGCAGCGTATATAGTGGAAGACATTAGTTTTTATACAACTCAATGTCTTCTGCATACACGCAAAAAGCAGAGCTTTTTGGTGCGCAGGAAAACTTTGTTAAATCAAGTTCTATCTTTTCAAAGTCCTCATCATTAAATTCTTCAAGAGCTTTGTAAAGGTTTTTTATTTCACGAGAATTAAATATATTTTTCAAATTCTTCCCTTGAGAGTTGCAAATCCTTTTTGATGATTTTATTGAGAAGCCCGATATCAATTTCTTCTCCAGAATGCACAGGAACAACTGTTGTTCTGCTATCTGGATGCTGAAAGAACATATGACTGCCCTCTTGACGAACAAGATGAAAGCCCAGTCTTGTCAATATCTTTGCTATAGCTCTACAAGGAAACAATCAATATATTTATTACTTCCTTGTGAGCTATATGTGAACCCACAATTCTTGTCAGCATTCTTTTGTGGGTTCACTATAATTCTTTACCTGTGAGAAGAGGTAATTTTGGCATCAAACTTCAACTTGCTCTATACCTATAAATTGTGTTCCTAGATTTTCATGTTTTGCTTTCAAATAAAGAGAGATTGCTTCTTTTGTTCTTTTAATTAATTCATTCATTGTTTTCGCCTGGGTATGGCAACCTGGGAGTTCCACTACTTCTGATATTAAGTATCCGCTTTCTCCTTTTTCAATTACAACGTTGAATTTTTTCCCCATAAACATAATCAACAATAAAAATATTTAAATGCCCTTATTCTTTAACTACGTGAGAATTACGTGAGCCTTTCAGTATAGAAAGACTTTAATAAGATTATTGCGTATCTATTGAATGATAATTATGTCAAACGATATAAAACAAGTGCTTGAAGAGTTAAAAGAAATAAGAGAGGATTTGAAACTGATAAAAGAAACTATGCCAGACAAAGAAATGTTTCTAACAATAGAGGAAGAAAAACTACTTGAGGAAAGCTACGTCAACGAGCAAAAAGGTAAGCTTATTTCTAGCAAAGATCTACGAAAAGAGATAGGAATATGACTTTTGAGATATTCTATGACAAGCAGCCGCGCAAGTTCTTAAGAAAGACAGATAAGCACATAGCAAAAAGAATCATGGATAAGATTGACGAGGCATTTGCTAATGAGCCAGTACCGCATGATGCCAAGGCTATTGTCGGAAAGCATGGCGTTTTCAGATAAGGATCGGAGACTATAGAGCAGCGTATAGAATAAATTATGAGAAAAAGAATATTATAATATTCGAACTTGACAGACGAGACAGGATATACTAAATTTCATAGCATAAATCTTTAATCACGCCTCCATCACAACTGAATGATAGAAATAGATTTAAACATTCATAGAGGAAAAGCGAATATGGAAATGATAACAATCCCGAAAGCGGAGTACAAGCGTCTAAAAGAGATAGAAAAAGTAGATAAAGAGTTACTCGAAGATATAACTCAAGGAATTAAAGACGTTGTTTCCGGAAAAGTCAAGGAAGTCTAAAGGCTCTTTACGAGCTTTTTGGTGATACAGTATGGCAATAGAACTACCAAGTGATGTGGGCAAGAAACTTTTAGAGGTTTCAAAGCTGCTGGACATGGAGGAAGAAGAGATAGTTAACAGAGATGTGTCGTTATACCTTGATAACGCACAGAAATATGTCGACCTAAAAAAGGAATTGAAGGTATGGGATGAACTGAGTGACGAGGCTTTTAATAATTTTGAGAGAGGTAATTGCAATGACTTTCGCTTTGGAATCTAGACTTGGAAATATAGAAAGGGAACTGAAGGAAGTGAAAAGGAAAATGTACTTATCAGATTCCAAAAAAAAGTTCTTCCGCGCAGCCGGCGTGTGGTCGAAAATTGACACAGCTAAGCTAAAAAAGAATATATATGAGTCAAGGGGCTTGCATACACGAAAAAAGGTCGAGTTCTAATGTATCTAGTTGATACAGACTGGATAGTAGATTATCTCAAAGGAAAAGAAGATATTGTAAAAAGACTCCAGACTCTTTTTGACAAAGGTCTTTATGTAAGCATAATTTCTGTGGCCGAAATATACGAAGGCATAGCAGGCACGAAAAACAAAGAAGTGTTTACAAAATCGTTTGAAGATTTTTTGGAAGGTGTAATTGTGTTAAACCTTAGCAATGATATTTGCAAAAAATTTGGTGAAATAAGAAACATCCTCAGAAAGAAAGGGGAACTTATAGGAGATTTCGATATCCTGATAGCATCAACTTCTATGGTTCACGACTTGAAACTAATTACAAATAATACGGCACATTTCAGTAGAATCAAAGAACTCGAAATGTTGAAGAATTAATGAAATACAAGCCTATCTTTCAGTATAGAAAGATTTTTCCTTAATCACACCCGCATCACGGCGCTCTTTTAAATTTATATACCGCCTGTGCCCATAGATTACTTAATGAACAGAAAAGGCTACATCGGGCTATCTGTGTTTTTAATTTTATTAGCAGCGCTGTTTTTTTACGTACAGCCTGCGAATGCCGGCGGCACCTGCGGAACAAATGTGGATTGTATTATTGAAGGCGGCGGCTCCGCATGTTCTGTAACTTCTAACAGTTGCGATCCCGGATTTCACCCCAGGGCATACACTTCAGGCGGTGCGTTCGCATGCACATCTCCATGCAACTGCTGCCCGACTTCGCGTAACTGTGATTGCATGTGTGTTGCTGATGCCCCTCCAAAATGCCCTGAAGGACAGACGTTGATCAATGGCGAATGTAGAGGATTGGCGTGTGACCCACCTAAACTAGTTTGTGACGGTGTGTGCGTTGTGCCTACATGCTCTTCTAATTCTGATTGCGGCGGCTTGACTTGTAATACCCCTGGAACTTGCGATGCGTCGTGCAGCGGCACTACGCCTACGCCTACCTGCGGCTCTTGCGGCGACGGCGTGTGCGAATGCACCGAAGACCCTTACAATTGTCCGGGCGATTGCGGCTCGCCATACCAGCCTTACAACTCTGCTTGCGTCTCCATCACTTCGCCTTCGACGCTTTGCCAGGGCGACACCAGCAACACTATTGTCACCATGAAGAACACCGGCACCAATACCTGGACTGCCGCTGAGCTGTATAGATTGGGCAGCCAGTCTCCACAGGACAACACTTTCTGGAGAGACGGGCGTGTCCTGATGTCAGGCAGCACCTCCAACGGAGGGCAATATGCTTTTTCCTTCCTCATCACTGCGCCATATGTTTCTCCAGGCTCTTACAGCAACAACTGGAAGATGCTCCGGGAAGGCGTGACGTGGTTCGGAGAGACGTGTACCAGCACTGTTACAATCATGGGCTCGAATAACCCGCAGTGCGACAAAACCGCACCTATTGGTTATCTTGACTCTGCCGGCGGCGCGACGCAGAAAGGAATTGTCTATCCTGGCGGGTGGGCGCTTGATGAATTAAACCAGGTCAATTCTGTGACGATCCAGTACAGAGGACCGACGAACGCGGATTATTCAACAGCTACATGCAGCATACGAAATGATGTTTGTGGCGCAGTTGGTCCGCCATATGAAAGCTATCCGTCATGCGGCGGCGACCGCTGCAAGGGTGGCTGGGGCGCATCTGTCGATACGACCAAGCTCGCGCAGGGGACATACAGCGTTTCGGCTTACGCCTGCGATACGAAGGGCAACTGCGGAAGTCTGACCGGCTCGCCGAAGACGGTCATTGTTAACCAGTGCTATGGCGTGACGTGCAACTCGCCTCCGGCGCCTTACTGCAGCGGCAGCACGCGAGTATATTACAACTCTCCTGGCACTTGTAATGCTGGTACTGGACTATGCGTTTATTCTACTGGCAGCTCTGCATGCCCGACGTCTGGATGCAGCGGCAACACGCGCCAAAGCGGTGGTTGCTCCGGCGGCTCGTGCTATTTG
>JBBSYB010000020.1:0-23520 GCA_038045465.1 Candidatus Aenigmatarchaeota archaeon | reverse complement strand
GCCCGGTTCAGCACGTTGAAAACATCTACACGACCCCTACACGCGGCCTTTTCCGCGGTGATTTCCACTACAGCAACGCCTGGTACGTTTTAGATCCGTGAGATAAAGACAAAGACATGTTCAGCGTGATTGCCTCTTCTGAGGCTGTTTCTCTAATGACATATTTTGTAATGATTGTGTAATTGAAGCTTGAATTTATGAACCTTATTGTATTGGTATGTTTATGCATTGCACCATAATGGGTCATCCCAGATATTTGAAGGATGTTTGTGAAACATATGACCTGTTCGAACAAAACGACATAACTGTACTGTCACCGCGCAGGTCAGATATAGCAGATATGGGTGCTTACATTCGTTTGGATATGGAAAGTAAAGAAATGTCAGGGCCCGGAAAACTAACTGAAAAATCTCGACATCTATTAGGCACATTATTGGTAGATATTCGACAGTCTGATTTCGTTTATGTTGTAAATCCCCATAACGGTTTTTTTGATACAGAAACTTTTGCAGCAGGCTATGCACATGCATTAGAAAAGCCCGTATTTTCATATTGCCGTGTTGAGAACCCGCCCGGCGGTGCATATGTGAGAGTACTTTCGCCTCAGGAAGTTATAGATTTCTTAAAAGCGCACCCGCTAACTACTTCTTCTGTCTAAAGGTGCAAAGCCCATCCGTAAAACGCTTTTAAATACTTTATTTCCAAATTAAATTTGCTCTCATGACTAGATATATGCGAAAGGGTCAGAAATCCTTTTGCTTATTTCTGCAGTTAACTACGTAGTAGCCGAGAGACTACAGTCATGAAACGGCACTTTTAAGAAAAGCGCCGGCGGAAAAGAACAGCGTCAAAGGAACATATTAATAGAAGAATCAATGGAGTTCGAGTATGCCTAAGAGAACAAGACCGCGACATGGGTCGATGCAATTTTGGCCGAGAAAGCGAGCAAAAGAAATAGTCGCTAGGACGAGACACTGGCCTGCTTCAAAGGAGTCTAAGTTACTTGGTTTTGCCGGATGGAAAGCTGGCATGACTCATATGCAACTTGTCGATCAGAATAATAAGTCACCGACATTTGGCAAGACCATTTTCAAGGCTGTCACTGTTTTGGATGCTCCTTCTCTCTTCGTTGCTGCAATTCGGTTCTATAAAAAATCTTATTCTCGTGTTGTTGTTGGTGAAAAATGGGCTAAGCTGCCTAAGGATATCACACTGAAAATAAAAACAAATTCAAAGTCAGAGACACCTGCAGAATTTGATGATGTTCGTCTTGTCGTTGCCACGCAGCCTGTAAAAAGCGGCATGCGCCTGACAAAAAGCGATACGTTTGAGATTGGTGTTGGCGGCGACCTCAAACAGAAGACAGAATTTTGTGAGTCAGTTCTTGGCAAAGAAATAAGCGCTAAGGATGTCTTCAAGCCGGGTGAATTCGTTGATATTACTGCGGTCACAAAAGGATTTGGTTTTACAGGACCTGTAAAACGATTTGGCATAAGAATACAGACGCGAAAAGACAAGCAGATGCACCGTCACGTCGGTTCCATAGGTTCTACAGTACCGCGTCACATTGATTACAGAGTGCCTGCAGCTGGCCAGCATGGATTTCATACACGAACAGAATTTAGCAAAAAGATAATAATGGTTGAAGAGGACGGCAAGAAGGTCACGCCAAGCGGTGGCTTTGTTGGTTATGGTCTTCCACAATCGGTCATACTTGTAGAGGGTTCATTACCTGGACCAAGAAAAAGACTCGTTCGTCTTAGAAAGGCTGTGCGCAGCAACAAGGTGCTTCCAGTCGAGGTCAAATATCTGTCACTGGAGAGCAAACAGGGGAAATAAAATATGTATTGTGGATTTGTTTACGATAAGGGAAATGTTGCTAATGCCAGACTTCAAACTGTAGTATTCGACATAGGTAAAATGGATCCACAAAAACATACTCCAGCTCTTATAGCAGCTCTTGATAGAGATGTTGAAAGCGGAGTGTTGTACAGGCATCATGGTGTTCACTATTCAGGGACGCGAAGAGGCGTAGAAAGAAAAACACGGGATGATATTGAATGGGAAATACGCATGTGATAATTGAAAGCAAGCAGGGGAAATAAGATATGAAAAAAGTTTTGTTGATAGAGAGAAATGAAAGTGTGGCGGATTCACGAGCAGACTTACTCAGGGATTATGGTTGTGATGTAACTGTATCTGCAGGAGACGTGCTTCCAGGACAATTTGATTCTGTTCTTTATGTCATGGGCGACCTAAATGGCAGAACAGGTGATTGCATTGGAGAAATAAGAAGAGTACATCCAAGATCTAAATTAGTTATTTATTCAACTTCTCTTGCTTTTGAAATATATGCACAGCAAATTAAATCTGCTCATGCCGAAACTCTTGAAGTGATTAAAACCCCTGCACAAATAGCGGCTGTATTATAGTGATAATTATGAAAGTAAAAGTTTACGATCTTGAGGGAAATGCAGTCGGCGACGTGGAGCTGCCGAAAGTTTTCAGCACCTCGTACAGGCCGGACGTCATAAAAAGAGCTGTCCTTGCGCAACAGTCCGCGAAAAGACAACCCTATGGCACTGACCCGCTTGCCGGGCTTCGCTCTTCAGCACACTATCATGGTTCACGACACTACAGATATGCCATGATGAATAAGGAGATGTCGAGAATGCCGAGAATACATGGCAAAGTTGGCTATATGGCATGGAGAGGACGCGTTGCACCACAGACCGTAAAGGGCCGAAGAGCACACCCGCCAAAAGCAGCGAAAATATGGCTACAGCAGATTAATCAAAAAGAGAAGCAGCTTGCAATAAAATCCGCGCTTGCCGCTTCCGCGAGAAGCGAACTGTTGAAAGTGCGTGGTCACACCTTTGATACACCTGTAATATTCGTTGATGATTTTGAAAATATAAAGAATACCAAGAAAGTTTCTGACTTGCTCATGATAGTCATGCCGGCGGAAATAGAAAGAAGCGAGAAGAAAAAAGTCCGGGCTGGTCGCGGCACGATGAGGGGCAGGCGATACACGAAGAAGAAAGGGCCTCTTGTGATAATGTCGAAGAATTGCCCTGCTTTGAAGGCATCGAGAAACATACCGGGCGTTGATGCGGTTTCATCTGCAAACCTCAATGCAGAGCTGCTTGCACCAGGAGCTCAGGCAGGAAGACTGTTAATCACTACAAAGGCAGCTCTTGATAGTCTGCAGAAAAAATTTGGTGAATAAAAATGTCTGATGCGGTATGGTCATATTCGTTTAGAATGCTCGGCTTTGATGACGCAAGACGATATAAGTTTAAAATGGCAGAGATGGAACGGACACGTGCTGCTGAAGACAATGCCGGATCATTAGGTTTTCGCATTGGCACCGACTTCAGGACAATGAAACCTATTTATTGGATTCCATGTTCAGAAGGGGCGTACATAAATATTGGAAACAGACAGCTAAGATAGAGTTGATAATTATGCCAAAAAAAGATCTAAAAACTGGAAAGCAATCTGAAGAAAAGAAGACTGTGAAGAAGAGCTTGTTCAACAAACTGAAGAGAGAGAAGCCAGTAAAGGTAACAGCAGAAATTCAGAAGCCGATGGAAGACCCTTTTGACGTAATAAAGTTTGTGCTCATGACGGAAAAATCAATAAGAATGGTTGAGCTTCAGAACAAGCTCGTGTTCATAGTTAATCGACCGTCAAAAAGGCCACAGATCAAGCAGGCGATTGAGAGTGCATTCGGTTCGCCTATATCGGGCATAAAGATTCTGGTGGACCAGGACGGAAGGAAGAAAGCATTCGTGAAGTTCAAGAATGCGGGTGCTGCAGGCGACATCGCAATAAAGCTTGGAATAATTTAATGGTGAAATGAAAATGTCTTGGTGGATTTCGGATGAAGGCGAATTTGTGGAAAATGCGCCGCCTGGGTATACACCTACCGCGCAAAATCTGGAGAGGTTGTATGAAATATACGGCATTGCACGCAATCCGACAGAGGATGCAAACACATTGCGCGACGGCAAGTCTCTTAGCGTATATCCAGCTTCGTATTATGCCTATAAGAGCATAAGTATTACGCCTCATGGAATTGAATTTAACGAACGTGATTAAATGGGAAAACCTTTAAGACAACAGCGGCGCGGCAAGGGGTCGCCAAGGTATCGCGTGCCTAGCCATAACTATATCGGCAAGATTAGTTACGCAAGCCTGCCTGTAGGCGAGGGTCAGGTCATTGATATTGTTCACTCACCAGGCAGAAGAACACCAGCTGCAATTGTTGACTTTGGTGGACATAAGAAATTGATGCTGCCAGCTGAAGGTGTTTTTGTCGGCCAGACCATAGGCAACACTACGAATAATGGTAATATTACTCAACTAAAAAACGTTCCAGAAGGGACAAAGATCTTTAACATAGAATTGCATCCTGGTGATGGTGGAAAAATCTGCCGTGCTTCTGGTGCCTTTGCAACGATTGTATCCAAGGATGCAACCAGATGCACAATACTTTTGCCTTCGCGCCAGAAAAAAGCAATTTCTCTGGACTGTAAGGCTACAATAGGTGTTATAGCAAGCTCAGGCAGAACAGAAAAACCTTTCATGAAAGCGGGCACAAAACACCACTCCATGAAAGCACTGGGCAAGCTTTATCCTCACACAAGTGGTGTAAGCATGAATTGCGTTAACCACCCATTCGGCGGAAGTAAACACCCTGGACGACCTAAGACTGTGTCTAGACACATGCCGCCTGGAAAGAAAGTCGGTTCAATATCTCCAAGGAGGACAGGAAGGAAGAAGAAGTAGGCTCCTTTCTTTAAAAAAGAAAGTAGTCTGCAGTCAAAGAAAATATTATAAAAGGTGAAAATTATGTCAGAAGTTCCATTACTGCCAACATTGGAAGATTTTGGTTACGTATGCATAGATAGACCAGCAGATCGTGGAAGATATGGCAATGATTGGGTAAGACCTGGAGATCTTCAGAGACCAGTATTTGCTCCGACAAGATCATCAATGACATATAGAGGAGCAGCTAAACAAGATAGAGGTGCATCTAGATCATATGTTGATCTTACTGCGCCGACAGCTGATGAAATAACTTATGCAAGCAGCCGCAGAATATTTCAAGAAAAAGCAGCATCAAATCATGCTGCAATGGTGCTTATTTACCATGTCAGCGATCCTAGGCTGCCGAAGAATGTTGACGGACTCACAAACGAACAAAGGGCGCGCGTACTGAAGGATGAGGAAAGACATAGAAAAAATGGCATTCATTTCGTGCATTATGACAGGTGAAAAAAAATAATGTTTGAAGAAAAGTGATTGATATGGCAAATAAGTATGTAGTGGACATTAAGCCTGATGAATTGGGCGTAATTGTACGTGAACCAGGAGCAAATGTTCCACGAGCTAAACTTCATGTGAATGAAGATGGTGGAGATTTCGATATTGCTCTAGATATTGGTCCGTATAAGTTTAATGATATAGTAGTAAGAATGACTGTTACGGCATATCCTGGCAGCCACGGAAATCCTCGTAAGTTAGCGACTTACGCTGCTGCATGTTTGGGCGAAAGACTTGGAAGACATGTTAATGTAGTGAGTTTAATTTCGGGTTGTGATTAATAATGGCAAAGATTTACAAATATCGCGGAAAAACACAGGAAGAACTGGAAGCAATGAGCTTAGAGGAATTCAGCGGCCTGCTCAAGTCACGCCAGCGAAGGGCACTCAAACGCGGACTACCGAGACAACAGAAGAACCTCTTGGAGAAAATACGCAGATTCAAAGGCAAAGACAAGCTCATTAGAACGCATTCGCGTGAGATGATAATCCTGCCGGAGATGATTGGCGCGAAACTTGGCATACACAATGGCCATGAATTTGTGATGGTTATAATTGACGCAGGCATGTTAGGTCACAGGCTTGGAGAATTTTCCCAGACAAGACACGTTGTCAAGCACAGCGCACCTGGACTGGGCGCAACACGTTCATCCAAGTTCGTGCCATTAAAGTAAGGTGAAAAAATGAAACAAACATTTGAACCGAAGCACAACTATGCGAAGGCATTTGGCTCAGACATGAAAATATCCATGAAAGCGTCAATGGTGTTGTGTAATGTGATACGAAATAAACCTCTTACAAGAGCGAAGCGTCTGCTTGAGGATCTTGTAGCACAGAGACGTAGTTTGCGAGGAAAATATTACACAAAGGCTGCAAAAGGTATTCTCGCACTTCTGAACAGTTGCGAAAAGAATGCAGATTTCAAGGGACTGGATGCAGGTCGTCTTTTTGTTCACGCTTCTGCACACAAGGGCACTAGAATACAACGGCGTCGAAGAAAAGGTGCGTTTGGTACAATTATGAAGAGCACAAACATGGAGCTAATGCTTGTAGAACGTGGCAAGCAACCGAAAGACTCAGTTTCAAAGAAGAAAATAAAGGAGCAGCTTACTAAAAAAACCGAGACAGATATTGAGGTGGAAAAGGAGAAGGCTGAGCTTAAGAGAGATCTTGATATTGTTAAAAAAGAACAGGAAGCGCTGAAGAAGGATGTTGAAAATGCGGAAAAGGTGTTATAATGAAAGAGCGATTATTCATACAAAAATCAAAGGAACAAGTACGTCTGGAGGAATTTGTAAGGAAACAGTTTGCCCAGGCAAAGTGCGGCGACATAGAAGTCCAACACACACCTTTGGTGACTAGAATAGTCCTTCACACGACGACGCCAGGATTAATAATCGGCAGCGGCGGCGAACGCATAAAGGAAACTGTTGAAATGCTCAAAAAAGACTTCGGGATAGAAAATCCACAAATAGATGTTCAAAGAATAGACAATCCAGATATTGATTCAAATATTGTCGCACAAACCATAGCAGCGGCTATGGAAAGCGGCGTCAACTTCAAGAAACTTGGAAATTATTACATGCAGCGCATAATGGAGTCGGGTGCCATCGGCTGTGAGATTGTCCTGTCTGGAAAAATAAGTGGCCAGCGCGGAAGAAGGGAGAGGTTTATTTCCGGATACCTGAAAAAATGTGGTGAACCTGCAAAGCGTGACGTTGCTGTAGGTTTTGCCGTTGCAAACCCGAAACTTGGCAACATAGGTGTTACTGTTAAAATAATGTTAAGGCGCAGCGAACTTTCAATAAAAATACCTGAACATACTGCTACAGAAGAAGCTCCAAAGGAAAAAGTAAAAGCAAAAGAGAAAGTAAAAGAAGAACCGGCGGAAACACAAGAGGTGCAGGAAATAGTGAGTGAAAACACAGAGTGATAATAATGGCTATAATAAAAAACAAAAAAGTGCGCGAACTCAACGACAAGGATATGTCAGAGAAATTAAGGGAATTGCACCTTGAGTTCTCGAAGGAGATGGCATCCAGCGAAATAGGCGGCAGCGTAAAGAATCCGGGAAGGATTCGCGAGATAAGGCGCACGATTGCAAGAATAAAGACAGAAAGAGGCAGACGACAAAGAGAGTCTGATTCGAAGAGGAGAGGTGGTTAAAGACAATGGTATGTCCTAAGTGCGGTTTACCAGAGGAACTCTGTGTGTGCCAGACCATAGCAAAGGAAGCTCAAACGATAAGAGTTGATATGGTACAGAAGCGCTACGGCAAGAGCATGACCATAATAAGAGGTGTTGACACCACAAAAATAGATGTAAGGGACTTGATGAAAAAACTCAAGTCAAAGCTTGCTTGTGGAGGCACATACAAGAATGGTGAAATTGAACTTCAAGGCGATCACAGAGATCGGGTCAAGGAAATACTCGTGAAAGAAGGTTTCCCAAGGGAAATGATTGAAGTTTCATAAAGCCCTTTTTAGAAAAAAGTGCTTGCGGAAAAAACGAAACAATGGTAATCACATGCGAAACATGGATAACATACTGAGACACGAACTCATAGGACTTGAATGCCATGTGGAAAGTTCCAAGAACAAAAGCCAAACTGGCATTGAAGGAAAAGTAACAGACGAAACCATAAAGACGCTGGTAATCGGCGACAAGAGGGTTCAAAAAAAGGATGCGACGTTCGTTGTAAAACTGAATGGAAAGAAAGTTCATATTGACGGCAATGCAATCATTGCGCGACCGGAGGACAGGATCAAAAAGAAAATACGGAAGTGGTAGGCCCTTTTTAGAAAAAAGTGCCTGCGGAAAAACAAAAGAACTGTTAAAGGTGATAATTATGGCAAAGAAGAAAAAAACCATCGGGATTGAAGCAAAGCAGCCCAAGGAAAGCTGCAACGACACGAAGTGCCCTTGGCATGGTCACACAAAGATACGCGGCAGAATATTCCAGGGTACAGTTGTTTCAGTCAAAGGCTCCAATACGGCCATAATTGAGTGGAACTACTATAATTTTGTTCCGAAATACGAAAGATATGAGAGGAGAAAAACAAGAATTGCAGCTCACAACCCGAAATGCATAGGGGTAAAAGTTGACGATATCGTTCGCATAGGCGAGTGCAGGCCGCTTTCGAAATCGAAGAGCTTCACAATATTTGAAAAGGTGGAATAAAAATGAAGGGACTCACATCAAACGTAACAAGACCGCTGCCGCTGGGCGCAAGGCTCATCTGCGTAGATAACTCTGGCGCAAAAGAGCTGGAGATCATTGCGGTCAAAGGCTACCACGGACGCATACGAAGACTGCCACGCGCCGGTGTGGGCGATGTTATCATATGTTCAGTTAAGAAGGGAAAGGAAAAAGTACGCCACACGATTGTGCATGCTGTTGTGGTCAGACAGAGAAAAGAATACATGCGTTATGACGGAACACGTGTCAAGTTCAGCGACAACGCTGCTGTTCTTGTCAATCCCAAGACATATGAGCCTACGGGAACGGAAGTAAGAAGCGTTATAGCGAAGGAAGTTGTTGAAAGATTCACAGCTATCGGCAAGATAGCAAGCATGGTGTTATAATTATGAAGAAAAACTTTTCGATAAAATGGATTTCGAGCAAGCAGCCTCGAAAACAGCGCAAGTACAGATACCACGCACCAATGCACGTACGACAAAACTTGATGCACGCACACCTAGACAAGTTTCTGCGGAAGGATTATGGTAAGCGCTCGCTGACGATCAGAAAGGGCGACGAGGTAATGATAATGCGCGGCGGTTTCAGAGGCATAAAGGGAAAAATATCCCGTGTTGATATGAAGGCATTGAAGGTTTATGTTGACAGTGCTAAGGTGAAAAAAGTTTCAGGCCAGGATGTTGAGGCACCGATTGATCCAAGTAATGTAATAATAACAAGGCTCAACTTTGACGACAAGAAGCGCCGAAAGTTTCTGGAGCGCAAAAGTAAACTCAAAACACCGGGAGTAAAGATTGAAAAAACAAAGGGAGAGAAGAAATAATCTAGGTGATAATTATGGCAGTAACAAAAAGATATGTTGTACCGAAATTCTGGCCGATATCAGTAAAGGCAAAGAAATATGTAGTGAGTCCTGTGCCAGGACCTCACAGCATGATGACTTGCATACCTTTGGGTGTTGTGCTACGTGACATACTTCATTGTGCGCGCACAATGAATGAAGCAAAGGAAATACTCAAGAAAAGTTTTGTCAAAATTAATGGTATTGTAAGGAAAGAACACGGATTTCCTGTAGGACTCATGGATGTTGTTGATGTTGGTGGTGAGTTTTACAGGATATTGCCAGGGAAGAACGGAATTTATCTTTTCAAGACTGACGCGGGTGACGCGGCAGTGAGGCTTGCTAAAATTAAAAATAAGAGTCATATCAAAAAGAAGAAACTGCAGCTTAACCTTCATGACGGCTCGAACCTTCTTGTTGATAAAGACGACTTCAAGACATCTGACGTTATCGTCATCGATATTGAGCACAACCTTGTGAAAGAAACAATAAAATTTGAAAAAGGAAGCCTTGTCATTGTTACAGCAGGTAACAACACGGGCCTTGTGGGCACTATTGAATCAATAGACAGAAATTTGAGAACGGTCGTAGTTAGTGCTGGTAAAGAAAAAATGATTGTTCCAATCAAATATGTTTTTGTTATCGGGCACGGAAAGCCTGTGATAAGTATTGGTGAGTAGGATGGGAATGAGAGACATAAAAATAGAAAAGATAACCTTGAACATAGGTTGTGGCACAAAGACGCCGATTGATACGGCGACTACTATACTGAAAAATGTCTCCGGCGGGAAGGTCGTCATAACAAAGACGAAAAAAAGGAGCACGTTTAATGTGCCAAAGAACAAGGAGATAGGCTGCAAGATTACATTACGCAAGAACACCACCCCTTTCCTAAAGAGACTACTGGAGGCAAAGGAAAACAAACTGCGGATGTCAAATTTTGACAGGACCGGGAATTTTTCATTTGGCATAAGGGAATACATTGACGTTCCGGGTACGGAATATGATCCTAAACTAGGCGTGCTCGGCTTCGATGTTTGCGTGACGCTGGAAAGGCCTGGCTACAGGGTAAAGAGAAAAAGACTTGGTGGTAAACTGGGAAAGGGACACCTGATAAAAAAAGAGGATGCTGTTGAATTTGCAAAAGAAAAGTTTGGTATAATTGTTGAGGAATAACTATGAAACTTGTACGAGATAAAATTCCGGAACTGATGCTTAACCAGGGCAAAATTGTAGAGATACGCACAGCCATGGGAAGAGAATATGAATTTATGCTCATGAAAAAACTTCAGGAAGAGGTTGATGAGTACCTTCATGAGAGAACAGCAGATGAACTTGCAGACATAACCGAGGTGCTTCATTGCCTTGCAGATGTCAGGGGCTTTGACTGGGAAAAGATAGAAGAAATAAGGAACCATAAAAATAACGAAAGGGGAAGTTTCAGAAAGAAGATAATACTGGAGAAGGTGGAATCATGCGAACAAAGGCGGTAAAAAGAAAATACGGAAAAGGTGGAAGAAAATGCTATAGATGCGGCTCTTTCAAGGGCGTCATCCAGAAATACAGGCTTTTCTACTGCCGTCGCTGCTTCAGAGAGATAGCCCAGAAAATTGGGTTCAATAAATATAGTTGATAATTATGAGACACGATTTACTTTCGGATGTGCTGTATGTCATAAACAACGCAGAGAACATAGGCAGAAAGAGCGTCAGCGTTCCGGCGTCAAAGCTGGTGAAGGATGTGCTGATGGTCATCCAACGAGCAGGCTACACAGGCAGCTTTGAATTCGTAGATGATCGTAAGTCCGGAAAGTTCAACATTGAGCTGGTTGGAAAAATAAACAAGACGCGTTCAGTCAGGCCACGCTTTTCCATATCAAGGGACGAATTTGAAAAATGGGAAGCGAGATACCTGCCAGCCAAAAGTTTTGGAATGCTCATAATATCCACATCAAAAGGTGTTATGAACCAGCGTGAAGCCATAGAGCTTGGCATAGGTGGCAGGCTCCTGGGATACGTATACTAAGTGATATTTATGGAAAAAACTGTTGCTATACCTGAAAACGTTCAGATTGAAATCAAGGGACTGCAGGTTACGGTCAAGGGAAACGACGAGCTCTCCAGGGATTTTTCAGATCCACGACTGAACGGCCTAATTAAAATAGAAAAAAAGGATTCCACAATTCACGTATCAAATTCAGAAGACAGCAGAAAAATTGGTGCCAATGTGGGTACTATTGCAGCGCACATAAAGAACATGATTCTTGGAGTGACGACCGGTTTCAAGTATACTATGAAAATAATGTACACTCATTTTCCGCTTACAGTTTCTATCAGCGGCGATGAAATACAAATAAAGAATTTTTTCGGTGAGAAGGGTTCACGGACTGCAGGGATTGTCGGTAAAACAGAAGTCAAGGTCGACAAGGAATATGTAATACTGACGGGTAACAATGTTGAGGATGTTGGGCAGACAGCTGCTAACATAGAGCGCGCCTGCAAGCTTACGGGCCGCGATCGCAGGATTTTCCAGGATGGTATATTCCTGACAGACAGGCAGCTGAAAACAGGAGAAAAAGTTTAGGTGATACAATGCACTACATAGCGACTGGCATATCATACAAAATATTTGCAACAATAGACGGAGATCACACTGATGTGGAAAAGCTTAGAAGAATGTCGGGTCATGCGTGTAATTACTCTATTATTCCTGGCGGGTTTCGCATGGAGCGGAACTATGCCAATCCGATGAACCATACTAAGAGACTTGTCACACTTCATGTTCAGAAAGCTAAACACGTTGTAAGAGTTGCTGCATTTGCACAAAGTCTAGACGATGCGGAGATGGCTATGAATGATTATGTTTCTGTAATGGGTGCAAAAATAATTAAAAAGGCGTAATTATGTCAAAGAGATTTAAATCACAAGAGTATTTTCGGTATCCAGGCCTTGGAACGAGATGGAGACGACCAAGAGGACTACAAAGCAAGCTGCGAATAAAGAAAGGCGGCAGCGGCATGAAAGTTGATATTGGTTATGGCTCGGCTTACAAGCAGCAGCCTGTTCTCATAAGAAACGTGAAGGATTTTGAGAAAGACTGCAAGGCTGGTGTTTTGATTGCGTCTGGCGTTGGCTGCAAGAAGGTCATTGCCCTTGCGGCAAAGGCAAAGGAGCTCGGGCTTACTGTAGTCAACATGAAAAAGGCAAAGAAGGCATTAAGATTTGTGGCTGCCATGAAAAAGAGAAAAGAAGAAGTCAAGAAGAAAAAACACGATGACAAGGCAGAGCATGAGACTAAGACCGAACATGATCACAGTGCAGAGCACAAACACGAAGCTAAAACAGAAGCAAAGGACGATGTAAAAGATGGAAGTAAACGCGAAAAGAAATTGGGATTTCATGAAAGTGTAGTGCCTCAAGTGATGAAAGGCAAGACAAAAACATATCGCTTACGTGATCATGAACTTAAGGTTGGTGATGGGGTAGTATTTGAAAATTCACGATCCGGGAAAATTTTTGGTCACGGTAAAATAAGAGGTGTAGAGCATACGACTATAAACAAAATAAACCTGAAAGATCCAGATCATGGTGCTACTTATGATAAAATTGATGAATTGATTTCAGCTTTCAAACGTCATTATCCAGAGCGTGAAGTAACTCCAGAAACTAAAGTATTCATTTATACTTACAATTTCGCACCCAAAAAGGAGACAGTATAATTATGTTCATAAACTTTGGAAATGGAAAATGCCCTGTATGTGGCGACTTTGGCAAAACTGTCATGAAGGATGTATTTCACTGCACAAAATGCAGGATATCGTTCAATGACTTTTATATTTCAAACTATGAGGAACTGAAAGATTACGAAAATAAGTACTGGAATTGAGCCCTTTCTTTTAAAAAAGAAAGTCCTCAATGGGAAAGAAAAATATTATAAAAGGTGAGAAAAATCAAATCACAACTCGAGATGGCTGCAAAGATAATGAAATGCGGAAAGAGCCGTGTATGGATGGACCCCATGAGGCTTGCAGATATAGATGAGTCTATAACTTCTGAGGACATTAGGCGGCTCATAAGAGACGGTGTTATCAAAAGAAAGCCGAAAAAGGGCCTGAGTACTTTCCGCAAGAAAAAAATTGCAGCCCAGAAAAAAAAGGGACGCAGACGCAACCGCGGATCAACCAAGGGTAAGATAGGGACGCGCTTTAACAAGAGACATACATGGATGAAAACCATACGCGCTGTGCGCAAACTCATAAAGGATTTGAAGGAGACGAAAAGCATAGACAACAAAACTTACCGTGATGTTTACATGAAAGCAAAGAGCGGTTATTTTCGTAGTAGAAGTCACGTAATGAACTACCTGGAGAGAAATAACCTCATCAAGAAGTGATAATTATCCGCAAATGACATTAGGTCATTTGGGATGTCAAACTTAAACGGAGTTGAATTTTGAACATGGCATTTGACAGACGCAGAAGACAAAAAACAGACTATGTACAGAGACTTGCTCTGCTTAAGTCAGACAAACCGCGCTTGGTTATAAGAAAGGGTACAAATAATTTTCACATTCAACTAATATCTTTGGGAGCAGCAGGCGACATTACAGAGGTTGATGTTTTTTCAAAGGCCCTGAGAAAATACGGATGGAAGGGTCATGGTGGAAATCTTTCCTCGGCATACCTCACAGGTTACTTGGTCGGACTGATAGCACTTAAGAAGAATATAAAAGAAGCTAATGTTGACATAGGACTGCAGATGTCTGTGAATGGATCTAGTTTGTATGCAGCAGCGGTTGGTGCAAGAGACGCGGGACTTTTAGTGCCTGTAGGAAAGGAAGCAGTTCCAAAAATGGACCGGATAAGCGGCAAACATATTGCTGATTATGCACAGAAATTAAAAACTGACAACGAGAAATACAAGAAGCAGTTTTCAGCTTATATTAAATCAGGCATGCAGCCTGAAGACTTACCGAAGCATTTTGAAGAGGTAAAAAACAAGATAGGTGCAGAGTTTGGCGCCAAGACAAAGTAAATGGAGTTGAAATTTGAGAATGGAATGGAAACCAAGAACTGAATTGGGAAAAATGGTTGCGCAGGGCACCATAACTCTTGATGAGATATTCGTACAGGGAAAGAAGATAAAAGAAGCTGCGATAGTTGACAGGCTCATACCAAACTTGCAGAGTGATCTAATTTTCATAGGTGGCTCACCAGGAAAGGGCGGCGGCATAAAGAGAACTCCTACGAGAAGGACGACCCGTATGCACCGTTCAGGTAGACGTTACCGCACCTCAGCCATGGTAGTTATAGGTAATGGTGACGGCTACTTTGGCCTTGGAAAGTCTGTTGCGGTCGAGAACCGCGTGGCGATAGCGAAAGCCACGGAAAATGCGAAGCTGAACATAATTCCTGTTAAGCGCGGCTGTGGTTCCTGGGAATGTGCCTGCGGCTCAGGTCACACTATTCCTGTGCAGGTCGAAGGCAAGTCAGGTTCAGTACGCGTTCAACTGTTTCCTGCACCAAAAGGTGTTGGTCTTTGTGTCAATAATGAGGCAAAGAAGATGATGCGCCTTGCAGGCATAAAGGACCTCTGGACAAAACGCTTTGGTGAATCCAGATCACGTTCAAATTATGCAATGGCTATTTTTGATGCTTTCAAACGCATGAACCGGTTGAGACTTGACGCTAGAACTCCATTAAAGGTTACAGAGGAAAATTACGAAGAAAATGAGGAACAGGAGGAAAGCGCATGATAGCTATTATAAGGATGCGTGGCGAAGCAGGAACGCGGCGCGACGTCATTGATACATTCAAGATGCTCCGTTTGAAGAAAATATACTCGGCAAGACTTATTGAAAAAACACCTGTGAATATCGGCATGATCAGGAAGATAGATAATTTTGCAGCCTGGGGCGAGGCGTCAGCGGAAACAGAAAAGATTCTTATAAAACCAATGGGCCTCAAGCCACCAAAGGGCGGTCTTAAATCCAAAAAATTGAAATATCCACGCGGCAATATCGGATACTGCGGAGACAAGATAAACGACCTGATCAAGAAAATGGTTTAAGCTCCTTTCAGCCCTTTTCAAAAAAGCGCTGGCGGAAAAAAGAAAAATAATATAAAATGGAGTGAAAAAAGAAAATAATATTTGAAGACAAGGTCTGGAAGACCCCCAGTTCTTTGGGATGAAATCTAGACCTTTCTTACAACTCGAAGAAACCGAAAGTTTCTTGAGTCTTGAGAAAGCTTTGCTTTCTCCAAGAGAAAGGGATCGATATGACCGTAAGATTCAAGCAGAAGACGAGAAAATGGCGCGGACGAACGAGCCATGGCTGGGGAATGAAGAAGAAGCACCGTGGCGGAGGCTCGCTGGGCGGACGCGGTCTGGGCGGCGGTCACAAGCACAAGTTCTCCTTTGTCACATCAAAGGAACCGGATCGCTTCGGCTACAAGGGTTTCTACTCAAAGAGAAAAAAGGACAGGACACTTAATATTAACAACATTGAAAAAATGGACGGCAACAGTTTTGATCTGGGCAAGCTTGGCTATGACAAGCTGCTGGGCACGGGAAAGATAAACCGTGCCGTCACGATAAATGTTGTAAAGTTTTCCAAGAAGGCCAAGGAAAAGATAGAAAAGGCCGGCGGAAAGATTGAAAGTAAGTAGAGGCAATACGCGTTGCCTTTGGTAAATATGGTCATGATTATGAATGTCCTCGACGCAATAACTTCGAAACTGCCAGGCATTGCAGAACCGAAGACTCATCTTAACTTTAAGTCACGACTGAAGTGGACTTCCATAATTCTTCTGCTTTTCCTTGTATTGAGCCAGATAATAGCTTTTGGCGTTTCGCCTGTTTCCACAGAACGTTTCCAGTTCTTCGAGCTTATTCTTGGCTCGTCCATAGGCTCGTTGCTTACACTAGGCATAGGACCTATTGTCACGGCTTCAATTATTCTGCAGCTTCTTGTTGGCGCAAAGATACTTCCATGGGACCTTAAAACCCAGGAGGGCAAGAGAAAGTTCCAGGGCATGCAGAAACTGACTGTAATATTCTTCTGTATTTTCGAGGCGTTTGCTTACGTGTCGTTCGGCGCGATAACGCCACTTTCTAGTGACGGCGGGTTATACTTGTTCCTTATATTCCAGCTGGCATTCGGCGGTTTCCTTGTGCTGCTGATGGATGAAGTTGTGTCAAAGTGGGGCATAGGATCCGGTGTCTCATTGTTCATTGCTGCCGGCGTCACAAAAGTAATTTTCGTACGCGCTTTCAATCCGCTGACACCGCCGGGCGAAACAATTCCTGCTGGCATTTTGCCCCAGTTCGTCGCGCTGCTCGGTCTTGGCGAGATATTCCAGGCGTTCGTGGCACTGCTGCCGCTTGTCGCTACCATAGTAGTCTTCCTGGTCGTCGTTTATGTCCAGGCAATAAAGGTGGAAATACCTCTGGCCTTTGGCTCGATAAGAGGATTCTCCAGGAGATGGCCGCTCAACCTCATTTATACAAGCAATATTCCTGTAATACTCATTGCAGCGCTGCTTGCTAACTTGCAGCTGCTTGGCAACATTTCAGCAAAAACCGTGACAGATGCGGGACTGCGCTGCGGGCTCTTCGGGTGCTTTGACCAGAACGGCCAGGCGACTAGCGGAATCGCTCTCTTTTTCAACCCGCCGGTAACGCTTCCTGTACAGATATTCTTCCTGACGCTCATGCTTACAGTATTTATTGCGGCGTTCCTTGCCTTCTACTTCAAGTACCAGCACGCTCACAAGGTTCTTATCGGCTCGATAGCTGCCGGGCTTGTGCTGGCGTTCATTGTGTCAGGCTTTTCTGTAGGACTTCCAAATGGCGAGGAAACTGCCCGCATAATCGCGTATATGCTAATACTTGTGCTCGGCTCTATGGTTTTCTCCATATTCTGGGTTTCAACCAGTGGCATGGATTCGCGCTCTGTGGCAGAGCAGATAGAGAGCATGGGAATGCAGATACCCGGATTCCGCCGTGATCCAAGAATTGTTGAAGAGGTGCTTAACAGATACATACCTACAATCACGATAATCAGCGGACTGTTCATAGGAATGCTTGCTTCAATAGCAGACTTTACAGGCGCACTTGGTACTGGTACAGGAATACTGCTTACGGTAATGATAATATACAACCTCTACGAGAACATCGCTACCCGCTATGCTGAAGATATGCATCCGTCGCTGAGAAAATTCTTCAAGTAACCCTTTTTCTTGGGAAGAAAAAGCCCTACTGGAAAAAGAACATATTAATTTTAGGGGAAGGAAAATAAGTCTTAAAAGGATTAAATTCAAAGATTGTTTGGGTGTGGTATACGGGTAAGGAAAGTTTACTGGTTATAGGTTTGATTGCTTCTATTATTCTTATTGCTGGATGCACGAGTACAACTAATACGTTGACTGGAGTAAGTAATACTGTAACAGGAATAACGAGTATAAAGGACCTGTCAAAAACTATGGCAATAAATTTAGGTCAAACAGTAACAATTGAAGGGACATATAAACATCTAGATACTGCATTCACATTCACAGGATTCTATGAAATTACAGCATTTTTCGATGATGAAGGATATTATATTCTTACTATTTGCCAAATGCCAAATAGACAACTTACTTTTGATAAAAAATATACTGTAAAAGGTACTATTGGAGCAACTGAAAAATGTGATTGTATAGCATCAATCCCTACTAACTCACGTTACAATGTTTTAGTTCAAGACTGTAATGAAAAATCCAAATTACCTGGTTTCGGTTATCATTGTGAGAATACGCACACAGTTTATACATTCAACTGTACAGAATAAACGGATAAAGGTAATACTAATGAAAACTCTAAATTCGTGGTGGCCGAGATTCTGGGCATGGCTGATTGACTCAATAATAATCTGGTTAGTCACAGTAGTGCTGTTTCTTGACTTATCTGGTCCGGATTTTTTCAGACTGGGCAGGCTAGGCATCATATCGCTTGTTTACTGGACGCTGCTTGAGAGTGACGGCCGCGTTAGCATAGGCAAAAAGGCGATGAACATAAAGCTTGTAAAAATAAACGGCAAGAAGCTCACAGTGATGGATGCAGCTATAAGCGCCTTTGGCAAGGCATTCATTTTGCCGCTGGACTTCATCATAGGAGTTCTCGCACGACCCGGCAAGAAGCAGCGCCTGTTCAATATAGCCAGCGACACAATCGCGACAAAATGAAAATAATCACACTCTTTTATATTTTCTATTCCTTCTTTAATGAATTCCTCAAATTGCCTGATTGCCCTCATAGTTCGACGCCTCCAACCAGTACAATGCCGTTGCATAAGTTCTCCCTGAGTTCCTTGTGAATTTTACTCATGGATGTGTAAAAGTTAAGTACGATTTTTCTGTGCAAAACCTTCTCAAATGAACCAATACCTATATATTTTTCTTTACTACCGATAATGGCTATGTCTATATCAGAAGAAATTGTATCATCGCCACGTGAATAGCTTCCAAAAAGTATTATATTTGCACCAGGAAAAGTATCTTCGAGGAAACCGGCAAGCCCGGATTCATATACCTGTTTCAGATTGTTCGCACGTTTGAGACCGATCACAAGAGAATTATCTCTATTAAGTGCTATAGAAAGTCTCTTTGACATCTTATCCTTCTGAATTGTAATGAGCCCCGTTTTATTAAGATACGGCAACGACTTTGACACGCCTGGCTGAGATACTTTTAATGAAGTTGCTATTGCCCTGCCAGTGAAATGTTCCCCTGCATTTGCAAAGAGAAATTCTAAAATCCCCTGCTGCAATAGTGTTAACTTTAGTTTAGTTGTATTAACCATAGTTAATATATATTAACTATAGTTTATAAGCTTTCTTCAGCGCCTGGAATTGAAACCGGTTCAGTTCCCAACTTTTATGATATAATAAATATAATTACCATAACCTAGCGAAAGCCCTTGATAGTTTGCTTATTTCAGCTGGTGCGGTATTGATGTCTATGGTATTATGCTGGCAGAAAAGAAATAGAAGTAAAATATGCCGAAGATGTGTGTAAGTAAAAAGTTAGAAACCGAAAAGTTAAAAGAATTTTAGTTAAATTATGAGACAAGTTGTATAAATCCAGGTCTTGTAGACACGGATGGACCTGACGTAATCATTGATTCCGGCTCTATCGGATTGTCTGGTATGCCTTCCATGATATAGAGTCCTCCATGATGTTCCTTGTGTCCAAAAGCAGGAGCAAGAAGTTGATAATCATCATGTTCGCTATCTCTTATTGGATTGCAACCCATTTTTATGCCAAAGCCGCTTTTGCAGTGGTTTCCCTCTTTAGTCCATTTGCTAACTTCTTTCCAAGATACGCTTCTGTCTGAAGCACACCAACTTCCCCAAGTTGCATGCCCGAACAGCACTATGGATCCGACATTCTCATTCATTATGGCGTCCCGCAGATCTGAAACATTTGCGTGTTCTATGCTATGAGTTTCATCAATCGTGTATCCAAGAAAGCTTTTTCTTTTCCTGAAATGATTGTACATCGCACAGTTAGCATGGTGATCTAAATCATCATCTGCAACAAGAATTACAGCATCATTTTGCCTATTTGTCCTATGCTGGCATTCATAGGACTGTCTTAACCTTCTCGCAGTTACCCTTGGTGATACGTTACCTAAAACCACTCTAGTTCCATATTCGTCAATAACATAACCTAAAATCGTGCCCGCAAGTCCAAAGCCAACATACCCGGCTATATCTTCCAATGATCTCATAGGAGCGCCTAATGAATACAAAACAGAAGGCATAACAGCAGTACCAATATATGTAGCCGGGCTTCTAATCATTTCCCGTACACGTGTAACCGGGCTTCTAGCTCTTTCCAATGCAGAATTTGGCATGTTTAATTGTAGTGTTTTGTAATATATAAAGATATTCACTACTTAAAGGTAACTAAGTGCGTCCTCAGAGAAGATAGTCTAAGTATTTAAGTACATAATACTATGTATATAGATACATAAAGTGATATGAATGAAGACCGAAATAAAAATAATAAAATTTTTGCTTGCGGGAAGAAAAAGATGTACCATACGAGAACTGTCGAAGGGCATCAGGGCGGACTATAAAATAACACACACCGCCGTTCAGAGCCTGATTAAAAAAGGCGTTCTCGTAGGCATGAGAGTGGGACAGTCGGTTCAGGTTTCACTGACGCTCAGACTGACAAAAGACACCTATGAGGCAGAGGACGAAAGACGGAAGGATCTGATGAAAAATAGAAACATACATACTATGGATTTTTGGTTAAGCGAGCTAAAGTTTCCGTTTATTGCCCTCGTATTCGGCTCCCATGCAAAAGGAGCAGCGGCAAAACACTCAGACATAGACCTTATGGTTATATGCGACGAGAACAGGAAAAAACATGTTGAAAATAAAATGTCAAACATGACAGACGTTCACCTCACGGTCCTTACACCGGATGGATTCCTGGAGGGTATGCGCAGCAAAGACCCCACAGTTCAGGCAGAAGCATTACAAAACCATATAATACTTGTAAACATAGAACAGTATTACGGGATGATAAGCAATGCTGGATGAAAAAGAAAGCGCCCAGAGGGTCAGCGAATACCTGAGAAATGGGACGATTGCAAAGGAAAAGGAAGTGGAGTTCGTTTCATTTTTCCTCAACAACGCAAAGAACTCACTGGGTGCCGCAAACCTGCTGTGGAACACATCGACAGACAAAGCATTGCAAAAAACACTGCAAATAGAAGGATTCAACGGATATCTCTGGGTGATAAATGCCTCTTATTATTCGATGTTCTATATGGCGCGTGCGCTGCTTGAGAGCACTGGCATCAAAATGAAACAAAAGAAGTTCGTGCACGAGGTAACTTATCACTGCCTTGTTCACTATTTTTATACTACCAAAAAACTCCAAAAAATATTTGTTGATGACTTTGAGGAAGCCGGCAGGGAAACTGCAGAGCTGCTGGGCCAACAAAGAGCAGCGGAGCTTATGGAAGAATACCACAACGAGAAAAAGAAACGCGGCAACATAACATACGAGACAGGAATTGTTGCACTTCAACAGACGGCGAAAACGTCACTGGAGAGAGCAAGACGTTTCTATGGAGAAACAGGAAAAATAACCAGGAGATGAGTAAAAACGAAAATCTATATTGTTGGCGATCGTGGTCCAGAACACAACTCTATACAGAGTGTTCATAAAACACGTGAAGGCGCACTAAAGGCGTGGAACAGACACCGGTTGTATTTATTACGAGAGGCCAGAAAATTTTTGAAGGAAGCAAATATGGCAAGGACATGTGGAAGGAAATAATCAAGAATCTGTCCTGCAAAGACCCGAAGAAGATAGATAATTATCCTCAAGAGACCCCGTATATACAAGAAATGAAAGTCGAGGAACAACTAAAAGATGCGTCCGCCGGGATTCGAACCCGGATGGTCAGCTATCCTCTGTCAAAGTAAAATATACTTCTTTGACCGCAAGCCACTTTCTTTTAAGAAAGGGGCTTGTTGGAAGGCTGAAATCCTACCGTTAGATTACAGACGCTTTCTTTTTATAATTGAAATATCACCTTAAAAAGACTTTGTAAAAATTACGCAGATGTACTTCAAAAGAAGAAAACGGCCGCACGTTCAGACTTTGCCTGATACGCATGAGGGCTACAGGATGGAAATCTGGAACGGTAACCTGCGTGTTGATGCTTCTGAATTTGCAAGAACCTTTGGGGATTCTGAAGTTTGCGACGCCTATCGTGATGCCAAAAATATGTATCCTAAATTCGAGGTGTTGCTGTTCGAATCTGTGACCCAATCCCGAAGAAAACTTAGTCCTGTTTCACCTGAGCAGGTAAGGAGACGGGTGCAATATTCAAGGAAAGAATAGGGTGTCCAGTTCTTAAGACCTAACAATCAAACTGCATTCCCATTTGTATAGAAGACGCGACGATTTTGCTTTGTTTTCGCTATACTTTTATCTTGACGTTCCTGACGACAAATTCGTGTTCCTGCTCGACGTGGTATTCAAGCTCCACGCGGTTGGAAAAAGCAGCGTCACACCAGATGCATGTTTCCATCTGACCACCAATAATTAATAAGGGGAAAAGTTCAAGTTTGTTTAATTTTGGGAAAATCGTTATTGAGAAGTAAGGACGCGGACAGGCAGTTGTGCGTCCACCTTTAGTTCAGCTTTTACCTTAATCATCTTTTTATTAGCCGTGATTTAATAGTAATTATGTCTGTTACAAAGCAGCTCACGATGTTCGACGTCACGAACCTTGTTGTCGGTGCTGTCGTGGGCGCAGACATCTATATCGCAGCTTCTTTTGGCTCTGGCTTGCTTGGCCCTGCTTCTATTGTTGCGTGGATCGTCGCGGGTATATTTGCAACCATAATCGCGCTTACCTTTGCCAAGTGCTCCGGAGTCGTGAAACAGGTTGGCGGACCGTATGCCTACGCGAAAAAGGCGTTTGGCCATTTTTCCGGCTTTATAACCGGCTGGTCCTTATGGCTTGCGGAACTAGCTGCACTTTGTGTGTTTCCACTAGCTTTTGCCATTTACTTATCATTTTTTATTCCACTTGACTTTACGGGACGAGTCGTTGTCATATTTTTGTTCATTATGTTCCTTTTCCTGACCAATTATTTTGGCATAAAGAAGGCTGCCCGTGTTAATGATGCGCTTACGGTGCTGAAGCTCGCTCCACTCTTTCTGCTGATTGTTATTGGACTTATCTGGATGTTTTCAAAGCCGGAAATTGTTTTATCTCATTTAATGCCTTTTGCGCCGATGGGTTTTGGCGGGTTTGGGATGGCGGTTGTGCTGATATTCTGGGCTTATGTGGGCTTTGAACTTGCTTCGATACCGACCTCGGAAATAAGGAACCCAGAGAAGGTCGTTCCAAAAGCAATGGTTCTTGGCATGCTTATTGTCTCAGTGTTTTACTTGCTTACAAATCTGGTAATTATCAGCTCGGCAGACTATGCGCAACTTGCGACCCAGACTGCGCCACTAACATATGTTGCTTTCCTGCTTATGGGTGGCCTGGGCGCTGTAATAATGGCCATAGGCGCGCTTGTATCAGTCTCAGGTTCTAATGAGTCAGGCCTGATAGGCAGCGTTCGGCTTG
>JBBSYB010000019.1:0-3667 GCA_038045465.1 Candidatus Aenigmatarchaeota archaeon | reverse complement strand
CATTATATTTCACCTTTTTATACTATATTTTATAATATCTATGTTTTAGTATATATTTAAAGTTATGGGTTGTGGGTAAAATCGTGAAAATCGGGTTTTGATTAATTTTTAATTAGAAGCTATAGAAGCTAGAAGCTAGAAGCTAAAATCCTAAAGTGTAAAATATCCAGCGGGATTAGAGAAATAGTCAAGATATAGGATTTGTCCAGAAATTAAAAGCTATTAAAAGCAAGAAAAGTGTCGGGTCGCGTTTCCGCGGCGTTTCCGAAGTTTGATTTAAATGGTGTGTTTTGTTCAAATGGGTGAGGGTAAAGGAAAATATGTGATTTTATGGGGTTATAAGTTGAGAATTTTGGGGTTTATGGGTTGTTTTATGGTTGGGTTTGGTTATTCTATATTCAATTTTTCCTTCAATTTCCTTGTCATTTGTTTCCGCAATTTGTATGTATTGGCATGAATAGCATAGGCATTCCAACCTTCTAGACTCGTAAGAATGTCTGATTTTTCTAATACACCGTCTTTATAAAGTTGCTGAAAATATTCCAGGCGCTGTTTTATTTGTCGTATGTTACTCTTCTTCAAAAGTCTGTGTTTATAGAATACCCGAAATCCGAGAAAATTCACCCCGCTGCGAAGCGGTATTATATTTGATTTCTGAGGATGCAACTCAAGTTTAATGGATTTTAGGAACTCATTTATTTCTGATTTGTAAGACTCAAGCTGAGTTTTGGAACGAGAAAGAATGACAAAATCATCCACATAGCGAATATAGTATTTCGCCCTTAATTTATGCTTCACAAAATAGTCCAGTTCATTCAGATACACATTCGCAAAAAACTGGCTTGTAAGATTTCCTATAGGCATTCCTTTTCCATGTATCTTGCAGTTGTGGTTATCCAATATTTTTCTTATAAGCCAAAGAATCCTTTCGTCTTTTATTCTCCTGTTTATAACATGTATCATAATTTCGTGGTCAACAGAATCAAAATAATGCCTTACATCAGCCTTCAAAACATATCCATAAACATGGTTCTTATCGTCAGCATCTGGAAGTTGTTTGCCATTCCTTGATATTTTCCTTTTGAACAGGTCAAATCTCTTCAATGCAGCATGAGTTCCTTTGCCTTTCCTGTTGGCGTAAGAATCCCAAATAAACGCCTTTTCGAATATCGGCTCGATCATGTTGCACAAAGCGTGATGGACAACTCTATCTCGAAAGTTAGAAGCCGAAATAACACGCGTTTTTGGGTCTTTTATTGTAAATTGCTTCAATGGTTTTGGCTCGTAAGTCATATTCAATAATTCTTTCTGCAATTGCAATAAATTCTTCTCCAAATCTTTATTGAACTCTTTAACATACCATTTAGACCCTTTTCCTTTGCGCGCTTTCTTGTAAGCATTGCGAAAATTCTTCATTAAGCACATTTTTTCATAGAGACTCGGCTTCATTATAATGTCTTGACCATCTCGGACTATTGGACGAAAACCATCGTTGGAATTTGCGTTTTCTTTGGAAAATTTCGCATTCGACCGCCCGTAGTTCGCATTTTTGCTCCATGAAAACCTATTGACGTCAATAGCGCCTTTTTGTTTTCTGCATGGATTGACATCCAGGCACCTCTCGTATATGCTAACACCTGAATTACAGATGCTATCCTCATCATGATGCCAGTTGCTCCTACGACCCACAGCAACGATGTAGCCTGTTCATCAAGCACAAATAAACGCACAAAAGTGCGTCAGTCTGTGCACACCATAGCTTGACGCATCTAGCTATTGTATTTCATGTCATCAGCTCAGCGCAAGGCAAAGCTTCGTCTATGAAAAGGCATGTAGTTCGGGGTTCCACCAACTGCATAATAGATTGATGAAGCGTATCGTTTATTGCACCAACCTGTTTGATACGCAGTCGGCGATGGTCAAGACTATGAGCAGGAGAAATTCCGTAGTGAATTGGCAGTACAAAAAGAGAATTATGATACTTCAGGGGAATTCCGGGTTTTGCCCCCCCCCCCCGCTTAACAAAAAGTCGCATAAATAAAATTAGAAGTGTAAATATTTATACTTTGTATTTTCTCACTAATTCTACGGCAGAAAGCCTGTCCACATCGGCTGCAAACTCCGCTCGCATTTGCTCTGAAAGTTCACGCCTAATTTGCCCGATGTCAACATTTGAAGAGACAACATCAATTTCCGGAACCGAACCCCGAACTGGACGAAAACCAGCGCCGGAAAGCGCAGCCGCCCGCCCGTAGGACGCAGCGACAACCAGGCACCCCTCGGCCTCATCAAGAAGCCAGCCGCCCCAACGACCCACAGCAACGTCATATTGACCTGATACTTTGTCTAGTTCTGGTGATGCATTTAGATACCAGTGAGAATGATAACCTTCATGAGGAAGCGCGATTTCCCTTGTTTCTGTCGGTATGCCGAATACCTCATCTGATTCAATTATGACTTTTCCTCCACCTGAAGGCACTTGCAATTCGCCGACTTCTTTATCGCCTTCAAGAACTATTCTTGGATATTTGCCTGTCCCATTGTCAACACGCCCATTCTCCCAACTTTTTGGCACTCGCAGGCCTGTTGATGTCCATTCCCACATATATACTTTGTCTCTGTTTTTAGCGAAATAGTCTCTGAATTCCTCTGCTTTCCTCGGGTCTTTTTCCTGCCTCTTGTAAGAATTTTCTATTCCAAGACCCTCTGCCTGCATCATGAATCTTGTGTCTGCTGGCAGCTCGCCGCGTTCTATCATCTCGGCAAGTACCTGAAGAGAATCATAATAGTTCTTGCCAGTCCTGACCAGTGTTGGAGAGCACGAAAAAGAATGAGAAGATCTTGTGTATACTTTACCTATTAACGGATAAACAGAAGCTGCTTTTTGCATATCAAATGCTCTGTCCACAGAAACTTCAGTTTGTGCTGGCATTTTATCACTTCTATAACTAAGGTTGAAAAGTATTTAAACCTTACTATTACTCAAAAGTAGTTACTCATCTCGATGTTCCAATTCCCGCAAAAACTCTGCCCTATCCAGCATTAATGGCACTTTCTCTGTCTTCTACAAATACTTCATTGGAAAATTACTTACCTGGACTTCTTCCTTTTGCCCAGTGCTATCAGGAATTCCTTGTTCTTCTTTATCACTTCTTCAGTAGCCTTATCCCATGAAAATTTACTCATCCAACCACGCGGAGACTCAAATAGCCAAGCCGACAGTAACATCCTCTATGCTTTCTTTCGGCATTCTTTTGCTGACATCAAGTATCTCTATAGAAAGAATCTTTCCTTTTTCGCCTATGTCAATGATGATCCCGTCGGCTACTTCCTTGCTTATGTCATATTTTCCTTTCTGGAAAATTATATTCATTGCATCCGCCTTAGGATCGTATTTTATTTTCATTTTTATCACCATATCTTTCCGGCTTGCATGGATAGGATGTGATTACCACAATCTTGCCGTTCTCTTCCCTGTATACGACTCTTACCAGCTTGCCATTTATTATCTTCTGCGTAACTCTTCTTCCATATCTGGATTCGGCAACTTTGTCAGGATTTTTGATTATTGATTCTATTGTATTTTTATTTAGTTTCCTTTCCGCAATGTTGAAATCCGCATGAGGCGTGTATTCGATTTCCATTAAACTTATGTGTAAGCACGCAT
>JBBSYB010000018.1:0-3995 GCA_038045465.1 Candidatus Aenigmatarchaeota archaeon | reverse complement strand
TGTAAATCATGAACCACCAAAGAAGCCCACATCCTTTAGGAGTGGGAGAAGTCACACGATACGCTCATCAAAAAAGACCATCACGACCTAGACGTAACGGCGTTAATAGAAATAATAGCAAGCGAATTGAATTTTACAAAAAATACAGAGTAAATGGAGGTTCAAGGTCATTAAAGGACATGATAAACGATTTTAGGATTGTTGCATGTGCATCTTTTTATGGCCTAGACATAGTCGTATCGCATAATGAAAAAAGCATGCTGTCACCCGAAGCAATCAGGCTTCTTGCCTTAGCTGATCATATTCCTTGTGAGAAATTTTTGCCTGCTTCAGAATCTCATGCAGCATGCCCTTTCCAAGATCCTCATTTGCATGGACAGGAACAACTGTCTTCCTTCCATCTGGATGAACATAACGAACATGGCTTCCGACCTGATGAATTTTCTCAAAGCCTAAGTTCTCAAGAATCTTGCACGTTATCATTAAATGGGTTTTATTCGAATTCTTCCCTTGGTTTGCCTGTCTGCCGGATAATATGCTGTATGACAAACAGAGAAACTTCAGAATGGTGCGGAACCCAAGTCGTCAGAACTTTGCCGCCGGATATTTTCTTGAATGTAATGTGCTTGCGCGAACGAACTTCTGAAAACCCGTTGGATTTCAATATTTCTATAACTTTACTTTGTGGCAGTGGACGAAGTCTTCCTATGAAAAACACCTTCCGGCACGTTGATTGGGATATTTGTGAGAGAAACAGACATGATAGATTCCATATCAGGCTTGATAGTATCGGGGTCGTTGAGATACTCGTTAATCAGGTCCCTCATGTTTTCCTTGACCTCCTGCTCGGTCTTTCCCTGAGTAGCGATATCAAGCGTAGGGCAGGATGCGACGAACCACTTGCCTTCTTTTGCAACAAAGATTGGAAGGGGTATTTTTACATTTGCCATATGTATCACGATTCCAATTATGACGGACAAAGTATTTTAAGTTATTTCGGAATGCGCCAAAACCTCATTTTAGATGCACTATTAGATGAGTCAGATTGCGATAATATGACAAAAAAAATTATTTTAAGGGGCTCAGGGCATGATATTATAGTGTGGTCAGGAAGATTTGCTGGGTCTAATGAATATAGTAATATTCCTTCCACACGACGGGGGAGGCCAGAATGAATCTATTGTCTGCCATAACCAATATGTTACGCAAACTGGCACCAGTCAAAGCTGTTTACCTGTTCGGCTCTGCTGCGCGCGGTACACAGATGCCGTTTTCTGACATTGACATATGTGTTATCACGGATGAAAAAATTGCCGAGCAGGAAAAATTAAAAATTATTTCATGCTCTTCTGAGCGTGTTGATGTTGTTGTTTGGCATGACCTGCCTGTTACAATGCGCTACCGCATCCTGAAAGAAGGCAAGCTGCTCTTTGCCCGCGACAGAAAGACATTGCACACAGCGGCTGTGGAGACAATAAGTGAATACCTTGATTACAAGCCGCTTCTTGAGAGGTTCAGCGAAGCATATTTTGGTGATAGAAATTGGATAAACAACGAATAGTGAAAATTGTTAGTGACATAGACAAGTATCTGGCTGATCTGGGAGCCATGAATATAAAGAAAGATGGCGACTTGGGCGACAAAAAGACGTTTTACGCTGTCCGCAGGGAAAAGGAAATAAAAATCATCTCAAAAAAGCTTGCGAGGGCAATAAAATGAAAAATTGGATTATAATGTGAGGAATATGGCACGTGTGATAAAAGTCAGCGACGAAACGTATAAGCGGCTCAATTTTATAGCAGGCGAGATGAGAAGGGCATCAGGAAAGCCTGTTTCCATGGATGCCGTAATTACACAGATTTCGGGCCAGAAAAGCGCTGGAAACATAAAAGAGCGCATTGCAGACACGCTTGCAAAAAGAAGCGAGATAGACGCATGCTATCTTTTCGGTTCAATGGCGCGCGACGGGAGGGGCGAAGATACGGACGTAGGAATTTTGCTGAAGCGGGGTTTCAAGCCCGATGCGCATTACGAAGGAACAATTGCCATTGAACTCGAGTCCGGTGGCGTAGGAAATCCTGACGTGCGCATACTGAACAATGCTTCGTTGCGATTCCTCAACCAAGTGATGCGCTACGGGACGCTCATCTTTTCAAACGACGAAAGGGCGCGAATATCATTTGAATCAATGGTGATGACACGCTCCCTGGACATGAAGATGTTTCATGAAGAATACGACAGCGTCAGGACAAAGAGGCTAATTCATGGATAAAGATGTCATCAACGCAAAGTTTGACATAATTCAGAGAGACATTGCATTCACAAAGGAGCTGTCACCAAAGAAGTTCAGCTTCATGGAAGAGCAGGCGGCAAAGTACACACTGCTTGAGATGACGGAGGCTTGCATTGACATAGCGGGACACATCATAGCTGCCAAAGGATTCCGCAGGCCCGAAGAATACTCGGAACTCTTCGCTGTCTTGCAGGAACAGAAAATAATCAGTGAGGGGCTTGCCAAGCAGCTTGCGGCTATGGCAAAGATGAGGAACATACTTGTGCACAGATATGCTGACATCGATATAAAACGGCTGCGCGATACACTGAAGAATGACCTTGGTGATGTTGAGCAATTCATGCGCTCCATAGCGCGCTACATGGAGAAAGAAAATGGGCTTTTCTTTGAAGGAAGAAAATCCCAATCAAAAGAAAAATATTATAAAAGATGAGAAAATGAAGCTAACAACTACGACAAAGAAATTTTTGCCTGTCTTTATTATGATTATGGCTCTCTTATCGCCGGCATACGCAAAGGATTTCGCTGTTGAAAATGCTTCAGCGACGCTGCTTAACGTGACAGGCGCGGGCAACATATTTCTTGTGCCGTCAGGCGGCAACGTCGGCATCGGGACGACGGTAATCAGTCAGATACTCACTGTAGCAGGCAATGCTAATATAACAGGCGGCGTTTATGCGACCAACTTTTTCGGTAACGGCTCGCAGCTAACGGGAATCATCAGCACAAATGTTTCCATACTTTACGGCACGAACGCAAGCAACACGAGCCAGGTACTGCCTGCACGCGTTTCCACAGAAGGAAACCTGATGTTCTCGGTACAGGAAGGTACAGGAACAGGATGGACTCGAGTAAGCGGCAATATTTATCCGACTACGCTCAGTGACAAAGTTGGAATAGGAACAGCAACGCCATCATATTCTTTGGATGTTGCAGGCAACGCGAACATAACGCAGACGCTTTTGGTGATGGGCGTAAATGTTACAGGCAGGCAAAGCTCGGACAACACGACACTGCAGAACTGGATAAACGGCCTGAGCACGACACAGTCAAGCGACAACGGCACACTGCTCGCGTTGCTCGGCCAGAAGCTAAACCTGACAGGCGGCACACTTTCGGGTAGTTTGTCAGGAACGACAGGAACATTTGCAAACGGACTAAACGTGACTGCTGGCGGGCTGATAGTTTCAGCGGGAAACGTCGGCATCGGGACGACGGGACCGGGGGCAAAGTTATCTATTTATGGCACAAGCGCAAGTGAAACGGCGGGGCCGCACCTTGAGATAAAGGCGAGTGCCGATGCTTATCCTTTGTTTTCTATGTTAAATTGGGCGCATGATGATGAACGCATGTATTTTGATGGTTATTATAGTAGCGGTGATAAAAGTTCTGATGCTGGTTCAACTTTTGGGATACAAAAATATCAAGATGTTTTACGTCTTAATTATGGTGTGGCTGCTGCTGGCAGTGCCGTAACAATGTCACCGGGAATAGTGTTAACAAGCAACGGCAACGTCGGCATCGGGACGACAGGACCGGGGTATAAGCTGGATGTGAACGGAACGCTTGGGGTCACAGGCGACTTCGCGGTAAACACTGACAAATTCAAAGTGGTGGCGAGTTCGGGCTACACTACCATCTTAGGCAGAATGTTAGCGACTAGTACCTTGGCTGGTTCTACGGCAGTTTACGGGTGGAACGC
>JBBSYB010000017.1:0-13683 GCA_038045465.1 Candidatus Aenigmatarchaeota archaeon | reverse complement strand
ATAGAAGAAATCTGGACTGAAAAATACAGGCCTAAACGACTCGCTGATGTCATAGGCCAGGGCAACATTACCAAAAGGCTCGAGTCTTTCATAGAGACTCGCTCGCTACCTCACTGCCTCTTTGCCGGGCCTGCTGGCTGTGGAAAGACAACAACAGCTCTCTGCATAGCCCATGAGCTCTACGGCGACAGGATTAAAGGTAAGTTTCTCGAGCTCAACGCATCCGATGAACGTGGAATAGATGTTGTCCGCGAGAAAGTCAAGGAGTTTGCGCGCCAGCCGGCTGTTGACACAGCTGGCCTATTCAGGATAGTTTATTTGGATGAGGCTGACGCACTGACAAAGGACGCCCAGCACGCGCTTCGCAGGACAATGGAAAATTATTCCCACATCTGCCGTTTTATTCTCGCCGTTAATTATAGCGGTAAGATCATACCGCCTATACAATCAAGAACTGCCGTGTTCCGCTTCTCCTCACTGAAAGAAGATGACGTTATATCATATTTGAAAATCATATCAAAAGCCGAGAAGCTTAAGATTGATGAGGCTGCCTACAAAGCAATAATGAAGGTTGCTGAGGGCGACCTGCGCAAGGCTATAAACATTTTGCAGTTAGCCTCAACAAGCAAGACCATTGACGAGGATGTAATATATCTAGTTACGAATAGAGCCGATCCAGCTACTATAAAGAAAATGCTGGAAACAGCCATAAGCGGCCAGTTCCGATCCGCCCGCCTGCAGCTCCTTTCCCTGATGAATGATCATGGTCTTTCAGGCGAGGATATAATAAAAGAGATTCACAGTCAGTTGTTCGATCTTGACCTGAGCGACAGGCAGAAACTGGAAATGATTGAGCGTGTCGGTGAATATGAATTTCGCTTGACAGAAGGCAGCAATCCGCATGTGCAGCTAGGCGCTCTGCTGGCCCAGCTGGCTCTCATCGGCAAGAAGTGATTCTTGGGGTCTCTCTTTATACACACCAAAACGGTTTCCAGGATTCATCCACTCATAGGTCCAACCCGGTGTATATAATTCTACAGCAAGCAAGCCTCTTCCGTGATCTGACAACGCATTTTCTCCAGTAGCAGTGAAATGATTATCAGTGTCAAATTTTTGTTCTCCCTCATCCTGAACAAGGGTTCTTATTTCACTGCCAGTTTGATAGAATTCAACTCTTACCCGTCTTTTCCAGTCAGACTTGTTGCCGTGTTTTATAGCGTTTATTGTGAGTTCCCTTACTGAGATCGAATAGTTTATCGATTCAGCTTCGTCGAATTTGTAAAGTCTGCAGAATTCTCTTGCAAGGTTCTCAATCATTTCAACGTATGTTATATCTGAGCTGAACTCTGCTAAAAAGCGTGGTTTTTCATCTAGCATTAAAAAACAGTAATCGCAACCTTAATAAATTAAACTGATAACATTAAACAGACGCCGAAGTGGCTCAGTGGTAGAGCACCCGACTCATAAAGCCCTTTCTGTGGGCAGAAATCGCTTGCGGAAAGAATAGAATTTATGAGTTTTGAGTTAAGACAAACTGACGTGTAAAGCACGTCCAGCCGTTTTGACAATGACAAATTATTGAGAAATCGGGAGGTCGTGGGTTCGATCCCCACCTTCGGCACTAAGGTAACAAAATCAATTTATATGGATTGCTGCCCTAACTATAGATAGTGATAATTATGGAAGACGAAAGAATCATATCAAAATTGGGCAATATAGAGAAAGAAATCGAGGAAATAAGGGAAGATTTAGACGTGTTTATGGAAAGCTACATAGAAATGTCCCATTCAGTTCTTGAAAAGGATAGAAGTAAATTTATTTCTCTGGACAAATATGGTAAGAAACATGGCGTACGACGTTAAACTCCATCCGAAAGTCATGGATTTTCTTGATTCTTTGCATGCGAAGGATAGAGACTTGTGTACAACATCATTAAGAACTCTGAAAGAGAACCCATTTGAGCCTAGACCTGGAACTGACATAAAGAAACTGCAGGGAAAACTTCACACGCTTTATCGGCTTCGTGTTGGAAAGTGCAGGTTCGAATATTTTGTTGAAGCAAATATTGTATGGGTTACAAAGGCATTCAGAAGAGAACAGGGTTATTAAACAAGACTCCACCACTTGGCAAGTAACCCACCTTCGGCATTACATCTTAATTCTTTTCAAAAAGGTTCTGTAGCATGACTGGATTCCATGCGCCAGCAGGACAGTTATCAAAAAGCTCACCGGTATCATTACCAGCATACCTGGTATGTCGAGAGCATACCAAGCACCGAACACGAAACAGTTATTTTTGGCAATGACGCAGGAAACCAACTGGGAAACAGCAGGTTGCAGCAGATAGGCAAATAGCGAACCATACGAGATGAAGGCTGCAGCTTTTCTTATTTTATTCATGCGCAGGAATATTCGCAGCGAGAGCAGGCATGCTGCTATGGCAAACGCGCTTCGCATGAGCAGAATAAAATCGTGTTTGTATAGGTTGTTGGAGTTTCTGGTATGATTAAAACCAAATACCCCAAAAGCAGCGTAAATACAATCAAGCCTATGGTTTGTTTTTTTAGCAAATCGTATATACGGTCGAGATTATTTCCAGCAACAATTCCTGCATAAAATACCATCAGGTAAGCGGCGAATTTCCATTCCAGCCGCAGCGGCGAGTTTATTGTCCAGAGTAGCACAAGAAGCAGGAAAATGCAAATTACAGCAAAAAGCTTTCTGACATCTGATTTAATTAGCTTGTATATGGCAAGGAAAAGCAAAAAATAGGCAACAGGTGGACAACATACCACATATGAAACAGGTTTAATGCGCCTGACTGGAGAACATGGAAAATACTGAGTCCAATGGCGTGGTAGATGTACGCCTGCGCCAGACCTCCGAAAAGCACAACGTAAAGGATAAGCATCAGGAGAAACGGAATATATATGTGTAAGAATTTGTTCTTCAGGAACTTTTTTGTAGAGTGCCTTTTAAGGGACGGCAAAAAAAGTATGCCAGCTACAAAGAAGAAAGCACCTAACAGATAGGTTCCAATGGTCCACAGTTGGTTAGGGTAAGCGGTGTTCAGGTTTGCATGAAAGATGAACAGAAGAAATAGCGCTGCAACACGCAGAATATCCAGCTCGAATCGTCTTTCCATAGCTATTGATAGTAACAGCAAATTCTAATGGTTTCTATCAAATATAGTAATTTAAAAAGACTCCAAACAACCGATATGATAGATGAACTGATAGTTAGTGGAGTGATTTTATGGCAATACCAATCATCGTTTTGAATTTCGTATTCAGTATGGTTGTTTCTACTATAATAATATATATCGTAACGAAAATACTTGGCGAGAAAGAAGGATTGGGAACAGCTGTCTTGACAGCTTTGATTGGCGCTATAATCTATACCGGAGCGTATTTCTTCCTTGGTACTGGTCTCTTGGCAGCTGTAGTCGGAGGCATAGCATGGCTCATCGCGTTGGGAAGCCTATACAAAATTGGCTGGCTCAAGTCGCTGCTGATAGCAATCGTAGTGTGGATCATTATAAGCCTACTAAGCTTCCTTCCGACAGTCGTGGGTCCGTTATAGTGATTGAATATGTCAAACAAAATAACAATGGACTGGTCCAAAATTTCAGTGGTTTCGATAATAGCATTCTTGCTAGGTTGGATTTTATTTGGACTTTTGGGCGCTGTAGTATTGGCTATTGTAGTCTTGATTTTGATGGGAATTCTAAAAGTTAGATAAGATATTTGATTTTCTTGGATCTCAAATAATAGGCAAAATAAAAATATGGGTTATCTTCCTGTAATATTACCATTAAGAACCCAGAAATCAATAGATATATTGGTAACGATGGTAACAAAAAAATATGAATACGACTGGGAACTCGCCTGTACTGGCTGCAAGGGAAAACATTTCAAGGTAAGAGGAAAAAAAGGAAAGAGCATTCTCGCCAAGTGCAAAAACTGCGGCAAGGTCATGAACGTCAAGACCATGAAGATTAAGCACGCCAAGAAATAGACTGGTTCTCTTTAGTGAATAACAAGAATAGACATGTCTCTATTTGAGGAACTTCATCATTGAGTTATATAAACTTCCTTGGACAAATTTTAATCATAGAGGTGAAGTTATGACAGGTTATGTAGGATCGGTTGAGAAACAGACGGAGAAAAACAATTATTTTAGAAAAGTTATTTTTACAGGCAAGCATGCCCAGCTAGTGGTTATGTGCCTCCAGCCCGGCGAGGAGATAGGGAATGAGGTCCATAGTCATGTCGACCAGTTCTTTCGAATTGAGAAGGGCAAAGCAGTGTTCATTTTCAACGGAAAGGAAAAACATCTTGTCAAAGACAGCGATGGTGTTGTTGTTCCAGCAGGCACCTATCATAATGTGATAAATGCCTCAAAAACTGCAAAATTAAAATTATATACACTATACTCGCCTCCAAATCATCCGCCAAAAACCGTGCATAAAACAAAGGCCGCCGCAGAACGTGCCGAATTGTTAGAGCATCGAAAGAAATAACACGCGGAATGACGATCTTCGGCATTTATAACACTTAAAAAGATATTTGATATCGTCTATTATATGACAAATGTTGCTATTAAAAAACTCAGGGAATTTCCTTTAACGAATTTAAGAACTGTTGCAACAGAATTTGCTCACACACGAAAACGATCCGCCGTCAAGGAGCTTATACGAATGGCTGATGGCAGGCGAAGACGTGGCCTGCAGTGGTATGAAAGGGATTCTAATCATCGTAATTTGCGATATGTTAAAAATTATGGTGAGCCACAATGCTATGAAACTGATCCCCAGTTAATTTCTATAGATGCGCTTGGCGAGTCGCATAGCGGACTTGCGCTTGCCTATTTGTGCAGACTTCTGAAAACAAGAAAATATATCTATTCTGAATCATATGGACAGGGTGGAGATATTGAAGGATATCGTACAATATTGGGCGTGAATTTTCCCAATGCACGAAAGACCCTTCGCAATACGCTTAACCTAAGTCTTGAAGTTCCCGACGATACAACCAGCAATAATGAAGAAGTTTCAAAACAGGCGATGGAATCAAATGAAGCCTATAGAAAGATTTGTGCTGCAGTTAAAAAACTAGAAGCAGAAGGCGTTGTAGAAGAGCGCCCTTTATTTTTTGGTGTCAGGCGTTCATTTCTTGATGCCTATGAAAAATGCTTTAGGGCAACGCTCAAGACACTTTCCTATCCAGTAGTTGGCAATCTAAGTTGGAATATTCAGAAACGCATGGAAGAACGCTATTCTTGGTACAACGGAGAAAAGGCATCTATAGCAAGCGTTTTTACTAATATTCCTCTATTCACCGTTGCTGGCTATGGTCTTGCAAGTACTTTTATTCCAGAAATAGAATATACAGATCCGCAACAAATAGATTTTAACGGGTTTTTCAATGCTATGGGCGGTGCCGCAGGATTTGCACTCGCCTGCAGTGAGTTTCAAAGTAGATTATCAGGAAGAGATCCTAAAGCTTCTGTCATCGGAAAAATTATTTCTTACCCAATTGAATTTATGTTGAAGCCATGATAATAGGTACCGCATATATGCTGCAGCTATTAAATAAAACAGGAATATTTATAAACAATAAATAGGACGTGCTATTTCTTCTTTATAACAGCTATAGTCAAGTCATCATCAGGCGGGCAAAAGTCAAAAAGCTCTCTTTTTATCGTGTCATGAACAGTTCTTGCCGGTTCTCCCTTTACCCCTCTCAAAACATCTTCCAGTCGCTCTTCGGCGAAGTTCAATTCCCCGCCCCTTTGCTCTGTAAGCCCGTCTGTATAGAGAAGCATGATATCGCCTGGCATTAGCAGATGCACTTCATTCACAGGAACTTTGTCTACAGAATGTACAAAAGCCTGCGCATCAACATGATACCTGGAAGGAAAAACACCGAGCGGCGTTGAAGCCTGTGTTCGTTCCTTGTCTATTTTCTCGATTCTGTTGTGTTCAATGGAAAATATTATCGGAGACGGATGACCTGATGTGACGTATCTGAATCTTCCATCGTTGTGTACCTCGCCGTACAAAAAAGTCGCGTAGGGTCTTTTTTTCAGATATTCAGCTTTTACGTGTTCATATAGCTCTTGATTTAGTTCTTCAATAAATTCAGAAGTAACCTCGCCGTATTGCTTGATCTGGGCTCTGACAAGCGCCCTGAATGAGCCGTGCAGAAAATTAACAATAACACTTTCAGCTATACCGTGGCCCGAAACATCACCAATAGCTATGCCAAACCTGTCAAGGTTTTTAGCTAGCGTGGCTGCTAAAGCATCATTACCAGTTTTTCCAGCTTTTTTTATTCTCTTTCCCAGTTGGTATTTGCTAAAATCTATAATGGCAAGATAATCCCCGCCAACGCAGCCGCCATAGGGCTCTACAATTGCAAAGTAGTCTATGCCGGGCAATCGGGGAAATTCGCCTTTGCGCGGCAGAGACAACGCTCCATAATACTGGACACGGTCTTGCTCGTTCACTACACGGCGTAGCTCTTTCACTAGTTCTTCCTTGGGCCATTCTTCAAACGGTTTCATATATATCATCTTGAAAATTTGTTAAACAAAATTTCAGCAAACAACAAACATGAAAAGGAAAGTTTAAATAACTTTAAATTTATTCTCCGAATCGTCTGTTCCTTTGCTTGAATTCTTTCATGACTTTGTCAAATTCCTTTGTGCCAAAGTCAGGCCATAGAGTATCCACAAAAAATAGCTCAGCATATTCAATCTGGTAAAGCATGAAGCCTGAGAGCCGCTTCTCCCCACCGGTTCTTATGACTATGTCCAGCGGCCGGGGCACCATTAGGAAGCCTTCAAAGACGTTTTCGTGAAGCTTTGCAATCATGGGATTGTTTCTGAGCCATCGTGAAGATTCCATAACAGCATTGAGGATTTCCTCCTTTCCGCCGTAGCCTATGCACAGGTTGAGTATGGGACCCTTGTTATTTTTAGTTTGCGCAGAAATCTTACGAATCGCATCCAGAACCTCTTGTGGCATTTCTTTCAGCCGGGAGCCGATTACGTTGACCTTTATGTCTTTTTTTGAAAGCATTCGGTGCCGAATCAAATCGTTGATTTTGCCTTTCAACAGACCATATATTAGGGATTTGTCGCTTTTGATCCTTCCAAGGTTTTCCGTTGACATGGCCCATATAGACAGTTCAGCAACTTCGGGGTATTTGTAAAAAACATGTTTAACTATCTTTTCTATTGTGATTCCAGACTGTTTGTCGTAATTTTTTATCCCGGTTTTCTTACCCCAGCGTCTGCTGCCGTCAGGTATTATGCCTATATGGATGCCGCTTCTCCGAGCTCTCATATACTATATTTATGTTCAAGATGATTAAAAGCCACGCCGCTAGAAATCAGCAAAAACCTTTCGAGACATTGGTTATTTCTTCTGGAGAATTGGCAATTCTGTAAACCTTGTTGCACTGACTTTGTAACTCATACTCGAACGCAGGAACATCCATGGCACATTCCTTAGCCCTGCTAACACAGTCCTTCAGAGCCGCGTCCTTTGCCTCTGTTTTTGAGGTTGCTACACAACCGCTAACAAAAAAAGACGACAGAATTAGTATGAAAATAAGAGCAGCTATCTTTGTCATAATTAATTATTGAATTTTATGCTAATAAAAGCAGTTATCCTAGAAGATACCAGCCAAAAACAATGACAAGAATTATTATTAGGATAATCATAAGAGTCGCCATGAATTTTCCTAGTTTGTTTGGGTAAAGAAACTCTTTCTCCCTATGATCCAGGGTTTCGCCTTTTATGTGTTTCTCATTACATATCTGACAAACTTTAGTTTTTTCATTAACTATCTCAAATACCATACAATATCCTTCTACAAAATGGTTAAATCTCTTTCTTTACTGAGTAGTTTGGAATGCTAATTGATGTAAAGGTAGTACCCAACGCGAGCAAGAACAAGGTTCTCAAGAACGGCGATGTGTATAGAGTTTACGTCAATTCACCCGCTGCCGATGGAAAAGCAAACAAGGCCCTTATGGACGTCCTCTCCGAACACTTTAGTGTTAAGAAAAACAGCATAAGGATAGTTCGTGGCGAGAAGTCTAGGAATAAGGTTGTAGAAATCGATTACTGAGACAATAATGAATTCATCGTTCTGCCTTTACCTACTTCTTGAAGAAGTACCATATTATATTTGATATGAGGAAAAGCACGGCTATTATGCCGGTAACATGAGCAAACGTGTCAAGGGTTCCTGTGTATAAAGCATATAGATAATAGAATCCAGCAATCATGAAGTATATCTTTGCTATCCAGTAAATTGTTTCTGCAATCATCTCTTCGCCATTAAAAGTATAGAATAAGATTTTAAATAGGATAGTTTAGGCTGTAGCCATTAGCGGTGCAGCAAGTTCGTCCAGGCTCCAGACCTCTGTCACGTTGTATATCTGATAGAAGTCCATGGTAGTGGCTTCTTCCTCTTTAGTGAGCTCACAGACATTCAGCAGTGTAAAAACTAGCTTGAGCTTGCCAAATGTCTTTTCTTCCTGTTTTTTCTTGACCTTTACTAACCTCATGTTAAAGCCTCTTGATTATTATTAACCCGGCCGGACGTCCGGGTCAAATTATAAAGGAAGTTGGTTGGCAGATAACCCGATAGCACCTCCAGCGCATACGATCCTCCAGCCACCTTTATTTGGCAGGATTACTATCCACCTTCCAATCCATTTCAGGTATCGGATAACGATTGGAAGCTGTTGACATACCGGCGAACAATGGATTGTTTGAGCAGCTAAAAGGGTAAAACACCAGCAATGTCATTGCTGCTGTCTGCCTCGCGCCACTCTGTGGTTGCTTTTGTACGCCTCTGTCTCAGGCCTCTCTCATTATCTTAACCTGGTTATAGCCCATCTGAAAAGAAATACAATTTCTTTCCAGACCCTTTCCCAAACGAAAAGGAATTCGCTGGCCAATAACTATGTTGTGCTCTTTCGAGCACATCATATGTGAAATGCATTCTTCGAATGCACTCCATCTGAAGTAAAGCAAAGTCGGACATCCGCGAGCGTGAGCTTGCGGGCCTCTTTGAAGCAAAGCTTCTTTGAAGGCTTCACTGTGCTGTGAAATGCGCACCGAGGGTGCACAGGCTTTTGAGTGCCTGCTAACTCTGCATTACTTTCGTACAGCGATGCTAAGCACCGCTGCCATATTAAGGGAATTTGCAAACCCGGGGGTTTGCTTTTCCTTAACCATAAATATAAGGCAGGACGAAATTCACTAACTTTGGAGTGTCGTTTCATTCGTCCTGTGGATGACATCGATAGTGCGGGTCGATGTCGGTCAGAAAACCGATTGGATTTCTGACAGCGGAAGATTAACTTCCGATTAACTGGCCGATGCACCTGATACTCTAGGCGTCAGGCGTCGATCCTGGTTAACTATGAAGTCCGCCCCAAATTCGCTAGGCGGGCTTTTCCGGGTCAGCATAGATAGTGCTCCGGAAATGGTTTTTGAATGTTTTTCAACATCCATCTATACAATAACCTCGATTCCGAGATCGTTGGATAGTTTGTTTTTCGAAGCCATCATCTTGCCTGCTGCTGTCTTTCCAAGGATGTATGGTGACTTCACACCAGTTATGATGGTTATCACCTGTATCTTCCCTGTAAATTCCGGCAAAATTCTTGCTCCCCACATTACAAGCGCATCTGGATCCATGTGCTGCGCGACCGTCTCACCTATTATGCTGATTTCTTCCAGTTTCATATCGTCGCCACCTATCACTTGGATAAGCGCGCCCGTTGCACCAGAGTAATCAACGTCCAGGAGAGGATGCGATAGCGCTTTTGTTATAGCTTCACGTGCGCGGTTCTGAGAGTCACTCTCACCAACGCCTATGGTTGCTACCCCGCCAGCTCGCATGATGGTCCTTACGTCAGCGTAGTCAAGGTTTACCAGTGATGGTTGTGATATCGTTTCGGTTATGCCCTTTATCATAGTGGCAATTAACCCATCGGCTATTCCAAATGCTTCTTTCAGCGGCTTGTTGCCTGCCAGTTCCACGAGCTTTTGATTTTCAATCACAATAACAGTGTCGCATACCTCTCGTAGTTTTGCAAGGCCTTCTTCTGCTTTGTGTATCCTTGCGCCTTCTATCTTGAAAGGTAATGTAACGGCTGCTATGACGATTGCGCCCATTTCTTTGGCAAGATATGCTACAACCGGAGCTGCTCCGGTTCCTGTCCCGCCTCCGAGTCCGCATGTTAGGAAGAGTAGATCGCATCCCTGAAGGCTTTCTCTAATGTCGTTTTTTGACTCTTCAGCTGCTTTCTTGCCGACTTCTGGGAAACCGCCTGCACCCATTCCTCTAGTAAGTTCCCTGCCCAGTAGAATCCGTTTTGTCGCATGTGTTACAGCCAGATGCTTTGCATCTGTGTTAGCAGCTATCGTATTCGCACCTTCAATGCTCAATTCTGTGAGCCTGTTGACTGTGTTACAACCGCCGCCGCCTACACCGACAACCATGATTCTGGCCTGTTCTACGTGGAAGTTCGCTACTTCGTCGTTTATGTCCATACCAATTCCTCCATTCTATATTTTGAAAGTATTTTTTCCCTCCGAATTCGCTTTTTTGAAAGTGTGCGAATACGTAATCCAGTTCATCTTTTTTTCTGGTATATAAACATTCCGTTACGAAGAAATATAATTTGTTGTCACTGCAAAGAAAGAACTATTAAACTACTTTGTAGGATAGGGAAAAATAGTAAACTACAACCGCACAAAAAAGGGAAATACTACCAAAAGATTTATTAAGCTTGTGTTGATTCCCGGTTTTTCCAGTAGTGTAAGAAAGGTAGGATAAGAGTCAGGAAAAGGAATTCAGTAAAAATTATTAATTAGCCAGCTAAGAGGAGAGAAAAACTGTGTACATGCTGAGAAATTAATGTTAAAGAATTATGTCTGTCCGTTCGCAATAGAAAATTTGATAAATTACAGATTGGCTAGAAAGAGTGAACACGTACAAAACTTTTCGTATTAATTACGTGTATAATCTTTTTGTCAGAAACATTCCAGGCTGGTCGCAGATGTCGTTTATAGAAATATTATATCTTGAAAATTCTGATACAGTATCTTGAATTTTCGCGTTAAGCGTAGTGTCGCTGTAGCTAAGAGTTTTTGCCTTGTCACATGCGCACAAAACAGCATCAACGATCGCGTTATTTTGCTGGTCAGCTGGCTGGGCAAGGCATGTTTTGTTTGCTCCGCAAAGGTCAGATGTCACAACAACTTGTGTCGTCTTCCAGCAGGATTTGCATCCGCCAAGATCAACGCAATTTTCCGTAAGGCTCGCGCCGAGCCCGAAAAGTATCAACAGAATTATAGCAAATATTATGATGATAAATCTTGCTTTCATGTTTATGTTTTGTTTTTCGCTAAATATAAGCGTAATTTTACAATAAGTTAACGAGTTATATATGGAAATGCACGTAGTTACAGCAAATCTAATAGAGAAAAACAAAAAGATTCTTCTAGTTCAAGAAGGTCATAAGTACGCTTATGGTTTGTGGAATTTTCCAGCAGGTAAATTAGAAGAAGAAATTAGTCTTGTTAATAACGCCATAAAAGAAGCAAAAGAAGAAAGCGGATATAATGTTAAAGTAAAAGGACTGATAGGCATTTATCATCACATGAGTAAAGACAAAAATGTTGTTGCGATTGTGTTCGCTTCTTCTATAATAAGCGGCAGCATGAGAAAAACATCTGACGAAGAAATACTTCAGGCGAACTGGTTCACTTTCCAAGAAATAAAGAAAATGAAAGACAAACTACGCGGCAGCTATGTACTGACAGCAATTAACGATTATAAGAAAAAAGGATTTTTTAATATCAACACTGTAAAGTCCTTGCATCGGTAGTTCTTTTTATAGCATGAGAAGCATAATTCTTTTATGAATCATGAAAAGTATCCAAATTATTTTCTTGCGGTTATCGTGCTTTACGCCGTAGTTTTTCTTGCGGGCTTTGGTTACTTCATCGCGCCGCTGATCGGCTCCAGCCTTATCTATATGGATTTTGTTGTCATAGCAGTTTTGTTCTTGTTGCCGCTTCCGCTTCTTACAGTTTACGAAAAAACAAGCAACTTTCATTTTCTATGGGGAAAAGAAAAATTTCTCCGCATGCTGATAACAGCTCTGGCCATAGTTGACTTTGTTATTGTGCTGTATCTTATGACACTGCTCATGTGAGTTACTTCTTTGCAATTTTCCATACTGAATAAAAATAAGTTCTCATGTCTTCGGCTATGGTTTCGGATTTAATAGAAATTACGGTAACTGGTCTTCTGAACGATTCAATCAGTACGGTATTGCCTATCATATCCATATTAACGGGTATTGGAAAATTAACAAACCTTGTTTCTTGAAATCTTCCAAGACGCTTGTGAAGCTTGGAATGTCTGTAAGATTCGCTTGCAATACCTTTTATAGAAATTTTAGATTGTTTTATCAATTGCAAAACAGCCGGATATAATTTTTCAACATCTTTTGCATAATCTTCTTTTTCCTGATAAAACCACAACCACTCTCCTTTCTCATTCTGCATTGCTTTAGAGTATGCAGACCTCAATCCGTGAATACCAATATAAATTTCCGCTTCCTGTTCAGACTTGATTTTTTGTATTTCCTGTATTTTGGGCAGTATGCTGTCCAGAAATTTCTTATTCTGCTTTATTTCTTTCTCTTTTTTCTCCAAATATTCTTTCAAATATGCTGGATTTGTCGCCTGAAAATACTTTGTTTTATTTTTGATTATAAAACTAGCAAGACCTTTGTTTATCAGACGTTGCAAGATTTCGTAAATATTAGAATAAGCTACGCCAGATTTTTTAACTACTGGTCCTACTGTTGATGAACCAATTTCCAGCAAAGCTAAATAAACTCTTGATTCGCCATCCGTTAAACCTATCCTTTTTAACTCCTCAATTATTTCTAACATAGTTTATGAATAGCCGAAATCTATTTAATTATATACCCTGTACAGGTGTGATAAATAATAAATTCTATTGAAACAAAATATGACAAAGGTGGTGTTTATGCCACTCTGTGGATTTAACAAAGGAATGATTACAGGAATAGCTATATTTGCCGAAGGGCTGTTTGAGGCTACTCTGCAGCGAGCAAAAGAAAACAATGTAGACATTGAGACATCATTTAGAAATGAAGTCAGAGATATAACAGAGTTCCTCAATGCCTTAGAACGTGAGCATCAGAAACTGAAATTAGAATACACCCCAAAAGAAACAATGGGAAAAATCGTTAAATGGATAGATGATAAAGATTCTGGGTGATTTTATGCCGCCGTCTGGATTTAGCCAAAAAGCGATAAATGGATTGTTATTGTTTGTAGAAGCTTGCTATGAAGATTTGCTTCAAGAAATAAAAAGCGATAAAAAATCTGAAGGTCAAGCAATCAAAGAAGAACTTGAAAATATAAGGCATTATTTGAAAAATTTTAAACTATAATCAGTCATCTTAGCTTTGACCCCACTTACATTTCTGCAGTTATACACTATTCGTACTCAGAAATCGAAGTCAAATTCTTTTTTCGCCTTTTCTTCAGAGAGTTTTTTTCTTATCTCTTCCAGGTCGCCCTCAGACAGGTAAGCGCGCTGATAAGTT
>JBBSYB010000016.1:0-29093 GCA_038045465.1 Candidatus Aenigmatarchaeota archaeon | reverse complement strand
TCAACAAAAGCGCCTGGTATTATAATAAGCAGAAGCCAGCCAACTGATTTTATCTTTACGCCGTCAATGCGGCACATTATGCCGTGCATGAACTCATGAGGGATTATCACGACAGCTATGCCAATAACCCATATCCACCACGGCACGACAAACACGCCAGGTGCATTTACCGGCGCTGAGACAGGGCCAGGCAATAATAGTTTAACGCCACCGCCCTTTGCTCCTTCTATAACAGCAATTGCTTGTGTTATTAGGACAAGCGAGCCGACAACCATCAGTATGATCGCAACAACAATACCAATCACAGAAAGGATCCGCCAGAATCGCACGTGTGATTTTGCCACGTTATTTATGAAATTTCTACCCTTCTGCGTCCTCCTTATAATGACTATGCCTTCGCGTTTGACTTTTTTGCGATCACTGTAAATCAGCAAAGCTATTACTACTATGAAACCTGCAAACAGCGCAATATCTGTCGATAATACGAAAGAAAGGAGCACCGTGAGAATTATTCCTGATGCTAGAGATAACGCAAACCATTTCATTTGTATAACTTAGGGGAAGGGTTAATAAACGTTTGTTTTGCGGCGGGTGAATAAGGCTAATAATTAAAGACGGTTTTATATTTAGTGATTCAATGTATAGTTGACAATTATGATAGAAATAAAGGGCAATGTTGGAAAACGAGATGGATTATTCGTAGTTATGATACCATATAAAATAGCGAAAAAAGAAAATATGAAAGATGGACAGAAATTTAACATTACAATAAAAAAAGTTTACAGATGATTAAATGAATAGTAGTAATAATACGAAATCCCAGTTCTGGGCAGACCAGGTCGCGAAAGAAGTCATTGAACGGGAGGAAAAACTTGGTCGTGTCTCTACTTTTCGTACCGAAATGGGTTTGGGGGCAAGTGGTATTCCCCATGTCGGTTCAACCGGTGACGGAATCCGCTCCTTTGTCGTAAATCTTGCTCTGAAAGAGCTCGGCGTGAAAAGCGAATTCATTGCCTTTAGTGATGATAGGGATGGATTGAGAAAAATTCCTGTGGGCTTTCCTGTGGCAGAGAGCGAAATAGGCAAGCCAGTATCAACTATAAACGACCCGTTCGGCTGTCACAAAAATATGGCGCTGCACATTGGCCAGCTGCTCACGGATGCCTTCGATCGTCTTGGAGTCCAGTTTAGGCTGTTACGTGCTCATGAGGAATACGCAAAAGGTACTCTCGATAAGCAGATAATTATTGCCTTGAAAAACGCGAAGCAGTGCGGCGAAATAATACGTGAAGTCACGGGACAGGATAAATACATAACCCAACTGCCCTATATGGCCGTATGTGAAAAATGTGGTAAAATTTATACAACCCGCGCTTACAGATTCGACGAAGAGATTCATTACAAATGTGATCAGACTTTTGAAGGAAAGAACAGCAACACCGGACAAGTCATAGAAGTAAAAGGATGTGGTCATGACGGTGTCTGTGGAATACGTGATGGCAAGCTGCCGTGGAAAGTGGAGTTCGGTGCAAGATGGGCTGCGCTCAATATTAATTATGAAGCTTTTGGCAAAGACATACTTGACAGCGTAAGGTGCAACGACCGTATCAGCAAGGAAATATTTGGATGGGAGCCACCTATTCATTCTTTCTATGAATTGTTTACGGAGCGCAGTGGCAAAAAGATAAGCAAAAGCGCCGGCAATGTCTTCACTCCGGCAAGATGGATGAAATACGCATCTCCTCCAAGTTTACGTCTGCTTTTCCTAAAGCGTCTTGGCACGAGCCGCGTTGTTGACCCTGACGCCATACCAGCCTACATGGATGAAGTCGATGAGCTGTCGAAGGTTTATTTCGGGAAGAGCAAAATTGCCAATCAGAAAGAGCTTGAACATCAAAAACGTTTATTTGAATTTGTAAACTTCCTACAGACACCTAAAGAACAAGTTGCTGTTCCCTATAACATGCTGGCCAACATGATGCGTATAGCCAAGAACAAGGAAGTCGTGAAAAATATATTAGAAAGAACTGGTCATGTTCCAAAAGATTTGAACAAAGAAGAAGAGCATGAACTCGAGCAGCGTATTACTTACGTAACTAATTGGATAAATGACACTCTCCCAGAGGAGAAAATAGTTTACGTTTTGACAGATAGCCAGAAAAAATCCATAAAGAAATTAATATACGAACTGGAAGCAAAAAACTGGGTAGAAGAAGAGCTTTATGCGCGCCTCTACGCCATACCAAAGGAAGACGGCTTGGAGTTGGGAAAATTCTTCGAAGCAACCTATGTCCTTCTCCTGAACAGCTTGCGCGGTCCGCGCCTAGCCCAGTTTATTTGTGCCATCGGCTGCGAGAAGGCTGCTGCCATCCTCAAGGGTCGTCTGGAAGAATTCTAAGTAAATTTTATTTTTGTGATTTCTCTTCAACTTTCTTTCCCTTCAGCATGGCTTCGAGCACCGGAAGTTTCTGGTCAATTTCATTAATCCGCTTATTGTATTTGTCCATGCGTATTTCATAAATCGGGCCGGAAAGTTTTCCTGTTTCAAAGCGATCCCGTTGAGTTTCTTTCATGAGATAATTTAGTGTAATTTTTTCTGCTTTCATACGCCTTATCTTTTTCTTTAGGTTACGTCTATTATATTTTTCCCGCCCAAACCATGACAAAACTATAATGAGTATTATAAGTCCCAGTAATCCATGCCAGTATTTTTCAATGAAGCTTCTGCCAGCCTCCACCATTGCCGAAAGTGTTGTTGCCTCTGCTTTTTTAGTCTCAAGAATAGTATTGGCGCTGGATAAATACTGCTCCGCCTGGTCATAGTGCTCTTTCTGGAATTCTTCTTTTGCGTGACCAACAAGCGCCGTTGCATCTGACAGATTCAATCCAAAAGTATTGCCAATCCTTATTTCCAAAGCCCGTATGGAGTCGTGCAGTTCAAATGCCTTTTGTTTTCTTATCGCTGTCTGGTTGCCATAAGCCACAACACTGTCATAGGTAAATCCCTCGTAGTTCAATCCTTCCAAAGCTTTCCGTGCCTGTTCTGCAAGAGAACCGGTCGCATTCTGTCGCAGCATTTCAGCAAAGTCAGCCCGTTCAAGAGCCTGGCGCATGGCACCTATGGTATCGTTGACAGAGTTGGCGGAAAATCCTGCCCCCATCATTTCTTTCATATCATTCTGCGACTGGTTTATAGCCAGAAGAGCATCCGTTCGCGAAGCCGCATGACCCAGTGAGGCCAGCATAGTCAGCAAGAACAGGATAAAAATTATTTTCTTTACCATTTCAACATCCTCCGAATTCCTTTTCTTAGGTTCATGATATTCTCACGCATTTTTATTGCATCTGGATCTTTGTGGTGAACCCAACTAACCGCTCGCACGTAATCATACTGGCGTGGGACACGGGTCGCCTTAAGCATCACAGGATTCATCTTAGGTTCCAGAGACGTTGCGCCTTTCACATACCCCTTTTCAATATATTTTATTTCCTTTTCTAAATTATGTAATCCTTTCATAGATATCTTTGGTAATTTTACTTTCGGGATAGTGAAGTGTATTTTTGGGACGCTAAGATGAAGTGAAGGTAATTTTAATTCAGGATGTTTTTCAGGTGATTTGCTTTTACCAGAAGTTTCTGCTTTGAGTTTAAGCAGCGATGGCAGCTTGAACTTGGTCAGGAAAGGAATTATTTTGTGAAACAAACTTTGTTTCCACCGCATAAATGTGGTGGCATCACAATGCAAAGTTTGTTTACACGCTGCAACCACTGTCTTAAGGAAAGTGGTATGCACCGTATCTAGCGTAGTCTGTTTGAAAGGCGTTTCGCTTGTAGCTAACAGAGTTTCTGCTGTTATCTTTTCGTCCTCAATCTCAGCTAACCTTTCATTGTAAAGCTTCATGTTATCAATATAGGTTTTTCTGCTCATTTTCACGCTGACGAAATATTTTTGCTGGGTTTGCTTCATCAGCTCCATGACTTCCTCGCTCTCCTTTTGAAGATCTTCTATTATTTTTCCCGGCTTGAGCAGATGCAGTCTTTTGTGCCTTAATTTTATTCTTGTCTGTCGTATCTCCGCCAGACGTCTCTCATATTGTTCCATGGTTTTTCTGAATGCCTTTACACCGCCGCTAGTGAAGTGTTTCTTCTGGTTCATCTTCATCATGTGCAGAATGTTATTTTCCTCCTTTGCAAGATTCAATATGTCCTGGGTTATAGTAGCTTTGACATGCTGGCGGTATGCGAAAATCATGAAGAACAGCGCAAACACTGCTCCAAGAGTCATTGCCCACCAGTAAGTTATCACAAAATAAACCGGGTCAAAGGTTGTGCTTTCCAGAGCAAGCGTGAAATTGGCGTCCTTTATGCGTTGTATAGCTGTCTGATAGTCCTCGCGCTCGAATGCTGCCATAGCCAGATTTATAAGTTCCTCAGTTCTTGTGGAGCTCTTGAGCCTGACAGCAGCGCCAGTGACAAGAGACCCAGACATCTTGTTTTTAATTTCATCTATGAGACTGCGTGCAAGGAATGCATCGTCCTTTGTTGTTTGTATCAAGTCAGAAAGCTGACTTGCTTTCTCATAGTCATGGGCTTGCAAAGCTGTAGCAGCCTCATCAATATATCCTGAGAGTTTTGTTGTTGGAAAACCGGCGTTCTTCATTTCCTCTATGGCAACCCTGGCCGTATCAAGATTTTGGGTTGATTCCTCCCTGCTAACTGTGTGAATAACAAGCATGACATTTTTGGTCTCTGTAAGGTTCTTTATCACACCCGGGCCTATTATCGTGCCTTTTATAATAATTTTCAATGAATAAGTTACTTTATCCATATATTCAGGAGAAACAATCGTGGCGACAAAGTCCTTTGTTTTATTATATTTAATTTCGCTGGCAAAGCTCGGAGAAATTGTTATATATCGCGACAAATAACCGTCAATCAGCAGGGAAACATTATAGATTGTCGTCTTCTCAAATATGTTTTTCACACGTATCGGGAACGAATCATTATAGCCGCGTACCAGTTCAAAGGTCTCGTTGGAGCTCAAAATTTCTTCGCCCAGCAAAAGCTTTTCCACAACAGCTGCCGCGCTGCCGCCACTTCCTCCGCCGCCGCTACCGGGTATGACAGTAGTTACTGTCTCTGTAATCGTAACAGGATTTCCTATCTTAACTCTTTTTGAATCTGATGATGAAATGTCAACACCCATTGACGTTGCGTTTATTGTAGTATTAACATCGTTTATTGATGTGTTTACTGAAATCACTATGGTATTTGTAGCGCTTGCACCAACCGGAAGGGCTCCTATGGTTCTGTTCAAAGTTCCTGAAGTAAGCGTGAATTCCGATGGCAGGGTCCAGGCAAGCCAGACACCTGACGCGTCTGCTGTGCCAATATTCTGAACCCTGGCTAGATAGGTAATGCCAGTAGCACCCTTGGAAACAGAAGAGCTAAAGGTATCTATGGTTGTCGAAAGGTAAGGTCCTGCAACGTTTTGTATAACTATGCTGAAATTAAGCAGCTCTGAGCTGACAGGTGTCCCGTTTCGTCGCGCAGTTATATTTATAGAATAACTGTAAATGCCTGTAGCAAGATCGGTTGTATTCACTTCCAAGGAAAATGTGCTGCTGTTAGTGTATGACACGTTCAGAAGAAGTGTCGTGTTAGCCGTTCCATTAAGCGTTACCCTGTTTCCGCTCGATGCAGAAGTTATTGTAAAGTTGAGGTCAAAGTCTCCGGTATTGTTTATGGTTATATTGCCCAATGTAATGTTAGAACTTCTCTGATTAATTGTCATGGTTTTTACAGCAGATATGGTCGTGGAATTGGTCCACGTCTCGTCCAGGGCAACACTAAGATTAACTAAAGACGTGGAGTTAACATTACTGCTTGTGTCCGTAGCGTTGATGAAGAATGTCCAGTTGCCCGCTCCCAGCGTAACAGACCCATTGTAGCCTGTGCCGCCTGCTGATGACATAGGCGACGATGTGTAGTTTGTCTCGTTAGTCAGCCTGTAATTAAGCAACACACTTCCAACAGCCCTGTTATCCGTTACGTTTACTGTAATATTTACACGGACGCCAGGATCCAGCGCAGCAGTTGTGTTAGGTACATAAGTGATGTTCTCTAAAAATGACACAGTGGTATCAGAAATGCTCATGATTACAAAACTAGTGACATTCACCAATCCGGCATTGTCATAGGCATAAAATCTGCATCCTACTCTTCCTGGTGTGCTGCTGTTGGCGACAAAGGTGAAGTTCACATCGCCCCGCGTGGCGCCAAGTGTGGTATTGGTTGAATTGACAAACGTGCCGGATATATTGTGTTCAACAAAGCCCGCAGAAAGCGCTATGTTATCTGTCCATGTGGAGAAACATGTAATCGTGGAAGTATCATTTGGTGACAAAGGTGTGAATCCGATGCTGCTGTTTTGCGGTGCTGTAGTATCAACAAAGAAATATACAACATTGTCGCTTGTATTGCCCAGATTATTTGAAGTGTCATTGCCGTAGAAAGTTATATTGTATACGCCGTCGCTGAATGTTTTTGTAATATTCCATATTCTATGCGTGGTGTTGCCAAGATTTTGAACCGTTGTGCCATTGATGGAATAGCCAGCCCATAAAAGATTTTTATTTGCTGTTATGTTGAGAACCACGCTGCTCGCATTGTAGTAAGTCCCGTTGATAGGCGACCTTACGGTAAGTATGGGAGATGTGACATCCAGCACAGCTGTATTTACAGTGAACACTGCGCTGGAGTTTCCATTATTACTGGAAGTGTCGTTGCCAAAAACAATAAGTGTGTGAGGCCCGTCAGCAATGCCAGATAGAGTCGCAGACCAGAATTTTCCTGTTCCTGTAAGGTTGCCCAATGTCCCATCCAGAGAATAATTAGCAGCTATGATGTTTTCGCTTGTTACTATGTTCAAATCCAGTGTTCGCGTGTTGTAGGTTGTATTAAGGGGATTTGTTATCGTGATAGTAGGTGATATAAGGTCCTGCACAGTAAAGCTCGTGTTTGTTGAATTTGAGTTTCCTGCTGCGTCAGTGGTGTAGAAATTGCATCTGTAACTGCCCTTGGTCAGAGAAGATGTTGTGTAATTGGTCCAGCCGGTTGCTGTGTTTACGATCACGCTATGATTAACAAAGCTGCCTGTTGTATTCTCCTCCACGCTTGCCGAGGTTATGTTGAACGTGTCAGTCCAGAAAGCCGAGCATGTAACTGTCTGTGTTTCATTGGCCGGATTAGGCGCAACGGATATGGAAGAAAACTGGGGCGCTGAAATGTCCACAAAGAATATTACAGAAGTATTTCCTGTGTTTTTGTTTGCAGAAGAGTCATTTGCAAAGAAGGTTACATTATGCTGGACGCCATTAGCCAGACCTGTCAGGGTAATGTTCCATTTTCTATTTGATGTGTTGCCAAGGTTCGACAGGCTGCTGCTGCCGATTTTGTAGCCGGCCCAACTGCCGTTCTCGCTGAGCGAGATATTAAGGAGGGCGGTTGTGTTTGTTAAATATGTGCCGTTGACAGGCGAGTGAACTGTTACGCTGGGCGGTGTTGTATCGCCCAGCGTCGTGTCTATGGTAAAGCTTATGGTCGCGTTGCCGATGTTATTGTTGGTGTCATTGCCGTAGAATTTTATTGTATGAGAACCGCCTGCTACAGTAGGAGATGCCTGCCACAAAGTTGATGAGGTGTTGGTCATTGTTGTGTTAGAAGCACAGGCATCCAGGCAGTAGTAAGCTGTCAGCAGCGGCTCGCTGGACACGATTTGCAGTGCCATGTCGTTCTGGGAGTAGCTTGTGTTGGTGGGGCTCGTTATTGTAATTGTTGGTGCTATCAGGTCCTGAACTGTAAAGCTCGTGCCTGTTGAATTTGAGTTTCCTGCTGCGTCAGTGGTGTAGAAATTGCATCTGTAACTTCCGACATTGGAAAGCTTGGCGCCGACAATGGTATAGTTCGTCCATCCGTTGCTGCCTGTCATGGTAATCGTGTGATTTTCAAAGACGCCTGTTGCGTTTTCTTCCACGCTCGCCGATGTTATGTTAAATGTATCAGTCCAGAAAGCCGAGCAGGTCACAGCCTGCGACTGGTTGGCAGGATTTGGCGCTACGCTTACGTTGCTGTATGCTGGCGCTGAAACATCCACGAAGAATGATATTGTAGTGTTGCCCCGGTTGCTGGAAGTGTCGTTGGCAAAGAATGTGATGTTATGGCTTCCCTGCACAACGGTAAGCGTGGTGTTCCAGTTTCTGTTTGATATGTTGTCAAGAATTGTAAGTGTTCCGCCGTCAATTATGTAGCCAGCCCAGGTGCCGTTCTCATTGAGCGAGATATTAAAAAGTATTGATTGCGTCGTGTAGTATGTGCCGCTGACAGGCGAAATCACTGTAATAGAAGGCGGTGTCGTGTCCGGAGGTATTGTATTTACAGTGAAAATTACATTCTTTTCCGCAGCACTGTTTCCTACCGTGTCGTTTGCATAAAATACCAATGTATGAGAACTGTCGGAGAGGCTCGTTAAATCAATAGTCCATGTTGTTGGTGATATGCTTGTCATGGAAACATTAGCAGCACCATCCAGCGAGTAACTGACGTTGCTTGCTGCTTCGCTCAGGGTTACGGTAGCTGTTACGTTGCTCTGTGTATAGGTGCTGTTCGCAGGCGACAGGATTGATATCGTGGGGCCTGTCGAATCTGTTGTATAAGTGCCGCTCCTCGGATTAGCCACAGCGCTTTCATTGGACTGGTCAAATATGAAAGCATACCAGGTATGCGTTGTGTCATCCGTCTCTGAGGTGAATGTGCAGGTAGCGTTTCCGGTTGCGTTTGCAGCGCAGTATGTACTGACACAGCCTATGTATGTAGCTGAGCTGGTCTTGCACACAAACAGCGTCACGTTCTGATTAGAGTCCGCGCTGGAAGAAACCGTTGTTATATTTATTGTTGAGCCGCCTTTTACTGTTCCGCTGGTGCCTGACGCAGAGGTGAACGTAGGCAGCTGGTTGATGATTATTGTTTTGCTGGCGGTTGTCTGCTGGTTTCCTGCATAATCCGTGCTGTTGTACCTGATGTAGTAGGTGCCCCTAGAACTGAACTGCACTTTGCCGCCAGTATCTATCGCCGTATTTGGAGAACACGTGTTTGTTGTATCCGTACAGTACAGTGTTGTCGGATCGCCGTCTATGTTGTCCGCTTCTGTTATGGTGACATTGTAGCCAGGCGTCTGTATGGCTGAAGAGGAATTATCGGTTGTCGTAGGCACAGTGTAGTCCAAAGTAAAGGCTGTATCAAGATTTGTGGTCGAGTTCTGTTCATTGCCCAGGCTGTCCTGGCAGCTGACATAATTTGTATAGCTTCCCTGGGTCACCGTAGGAACAGGACAAAGCGCCTGGGTGCCTGATATGGTGCAGTCGTTTGTCATGGAAGAGTATGCTATGTCCGAAGTAGAGAAGCGGCATGACATGCCCGACTCGCCGTTCACGGTTATGTTGGTAGAGCCATCGTTCAGCTTGTCGGTATAAGGTAGTGTGGAATCATTAGCAACGTTTGCTACTGTTGTAGTTGGGGCAGTCGAATCTGTTGTATATGTGGTGTTGCGTGCCGTGCTGTAGCTTTCGCCGTCATAAACCCGGCAATATACAAGATTTGACGTGTCTGTTGCAGCTGTCGCGAACGTGCAGCTCAGGCTGTAGGGCGGCGTAGTGTCTATCGTTGTACCGCCGGTGCAGTCTGTGTTGGCTGCTGTAGGTGTTTCTGTTGTATCGCAGTAAAAGTTAAGCGTGTCATTGTTCGGGTCATCAGCACCAGATGCGGTTATTGTCAAAACATTTCCGCCCTTTATCGGGTTTGGCGAAGCCGCTATTGAGAAGAGGACTGGTGTGATGCTTACATTGAAAAATAGTGAAGCGCTTGCTGTAGTGCTCGCTCCGTCGTTGCACCGCGCCCCCCATGTATGATTTCCTTCTGAAAATCCTGAAACAGCAAAGTTTGTTATTGTGTTGTTTTGCATGGAGGTGTTTGTTTGATTGACCGAGCCGTCTATCAACAGCGAACATATCATTGATGTGTTAAGGTTATCCGTGGCGGTGAAGTTGAACGTATAGCTCGCCGAGAGATTGACCGTATTGTTTGCAGGCAGGTTAAGTGTGACTGTCGGTGCTATCAAGTCATCTGTGAAATTTACGCTGCTTGAGTTAAGGTTGCCAGACGTGTCGTTTGCGAACAGACGCAGCGTATGGGTTCCCTGGCTTGTGTTGAACGTTATGTTGCCTGTTATTGTTGTGTTTGCTCCATTGTCCAAGTTATAGAAAACTTTATCGTAATCCAAGCTATCAGATACTGTAAAGTTGAGAGGTATGGACAAGTTAGAGCTGAAAAATTGATTTGATGCCGGCAATAGTATTGATACCTGCGGAGGGGCTGTGTCTATTTTGAATGTTCTTATTGCAGAAGCACCTGTATTCGCTATGTCCGTGCAGTTGACGCTCCAATTATATCTGCCATTTGCCAGATTGTTTAATACAAAGTTTGTTACTGTATTGTTCTGCGTTGATGTATTTGTCTGGTTAACTGCGTTGTTTATAATCAATGAACACGCAGACGTTGCATTGTTATCTGTAAATGTAAAATTGGTTGTTATATTATTTGCTGTTGTATTTAGGCCGTTTGCCGGAAGATTCAATGCCACAACAGGCGTTATATTGTCAAACTTCACGGTAAGCGGGGCGTAATCTATAGAAAGAACTGCGTCCTGGCCGTTGCCTAATGTATAATTCGCCTCATATCTTATGTTAATCAAGCCGTTTGACAAGAAATCCGAGAAGCTTCTGTTGACAAAATAAGTTGCTACTGACTCATCATTGTTATCCGCAATATTTCCAATATCGGCATACGCTCCGGAAGACCAGTTATAGATCTCAGCGTCCATTGTATTGGCTGTGCCTTGCGCGCCGTTGCCATCGCATGTGCTTGGAGCAGTGACATCCCGCGTCGTACAATAACTAATATTGAATATCAGCTGCAAAATCTGGTTTCCTTGGATGTGGATTGGCGTTATATTGTATGTGAGATTGATGAAAGCTTCCAGTTCGTTCCCAACGCCGCCTGGATTATTCCTTCCAACTGTGAAATAAACATCATTGGTGCTCTGTGTGTCTGTAAAGTTGCCGTCTATGTAGTTTGACGCGGCTGTTGAGTTAACTATCGTGCCATTCTCAGGCGTTCCTACATCTGGGGAAGGATCGCCGAAATTTAGAGCGAATACGGCCACGGCTAAAATCAAGAAAATCGTGCTGCTTGCAACTATAAACGTGGTTTTGCCTTTCATTTTTTACTCACCCACAAATCCATATGGCCCACGCGGAAGCCGTCTATCTTGCCTTCCATTTTCAATTTAAGGCAGTGAAAGCGTACAGGATGCCATGATACTTTTATCTCTTTCGCAAGATCCAGTGTAGAAACAGGCCTGTTTTTTTTCTTCAGCGCGGCGACTATTCTGCTGTCTATTTCTATTCCCCTTGGCATGAATTAACTATTGCAGCGGCAGTTCTTAAAACTTACTAAACAGAGTAACTTCATATAATTACTAAGAAAAGTTACTATAATTCGCACTTTTATTACTACGCCCTCAAAGACCCTGAGGTGCGGGGTCTGGATTTTTCATTTTATGCCTAATCTGACGAGTACAAATTTCTTCACGACATCAAAATCAGGCAGTTCAGCCAGAACAAATGCCTTCAATTCCTTATCCCATATATCTTCAATATCATTAATCTTCTTTTTCAGCAGTTTTTCATCATATTTCATGCCAAATATTTTTAGCTTTTCTTTGACAAGATTCTTATCTAGTTTTGACATTCTAAGCAAAAAAAATAAGTCAAACAGGTCCCTGGCATTTTTTCTGGCAAAAAGCGAGTGCACCTTCTCAGACATCATCTCTCCTGGTTTAAGCACTCTCATCGAGAATGGGTTTATGTCAACGTATTCTGAAACATAATTTTTAACGTCAAACCCAGAAATTATTTTGTTTCTTAGGTTAACATCGATTCTCAGTGAATTATATTTTGTCAGAATTCCATCAGCCGATATTCTGATCAAGAGCGAGTCTTTTGTTCGTTTCATCCCTTTCAATTCAAAAAAATCTATGTTGTCCAAAACATGTTCAATTATGCGCTCTACGGAACCCGGCTCACTGTCAAGCGATGAAAAATCCAGATCTTCTGAAAATCTTGAAAGTCCATAGAGTTTATAAATGGCAGTCCCGCCCTTGAAGACAAGCCTGTTTGTTTTCCCGAATAAATTCAATAAAAAAACATCCTGAAAATAATCTTTTTCTATATGCTCCTTGTTTTTCAATCCCTTTTTTTTGCCTATTTCCAACAGCATCTCTTTCGATATCATTTTTAATCACGCGCTGAATTTTCATTGTTTCATATTGTCTATAATTCCCCATTTTGTATTCATGGTGCCGCGGTTCTTTATCAAAGGATCAAGAGGTATGTATTTGTAGTTTATTATATTTCTTATATCGCTGTAAATATCAAAACCGCTCTTTTCCATTAGAAAGCCAACCCGTTTGGCTATGGAACTTTTTTTAATTTTTTTAATGTAGTCTATCATTCTTCTTTCATCTATACTGTCGAAAGCCTCTTCAAAAACAGATATTGGTAAAATTGAAAATGAATCTATTATTGCTTTCTCGGGGTATGCTATTGGAATATTGAAACCGTCATAGTTTTCGGTTTTGAAGCCAAAAAAATAATTTGTATGTGAAAAATTAATTGGCGAGATGAAATTAATTCTTCTGCTGGTCTTTGATGTAACGCAAAAGATTTCGTTTGGCATCTGCGTTATCAGGTTGTGATGGGAGAGTGCAGAGGCGCTTGAAATATAGCTTGGTCTAACCAGGAATGTGCTGATTAAGAAAGGGTCGTTGTGCAGGGTATAAGTATTTTTCTTAATCTTGAGAATCTTCTGTTTTTTTGCCATTCTTCTGATGAATACCTTTGCATAATTTTTGTTGTTTATAATTTGGTTTACATCAGACAATGAAAAAACCGGCATGCCTGAAAACTGTTTCAATACATCAGCGTCGTACACAACTGACTAATAGATAGGCTGATATTTAAACTTTTCTATAGAGAAAGTCTATATAAATATATACTTTCCATTATAAAAAGTTCAAATTCGTCTGGTCTGGGGTGAAGAGGGCATCTCCTTTACACTTTTATAACCCTGTCGCAAAGCTGCGCGATCTCAGCGCGAACTTCCTTGTTTGTCTCATTTTCCAGAGAAATCAGCAAGCCGTTTATTCCGCTCATCCTCATTTTAGTCAGAATATTATGGATAAATCTCGCATAAACATCGGGTTTGTTGTGGATGAGCATGGTGGTTATCGAGTCAATAAAAATGAATTTTTTGCCTTTTATGGCTTTGATGCATTCGCTTATCGAAAGCGAGATTTTTGTCAGGTCAGCTACGCTTTCAAGATATAGAGGACTTTGAATAACATATGTTTCGTTCAAAGTCCTTATTGTGAACTTTGACAAATTATAAGGTTAATCGAAGTTCTCAATGTTCTTTAATACCCGGCAACAATTAGTTATATGGACTCGAAGATGGTGCTCAAGCCCGAAGAGAAAATCCTTCTCGTCATGACAAACAGCGCGAATTACGCTGAAACTGCCGCAAACCTGACCAAGCTGTTCTCAAAGAGCGGCAGCGGCATTTACGTGAGCGTCAACAAGCCATTTGAAACGCTCAAGCAGTCATTTATTAGGAACAAGATAAAGGTCGACTCGATTTTTTTCATAGACATGGTGACAAAAACAAATGACGCGCGGAAGGATTCCAACTGCCTCTACCTTGGCAACCCAGGTGACCTTACGAGCGTCTCCATAGCCATTGATCAGGTGCTATCCTCCATAGAGGGCGAAAAATTTGTTATTTTTGACACCATCAACACGTTGCTAAACTATAATAATGAGTCCATGGTAATAAGATTTATGCACTCCCTTGTCGGAAAGATAAGAAACGAAAATGCAAGGGGTATTTTGCTTTCCGTCGGCAACCTGAAGGAAGGTATGGAATCGCAGCTCACGCAGTTTTGTGATAAAAATATTACAGTGTAGGTGATAAAATGGCAGACTATCTGATAAACATTATACTGGGTCTGGCTGGACTTGCTGTTGTGCTCCTAATGAACCTTGTCATAATCAAGAAATTTTATTCTCACAGGGACCAGTTTACAGGCCTGCTGAGCAAATTCTACAAGAATTTGAGTGAGTTCTTCGTGGGTCTTCTATGCGTTCAGCTGATATTTCCTTTGTATATCATTCAATTGAATGTCCTGCGGGCTGATCTGATGCAGTTTGACAGCAACATAATTTTCTTTGAACGTATGTACCTTGCGCTCTTTGTCATCATAAGCATAGCTCTGTTTTACGTAGCAGCAAAACTCATTGACAACATGGACAAGCTTGCAGGCGCCTACAGCTTTTCCAGCAAAAAGCTCCCGTCACTCAAAAAACCCGCTCCCAAAAAGATGAGCCTGCACAATTTGTACTTCACACCCGAAGAAAACAAGAAAAAATAAGTATTCAGTGATGTTCTAAAGTGAGAATTATTTGTCTAAGTTCGTGTAGATTTCTTCGTTGGGGTAAGCCACTATTCCACGCTTTGCTGTTATCTCAAACGGTATGAGCTTCTTTTGGTGTTTGGCTCCGCGTAGCTTCAGAACTTCTATGGCATTGATGCGCACACTCTCTTTCCTTATATTGTACAGAACTATAACACCATCCGCCAGGAATTCTTCATCGCCGGTCTTGCTGAAGATTGTTGGTATCTGCTCTGTTTCTGTTATAAGAAACGTGTTGGCGCCTATTTTTTCCAGCAGCCTGAAAAACTGCTCGATGTATATGCGATAACTGTCCTCCTTGCCTGCAAAAGCCGATGCGACCGCTGTCAGCGAGTCCAGAATAATTCTGTCCGGCTTGAAGCCGCTCGGTATCATGCCTGGTATGCTGTCGAACTCTATCATCAGCTCGCCCTTTGCTTTTGTTAGCAACGCTTCCACGGAACGTGAAATCTCAAAGGGATCGAGACGTTTGACAATCAGCCTCTTCTGCTTTATCCACTTGTCAGGATTCCAGCCGAAGTCCTTCATATGTTGCTTGAGACGTTCCTCGTTTTCTTCCAGTGACAAATAGATGCACTTCTCGCCGTGCTCACAAGCATAGGCAATAGTCTGTAGGCAGAAGATAGTCTTTCCCGTTCCGGCTCCGCCAGCTACGAGAATCGCACTTCCCTTTGGTATGCCATCCTCAAGTAGCTCGTCAAATCCCGGTACTCCTGTTTTTATGTAACCATTGGTAGGTTTTGCCCCAAGCTTGCCAATAGTATTATCAATATCCTTCCTTGTGCTGAAGACTTCTTCTTTTGTATGCTCATCCATGGCGCCTTTGCCTTGAATTCTTTTCTCGATGCGCTTCTTTATCTCGTCAGCCGTAGGAACATGAAATTCAGAAACTTTCTTTCCCTCGGTTTTCTCTTCCTTTGCGGATAATACATGCTTCTCCTCATGTCTTTTCTTAGTTTTTATTTTTTCATCCGTCTTGAGGCGCATGAGTTCTTTAGCGTTCATCTTGCTCATTGCAGTAGTGGTTTTCAGGGCAGCAACATTCTTCTTGATTTCTTCGGGTGGAACTATTTCTTTTTCAGCTTTCTTTGCACCGCCTGACGGTTTAGTAACCTTAACATCTTTTAGCTTGGGCGTTTTTTCCGCTTTTAGTTTAGCCGCCTTTTTTGCTTTTAGTTTAGTTGTTTTTTTTGCGTCCAATTTAGTAAGACGCTTCTCCTTTAGTCTGAGCTTCTTTTCCTTTAGCTTGGCCGATTTGATAGTTTTTAGATATGTGATTTTCTTCGTCTTTAGTCTAGCTGCTTGTCCGCGTACAATATCCTTTCCAATTTTCTTCGCAACGCGTGAAGTATCTTTAGCGATTTGATTAAGCATATTATTTATGCCAAAATCTTTGCGTTTCTTTTTAACCATAGTTTAACCTGATTTTAATATAGGATTTTGTGATATATAAATGTCCGTAACTACGCGATGTGCTTCTCAGCCTTGGCAATTAGTAGTCGTGTTGTAACAGCAACATCAGGATTGACCGAAATGCTGTCTATTATTCCATCTAATATAGCTTGACGCTTTCTATGGACGCCAAACCCTATTATTTGATGGAATTTCAATACAGAATCTTTCCTGCCTATAAATACCGACCACATTCCATGTCTTTTATTTCTCTCATTTATAGTATGTTTTATTCCTAAATTGTTCAATAAATTAGAGATGAATTTAACTTCTCTTTCATTGCGCATTTCTAATCTGACATAGAAGTAATTATTTGAATACACAGTTCCTTCACCTATCATCATACCTCGAATATACGCCGAGGCATAAGTTGTGTTAATAAAAGAAATTTCTTTTATTATTTTTTCTATTGAAAGAAACAAATCTATAATAATCGCTCTGTCAACACAAACCCGGTATTTTAATTTCTTATTGTAATTACCGGAAGAAAATTTTATTTGTTTCTCAGAGGCATTAAGTTTTTGAGAAATGATACACTTTTCATAATTCTTCAAAACTACGCTATTTGGCACTATAACATTTACATAAAAATCCAGGTCTCTAAAATATTTTCTAATCCACCCAATAAAATGATTTATTACAGATATTTCTGAATTTGTAAATCTTAATTTTCTAGGCTTTGTCTTTCCACTTAAGCCAGTATCACCTTCAGCTAAATACAATGCATATCCTTCTATAAAATTTTCATTAATCGGTATATATCTAGGTAATTTTATATTATTTTTTCTATGCGATCCAGACGCTCGGAATCCAGTTATCTTACTGAAGACAACTTCCTTAGGTATTCCACAATCACCCGACATTTTAACTAATCTTGAAAATTGAATTGTTCTTGCATATTTCTTAAACATATATCTAAACGTGCAGGATTTCAGGCCTAAATTAATTTTATTATATTTAGAAAGAGTTCCGTAGCGTGTCTTTATCTTACACCTTATTTCACGAATAAATTCCTTTTGAACAGCAACATAAACATTTTTATTTTGTAGTAAATTTTCATATGTGTCTACTTTTGTAACGTTTAACAAGAAAACCACTACCCTTGAATATATTCAAATGTCAACTATAAAAAATTTTAGCTATTACAAGCTACAGTAAGTAACTATGTCTTTTCAATTTTAGCTATTAACAATCTAGTATTAACTGCTACGTCTGGTGTCACGGAAATCGAGTCAATGTGGCTGCGCACTAAAAACTTTGTAAATTCTGGGAACGTACTAGGCGCGTCACCGCATATACCAACCTTACGTTTGTGCTTATGCGCTGTTTTTATCAGATTTGAAATAAGGGTCTTGACCGCTGGGTCGCGCTCGTCGAATTCCTTTGCAAGCATCTGGCTGTCCCTGTCAATGCCTAGCGTGAGCTGCGTCAAATCATTACTGCCGATGGAGAAGAATTTGAAGCGTTTTGAAAACTCCGCCGCAGAGATAACATTTGACGGTATTTCAGCCATAACGCCCAGTTCTGCCTTCACTTTCTCACTGTTTATTATTTTTATCGCCCTGTCTGCTTCTCCCAATGTGCGACAAAAAGGCAACATAATCTTGATGTTATCTAAACCGAGCTCATCATAACATTTGTTTATCGCTTTGAGTTCAAGGCGGAAAGCAGGCTCATAACTGCTTATGTAGCGTGATGTGCCTCTCCAACCAATCATTGGATTCTCTTCCCTTGGTTCGAAAGGTTCGCCGCCCTTCAGGTTGCGGTATTCATTGGTCTTGAAGTCGCTGAATCTTATGGTAACAGGCCGCGGATAGAACGAAGCGGCTATCTTTGCGATGCCTGCAGCAAGTTTGTCAATAAAAATATTCTCGCGATTCTGTTTTATCATAGCTAAAGGATGCTCGCCAATAGCATCGTTTATTATGAACTCCTCTCTTGCCAAGCCAACGCCGTCAACCGGCAGCAGCGAAGCATCAACAGCCTCCTGCGGCTCGCCTATATTTACATAGACTTTTGTTCTCGTCTTTGGCATTTTCTTGATGTCATGCTGTTTCATTTCATACTTCAAAGCGTTTTTCCATACCTTGCCTTTCTCGCCCGAGCAGTCCACGGTAACCAAACCATGTAATTTCCTTGTGGCTCCGCTTACGCCAACGATTGCAGGTATTCCAAGTTCTCTTGATACGATTGCACAATGACTTGTCCTGCCGCCTTCCTCTGCTATTATTCCAGCGGCCATCTTCATCAAAGGTTCCCAGTCAGGGTCCGTAACTGTTGTTACAAGTATCTCTCCTTTTTTGAAGCGCCCCATGTCGCGCACATTTTTTATAACATTAACATGGCCCGTGGCTATCTTTCTTCCTACAGCAGCGCCCTCTGCAAGCAGCGTCCCTTTTTCCTTTATCCGATACTCCTCATAGATGTTCGTCTGCTTAGCATGAACAGTAACAGGCCGCGCCTGTACGATATAAATTTTATTATCATTATCCTTTGCCCACTCTATATCCATGGAGCAGCCATAGTGTTCTTCTATAAGAAGTCCGTAGGACGCCAGCTGTTCTGCTTCCTTATCGCTTATGGAAAATGTCTTTTGCATGCCCGGCGAAACTTTCTTTTGCTTGACGCCAAATATGGAACGAATTTCCATTACGTTTTTGACGCCTAGTTTTTTTCCTATGAGTTTGCCGTTCTTTTTGAAGATCCAGAACTCATCAGGCGTTACGCGGCCTTGAACAATGTAATCGCCAAGACCGTAGCTGCTGTTAATGACGATAAAATTTCTGTGGCCGCTGTCCGGGTCAATCGTGAACATCACTCCGCTAGCCTTGGAGAAAATCTGCTTCTCCACGGCAACCGACAGGTAGACTTTGAAGTGGTCAAACCTTTTGTCCTCGCGGTAGCTTATTGCGCGGTCAGTGAACAGCGAAGCAAAGCAATCCCTGATACGCTTTAGAAGGTTTTTCTCATCAATATTGAGGTAGCTTTCCTGTTCCCCAGCGAAAGAATCGCTAGGAAGGTCTTCTGCCGTGGCGCTGCTCCTAACAGCAACGAATCTGCTGCCAAGGGTATGGTAGGATGAAAGAATCTGTTTTTCCAAATCAGCAGGAAAAGAAGCAGTCTTGATTAAGCCACGAATTTCGCGGCCTGCTTTTTTGAGTTGTTTGATTTTTTTAATGTCCGTGTCCTTGATTATCCTTTTTATCTCCGAATCCAGCTTGTTGTAGCTTATGAAATATCTGTAGGCGTCCGCGGTTATGGCAAAGCCATTAGGCACCGGCAGCTTCATAGAAAACAGTTCGCCAAGCGAAGAGGTCTTGCCGCCGACCAGCGCCACATCCTTGCGACGGATATTGCTGAATGGTATGACGTATTTCATTTGAATCACTAGACAATTACAATATACTTATGGGTAGCTTTAATATAAATTTAAAAAGGCTCGCGAGATTTTCTGAATATATGACAACAGGCGCGCACTCTAGCGAATTTGAAAATATGATGTTTCTTGCAACGAATGAATCTTTAGAATTTGCTACAAGAACGTACAACAGGCTTCAGGAAAGATTAGAACCAGCTGGAATAGAGCTGCCTGAAATAGGCCATGTATATGGAGCATATTTCCCCGGCGGCAAGGAGATATATCCTGTAATCGGCACTTCTGTGCGAAACAAAAGAGTTTATCTTTTTCATCACTGTCTTGGCTATAATGGAGAGGTTGACTCCAACATAGGACTTGTCAAAGTGGGTCTAATAGGCGAGGCATTAAGAAATGCTTCACCAGAACAGATAATTTATGTAATTCCGTGGTTTCCCTATGGACGCCAGGATAGGCTTGACAGGCCTCGTGTTCCCATATCAGCAAAATGGGCACTAAAGTTGTTGGATGACCCAGATTCTAAAATAAAAGTAAGGCTTGTAACGTACGATATGCACGCAGGTCAGGCACAAGGGTTTGCAGATTATCAGATTGACAATTTATTTTCAGAACCCCTGATGCACGAGTATTTGATGAGAAGATTTGTCTTAAACGATATGATTTATAGATGCGATAAAATGACTCCCCACGAACTTGAAGAATGTAATAAAGCGTTGAGGGAAAAAGTTTGTATTGTTTCACCTGATGCTGGTGCCACTACAAGAGCAAGGAGACTTGCAAAAAGGTTTGGTGGAGATCTTGCAGTCGTAGACAAAAGAAGAGTTGGAGGAGAATCAGAAGTAATGAATATTCTGGGATCCCACTATGTAAAAGGCAAAATAGCGATAGAAGCAGATGATCTAATAGATACCGCTGGAACAATGGTTGGAGCTGCGAGTGCCCTAAGAGATGTAGGTGCCATAGAAGTTTATGGTTGTGCAGTGCACGGATTATTAAGTATGGACAAGGACGGTGTCGCGGCAGAAGATAAAATACGTAATGCAGGCATGAGAATTGTTGTGACTAGTTCAATACCAAGATCTGCGGAGTATCTAGAAAGAAACCATGGTATATTAGACCAAGTTTACTTGGATAAATTTACAGCAGATGTGCTGTTCGAAATTCAAAAACAGGGTGGATCTGTTTCAAAATTATTTGGAGAAGAAAGACCACCAAGGGATGATTTTAAAGGAGTCAATTAGTAGAATTTCGTCTTCCCAACCTTTCTCTTGTTAGTTTTGACCCAGGCACGCGTGACGACTTTTTGCACAGCTATCCATTTCCTGTCAGCAATGAATTCCTTTTCAACAGCCTGGGCAATTTTATGGGCCTCCGTGTCCACGTCAAGGTCATAGGACTGCGCTACGTATTTTTCCACAGCCTCGTGAATAAGTATGGGCAGCACAGCAGGATCACCCAGATTCCTGTCATAATAGATCACAGGCTTGTCTTTTGACCAGATGCCAACATCTCTTACTTTTCTTCTTACAGCCTTGTAGTGAAGTCTTTTGCCATCATAAGTAAGACTTATAACTTTTCCGTTAAAGCTGACGTGCCTTACGTGTTTTTTGGAAAGAGTTTCTATCAGTATTTTTTTACGTTCCTTGACTATTTTGTAGGCGTATCGGAGAAAGATTTTGTGGCTCCTGTGCGTAAGCAGTCGTTCCGCTGTCTTTTTGTCAGCCCATTTGTAAGTAGAGTGCTCAAAAGAAAGTTTTATCTTTCCGCCTAGATATTCCACGAGAAATGCCTTCTGAACAGAGCTCGTGTGGCCGTGTATATTTTCATGGCGGTAGAATATTTCCGGCGGCAGTTTTGTAATAAGCATGTCATTTCTTATTCCTGTCTCTTCTTTTATCTCGCGCAGCACTGCCTGCCGGGCTGTCTCTTTTTCAACATGGCCCTTCACAAACTCCCAGCCATGCCAATGGAGCTTTCTTTTCAAAATAAGGAATCGTCCCCGCTGGTCAAATACCACAGCTGCAACCATTATTCGCATGAATAGAATTGCCCACGGCCATTAATATTTGTAATGCTCGTGGATTTTTTGATTTTAATAGTTTAACATCATACAGAAAAGTATGGCTGATGCTTCTACTACAAACTTTGTAAAATACACATGGGAAGGCCGTATTGATAGTTGCGATTCATTAACACGCGAACAATACGAGAAAATGATAGGTATCGATGATCCGTCAGCTCCTGGATATTCTTCCAGACGTGAAAGATCAAATGCTTTAATTACCTTACATTGTATGCGGTTGGATATTCATGAACGACTTCCATAAAGGCTCCCTTGAAGTTATCTGCGGACCTATGTTCTCCGGCAAGAGTGAAGAACTTATAAGAAGAATAAAACGTGTCCAAATAAGCGGGAAAAAATTTATCATATTCAAGCCTGCCCTGGATAACCGTTATGACGCATCACATGTGGTTTCTCACGACCAGCGCAAGCTAGAAGCAATTATAACAGGAACTGATTCGCTAGCAATAAAATACATAGAAGATATAGTAGAGAAGGAAAATCCTGAAGTTATAGCCTTTGACGAGGGCAATTTTTATGATATGGAAACAGTACCTATGATAGAAAAATGGGTATCCCAAGGCAAGCGCGTGCTTGTCGCCGGCTTGGACACAAACTTCCGCGGTGAAACATTTGGTCCCATGGGCGAGCTGCTTGCCCGTGCTGACTATGTTGACAAGTTAAAAGCCATATGCATGAAGTGCAAAAATCGTGAAGCTGTGATGACTCAGCGTTTGATAAACGGCTTGCCCGCAAAAAGAAGTGACCCGACAATATTGGTGGGTGGTTTCGATAGCTACGAAGCGCGTTGCCGCGAATGCCATGAAATCAGCTAAGCAGCTGCGCCAAGTTCTTCGTGAATTCTGCCTGTGATAAAACCTGGTCGCATATTTCTTCTGCAATCTTTTTCATTTCTGGCTGGGCGTGTAACAAATAGCCGATAATTCTGATATTATATTTTGACTTTATTTCCTGCAGCTGGTCAGCCGTGAGAAATCCGTTAAGGTCAACTATAAGCCCGTCAGGCATTTGATAATCTATCATGTTGACAAGTTCCTCAAAATTGCCATTAAAAATGACCTTGGCTTCGGTAAACTTGGCAGACTCGGTTATCCTTGTTATAAAGAACAAGTCAGTAACAGCCGCGTAAAACGTCTTCATGATTATAATATTTTTCTTCTTTCCAGCAGGGCTTTCTTCTTTTCTAAAGAAGAAAGGGTTGAATGCGAGAGGGCGGATTTGAACCGCCGAACGGACTAACCGACAAGGTATCTTAACTGTCTGGCTTCTGAGCTTCGCACTCCTAAGCTTCGCCTAAACCTTCTTTGGTTAAAGAAAGCCTACTTGCGCCTTTGACCAGACTTGGCTACCCTCGCAATAGCAATAATATTTTTTGGATACTTTTTAAAAGCCTTGTCGCTGCTGTAGAAGACTCTAACACTAGAGAAGTATTTATTCAGGAGGCTCTGTAGTTCATCTTTCGTATATAGATAATAGTATCGTTTGTAAACCTTGCTCTTTGATTTCCATGGAATAAAAGACTCTTTCTTAGCTCCGGCAAAACGCGGCTGGTCACGATTCCAGACAGAAATAAAGACAAGTGCACCTTCTTTTGCCACACGTCCTATCTCCTCCAGAACTTTCTTCCTATGGTTCCATTTTATGCAGTGAAATGAACTGGAAAAGTGCACGCTGTCAAAAGAGTCATCCATGAAAGGAAGATGTAATACATCGCCGCACGCAAGTAGTACTTCAAGATTTTTCTTTTTTGCCTTTTTAGCAGCCATTTTTATCATGCTTAAAGAAAAGTCAACACCTACGATAGTGCCATCTGTTTTTATGAAATTCCTGCCGCTGCCGCATGCCAAATCAAGAATGAGGTCTTTTTTATTCTCCAAAAATTCAACAGAATCCTTCATCGGATGCGTCCTGTACTTGTCAAACTCCCCTGCGATATTTTCCCAAACTTCGCGCTGGTTCATGATGAATTACCCACAAAAATAATATGTTTCTTTGATTGGTAGCTATTTAGATAATATATTTCTTTTGCAGTAGGGCTTTTCTTTTTCAAAGAAAAGCGTTAAGTGCTCCCGTCGTTATATCAAGCTTAAACGATATGCCCTGTTTTTGATAGTTTGTGTTTGCATTTAGGTGCTCTTAAGGGGCATAAAATTGAATTTGGACTGTATAGATAGATTAAAATCCTGACCTTTGAAAGTACATATACGGAAGGAATACTTATGCCTAAAACGTCAATTACAACAGAGGTCAAGCCGGAAGTTCTGAAATGGTTGAGGGGAAGCTCTGGCTGGACATTTGAAGAAGTAAGCAAAAGACTCTCTACTACTGTCGAAAATGCTTGTGATATAGAAGAAGGCAAAAGAAAGCCAACTTTACGACAGCTGAAAATTTTATCAGCCGTATACAAGAGACCTCTAGCCTCGTTTTTTCTAGATACTCCAAAAGAAAGCAAGCCTCTGCCAAAAGACTATAGAATGCTTCCAGGAAAAAGCGATGTTTTTGATAAGAAAACTGTCTTTGCTTTAAGGAGGGCCAGAAGTCTTCAAGAAATTAGCAGAGAGCTTTCGTCCAACATAAAATATGATGTAAAAACAAAACTCGGGAAGACAAAAATTTCTGATAATCCCATTGTTGCAGCAAAGAAATACAGGGAATTATTCAAGCTTGATGAGAATCAGAAAAAATTCAGAAATGCATACCAGCTCTTCAGCTACCTAAGAGACATAATGGAAGACACGAATGTAATTGTTTTCCAGATTTCTATGCCAGTGGAAGATGCCAGAGGATTTGCGCTAACAGACGAAGATCCGGCAATTATTGTTGTCAATACAAAAGACAGCATCGAAGCGCGGATATTTTCGATAATGCACGAGTTTGGGCATGTTCTTCTTGGAGAAACTGTAATAGATATGCCAGAGGTCTCAACAGCAACAAGAAATAAAATTGAGACCTGGTGCAACAAGTTTTCATCGGCACTGTTGCTGCCAAAAGAGACTGCAAAAGAAATCTTTGAAAAAGAGCGTCCGAGATTAATAGAAACAAAGACGCTTGATGCGTTGTCAAGGAGATACAAAGTAAGCAAAGCAATGCTTCTGGTTAAGATGAATGAACTAGGCTACATTCCTAAGTCTGATATGAAAAAAGTCCTTGCACGGTACAAACCAAAAAAAACAGTCAAAAAAGATGGTGCTAAATCTAAAGGAGGCAGCATCCCGTCCGATAAAAAATGCCTTTCTGAAATGGGCAACAAATTCATTTCTCTGGTCGCGAATAATTTTGATAAGAATTACATAACGTACGGCGATGCGCTGAACTACTTGTCAATAAAATCCAAAAACTTCGAGAAAGTACTTACCAAGGCGAGAAAATGAACCATAATTTTTACGTCATAGATTCCTCATCTCTTATGCAGCTTAATCGCAGTAACCCTATAGACGTATTTTTAACCGTATGGAAAAAGCTTGAAGGACTCGTAAATAATGGAACTCTTTTGGCTCCGAAAGAAGTCTTTTATGAAATTCAGGAAGGCGACGATCAACTTACACAGTGGACAAAAAAGCAAAAGAAGATGTTTGTAGAACCAACGCCTAAGCAGATAGAGATTGTTAAAGATATTCTGTCAAAGTATCCTGCAATAGTGAAAGAAGATAGAAAATACGATGCGGATCCATGGATTATTGCATTGGCTGTGGAGCTTTCAAAGAGTTCGCAAACCACGCTGTTTCCTGTTAAAAGAATTGTAGTTACAGAAGAAAGGCTAAGGGGTTCTCAGATAAAGATACCATTTGTGTGCCAGAAATACAATATAGAAGCGATAAACATAGTCGATATGTTTAGATTGGAAGGATGGAAGTTCTAATCAAATTCGCTATTTCCCGTCGTTATATCAAGCTTAAACGATATGCCCTGTTTTTCGTGTATACAGAGCGGGTTTTAGTTTTTGCTGCTCTTTTCTACAATATCAACAAATTCTTTCGCAGTGATTATTTTGATGTTTTCATATTCCTTTAGTTCGAGCAGGTGTTTGTCGCCAGAAACGATATAATCTACGTCGGAATTAATGGCGCATTCTATAAATTTGTCGTCTTTCGGGTCTGACTTGACTACATTCTCTTCCAGTTTTCTGCCTATGACAATATGAGAAAGTGAAATTATCTTTTCTATAATTTCGTCTGCGGTTAGATTATGCTTCGCAAGCATATCCTTGAATTTGTCCCTGCTGATTACGTCTTCTATCTCCGACAATATTTCTGGGTTAATGAAATTCATCGCTTCTTTTCTTTCTATATTCCTGATCGCCTCAGATTCGTTCCCTTCCCATAAGAATCCAGACACAAAAACGTTGGTGTCCAGAACCAGCTTTATCGTCATTTTCTCGCTTCTTTTATCAGCTTGTCAAGGTCGTTTCTTGAGAAGCCTTCTTTTTTGGCCGCTTCCCGTACAGGCTTCGCAACTTCGTCAAACGTTTTTTTTACCGCCGGCCTGTCGATTTTCTTCAGGATTATGGTGTTGCCCTCGCCGAACACGAGAAACTGGTCTGATTTCTTTATTTTCATCTGAGTTCTCAGTGCGCTTGGTATGACTACCTGGCCCTTTTCGCTTATCCTTGTCATCTCCACTTCCATCTTGCTCACCTCATTTTACTTGTAGGAATAGTAAGATATATACTACAAGGTATTTATAAGCTTTAAATAGTATTAACACGTTAATAAAGTAGTATTAACAGGTTAATTTAACGTGATGGTGTATGGAAAAAAGATTCTACGACAGGCAGCTTGAGCTGAAACAACTTGTAGAGAAGTTTGAGTCCATGAAAGGTGGCGAGCTTGTCGTGATGTATGGCCGTAGAAGAGTGGGCAAAACAGAGATAATCAAACGATTTCTTGAAACAATAGAAGCGAAAAAGCTGTATTACTACGTTGATCTTGTTGAAAGGTCAGTGCTTATTAGCGGCGTGCAGAACGAGATAGAAAAGCAGATAGGTGAAGCGCCAAGATTTGATACTTGGGACGATTTTTTTGCTTACATTATAAAGGAATCAGAAAAAGGGAAGTTTGTGCTTGCCGTGGATGAATTCCAGAGGTTTTTGCAAGTGTCCCCTGATTTCATAACGAAATTGCAGCGCTACTGGGATGAGAGCCTGAAGTATAGAAAGATCATGATACTGATTGTAGGGTCGTCCATAGGGATGATGGAAAAAATCGGTAAAAGCTACGCAAGTCCACTTTATGGCCGAGTGACAAGCCGCATAAAAATAAGCCCTTTCCGTTACGTTGACATGCGTGAAATGTTCAGAAATATCAACGAAGAAGAGAGGGTACGTTATTTTGCTGTATTCGGCGGCACGCCATATTATTTAGCAGAAGCGAAGAATGGTGGTGAATCTATCGAGCAATCTATAGTAAATCTCATGCTTCTCAAGGGAGGCAAGCTTTTTGATGAGCCAGCAGCCCTTATGGAGTCAGAAAAGATAAGGACGCATGCAAGGTATAATTCTATATTGCAGGCCATATCAGCGGGCAAAGAAATAACGCGGGAAATGGAAGATTTCACAAATATAAAATCAACAACGCTGCCGGCATATCTCCAGAGAATGGAGCTCTTACTTGATATTGTGCATAGGAAGAATCCTGTGCTTGGCAAGGAGCGCCTTGGCAGGTATACAATAAGCGATAATTTCTACAGATTCTGGTACAAATTCGTCTTCCCAAATAAGTCGGATCTTAACATGGGCAAGACAAGCGAGGTCAAGTCATGGGTAATGGGGAACCTTAATGCGTACATAGCCAGGGCGTTTGAAGGGGTTGTTCATGAGCTGCTTCATTTGTATAATGGCAAGCAGATAAAGGGGCTGGAAATAGATTTCGAAGAAGTAGGCAACTGGTGGGACAGAAAGTCCAATGAGATAGATATAGTAGCCTATAATAGAAAAAAGAGCACTGTAATGCTTGGCGAAGTGAAGTGGACAAACGAGAAAACTGATGTGGATGTTTTTGATGATCTGATAAGAAAATCGAAGCTCGTGAACTTCCGTGGTATAGACAAGTTTATAATGGTGTCAAAAAACGGCTTCACGAAGCGATGCATCGAGAAGATGGAACAAATGCACTGCGTATATCTCGACTTGCCTGACATTGAGAAACTGTTTGATGATGCCCATGAAAAAGGACAATGAAGTGCATAAGCCAGAAGGCAAGGTATTCCTGATAAGCGATACGCACTTCGACCATGAGAATATCATAAAGTACTGTGGCAGGCCGTTCAAATCGAAAGATGATATGAACAAGACAATGATCAATAACTGGAATGCTGTTGTTGGCGATTCTGATACATTCTACATTCTTGGTGACGTAGCCTTCGACCGTGCATAATCACGACCTCGTAAATTTTCCGCTGGTTAACTGCAAAAAGAAGACTGTCAATGTCTGCGTCGAGCTTATAGGTTACGCCCCTCTGCCTTTCTGGATTCTTTTCACCACGGCATCCTCGTCTTTGATGCCCTTTTTCCTTGCAAAGCCACTGCCAAACTTCGTCAGATCCTCGAATTCTTTCTTGGGGTCGGTAGTTAAAGCTTTTTAAAGATAGTTAAAATTCGTTCTCATATGATAAGCATAGTCACTAGAATTAAATCATTTCAAGAAGTCTGGGCAGATGACAAAGAATTGGCCAAATTAAGTCATCCAAGTTTGGCTATAGATTGGAATGCTGACTTGCCAGACCAGCAAAACGCGTATTCAATATTAGCAGCAAAATGCCAGCAATGGCAAAATCCTGCCAAGCCTTTTCAATTAAGTCATGCTTCTTTGTCGGATGTTTTGGATTTTCTTATCGTTGAAGTCCAGAACGTATGGGGAGACAGGTTACGCGAAAAACCTGGGGTTGAGATATTACCCAAGGAAAGATACCTGCCGCGGATAAACGAGCTGGAACGAGAAACCAATGAGAAATTCGGATGCGGGAATTTGTGCCAGTCTCCGCCAACTATGTATCATTCTCCTAGCCACGGCATTTTGCTCATGCCTGAGAACTATTTAGTAAGGGCACCGAGAGGGCATTCAGGAAACGATATTACATCACCAGACTTTGACGTCACTGAACTTGCCTGGGACAGGCCGTTTTTTGAGGAAGTTCTGTGCGAGGAATTGTGTCACGTGCTCTTCAGGCAATCGCGGGGCGAATGGAAATCTGATTACGTGAAATCAATGAAGGCGGTCGGGGCTGAAAGCGAATGCAGGATAAGATCCATTAACAAAGCAACAGCCCAGTATGCCAAGGAGCTTATTGCAAGAAACGTGAGACATGAGTGGGGGCTGTATGTTGCTGCAGAAAAAATAAGTGTTGCATGGCAAGATAAACTGGGAATGAACGATTATCTTGGAATCGAGGCATTGTCAGTTGGCCGAAAATTGGCGCAAGCAGCTATGGTGGACGATATCGATGCCAGATACAGAGTCCGTGTAATGGTTTCATTTGATCCCAGGCATCCATCTAATGACATCAAGGAACAAAGATTTTATGGCGGATAGATTGGCCTTCCG
>JBBSYB010000015.1:0-1204 GCA_038045465.1 Candidatus Aenigmatarchaeota archaeon | reverse complement strand
TGAAATAATAGTAGCCGATTCTCATTCCACTGATAATACAATTAAAATCGCGAAGAAATATGGCTGTCGTGTTGTTCAGTCAAAAAGAGGCGCCGCATCATTTGGCCGCAACGCAGGCGGCTGGACGGCAAAAGGTGACGTAATACTTTTCCTAGACGCAGACTCAATAGTATTTCCTAACATATTGGATGTCATAAAAAAAGATTTCAAGAACAAAAATATTGCTGGCTGGACCTGCACAATATATGGCTTTACGCCAAGCTGGAAAGAGCAAATAATTTATAATATGAGCAACAATCTTGTTGACTTTCTTATAAAATATGCAAAGAAACCACATGCTCCAGGAATTTCCATTGCTGTCAGAAAACATATATTCGATAAAGTCAAAGGTTTTGATGAAAACCTAAAGGTAATGGAGGATCATGACTTTGCCAAGCGTGTTGGCAATCTTGGTGGGTTTATGTTCTCAAAGCAAACATGCGTTTACACGTCAACAAGACGAATGAACAAGTGGGGCGGCCTTGGCCTTGTTAAGAAATATTCAAAAATATACCTGAAGTACATCATGAACAAGAAAAATTTCGAGAAGAACATAGACAAGATAGAGTACGAAGCCATAAGATAAGTGAATGGCGCGTTCTTAGATAATCACTTTTTATAGCTCGCTGGATAATTTTTATTCATGGATATAGGTTTATTGCTGCTGCAAGCATTCTGGTTCATTGCGCCTGCTTATGCTGCTAATGGTTTTCCGCCGCTTATGCGAGGCAAGATACCTCTGGACAGAAAAAAAATGTTTCACGGCCATCGGCTTCTTGGTGATGGAAAGACATTAGAGGGAACCTTCGGCGGCATAATATTCGGGGTCTTTATAGGAGCCATACAAATCTACGGACAAGTTTACCTTCCACAAGAACTTGGACTAGCTGTAATGACACTTCCAACAATATTTTTGCTCAGCATGGGCACGATGTTGGGCGACATTGGAGGCTCTCTTGTAAAAAGAAGGTTGGGATTCAAAAGAGGCGACAAGGCGCTTTTCCTAGACCAACTCGGATTCTTAATAATGGCTTTTATTTTTGTATCGCCTTTCTACATTCCAGGCATAGGTGAAATGGTAATCCTTATTGTACTCACTCCAATAATACACTGGCTGGCCAATGTCCTTGGGTACTGGATTCACGTTAAAAGGAACCCGTGGTAA
>JBBSYB010000014.1:0-37653 GCA_038045465.1 Candidatus Aenigmatarchaeota archaeon | reverse complement strand
TATTCTTTGTGTTTTTTGCCGTAGGTAATGCAGCACCTTTGATGTTTGACTCGCTTCCTGCAAACAACAGCTACTTTGGCCGCGGCTCTGTTTATTTCTTTGTTAATATAACCAGCACTAGCCTAGATACCAATAACGTATGGCTATCGTTGATATCAGAAGATGCGTACATGAACAACGAGTCCTGGGACAACTACACCATGCAGTGCACCCAGTACGCCGCAGACAATTGGATCTGCACAAAATCCGTTTCCTTTTCAATAGCAGGAAGCGATACCCTGGAATTTTTCTATTTCACGGCAAAGGATACTGATTACGGAAATTTGGGAAGTCCGACAAGCCCGCTGAGATTCAAGATAGACCGTACCCCGCCCAAGATAACATTTATTCATCCAAAGAACTATACCTATGTTTTCGGAAATACGACGCTTAATATTAGCGCCACTGACGAAGTTTCCGGCGTGAACCTTTCAACGATCCAATTCTCTACTGGATCGGGATGGTCGCCCATGGCAAACCTGACAGGCTACCTCAACACCTATCCTTATGCAAACAACCAGATTATAAGCGTAAAAGTGCGCGCTGCTGACAACGTGGGCAACTACAACATGGCTGAAGTGAATGTCAGCATAGACAATGAGATACCGTTGCTTTTAGTGACGTCACCAGCATCAGGCAGTATATTGAATGATGATAAAATATTTTCCGTTAATGTCAGCGACCAATTTTCCGGTGTGAATACCACAAGGGTTACATATTTCATAAATCAGTCCTATCCACTTGCCTGCTCTGGAAATGTCTGCAGTAGCACCGTGAAAACAAAAAACTTTGCCGACAATGATTACAGCATAACATTCACCGTCTACGACGTCGCCGGCAACTCCAATTCTTCCGTTGTGCCCGTAACCTTCCGCAACTCCCGCCCATTCGTGATACTAACGCCAAAGAATTATGCAAAGGGCAACATAACATTTACCGCAACAATCACAAGACCGGGTGGAATAATAACGGCCGTTACGCTTGACGTGAACAGATCCCAATCGCTGAGCACTGCTATGAGTTGCAACTCTGGTTTTACGCAGTGCACCTATCCATTCAATACAAACACTTTCGCTGACGGAATTTACGACTTGAGAGCATCGGCAAGCAACGTCCTTAGCTATGACATAAAAGACACCGGAACTCTTATCATAGACAACACAAACCCCGAAATAATAATAGAGAGCGCGAATTATACAAAAGCCACTCTAACGATAAACGTAAGGGTAAATGACCCGAATGGCGACAGCCAGAAAGTTTCCTACACCATCCTAGGAGTAACAAAACTAATGTCATGCCTGCAGCAAAGCGATATTTTGTATTGCACAAGCCAGTATGATTTTAGTTCGCTGGCAGACGGCCCGTACAATGTCACGATAGCAGCAACCGACAAGCTTGACCATGCAACAACAAAATCAAAAATAATATTTGTTGACAAAAACCCGCCTGAGTTCCGTTCGCTGAAAATAACTCCGCTTAATCCCAGCTCACCGACCAACGTGTCAATACAAGCAGATATTATAGACCAGGGGAGCGCAGTGAAGTCCGTCTCCGCTTCAATAAGTAATCCGGGATCAACCATAAGCGCAGACCTTGTTCTTACAACAGGAAACTGGACAAAAACAATCCGCGCCACAAGCACTGGAGCTTATAAGATAGATCTGGCAGCTTCCGATGAAAACGGAAACTCTGTCACGTTCGGCAACGCGGGATACTTCTATCTCGGTCAGCTGTCCTGCGGTGACGGTGTGTGCCAGTCAAACGAAAATTATTGCCTGTGTCAGATGGACTGTTATGCACCAACCTGCAGCACCGGAGGCGTTGACTGCCGCTCCGGAATTCCAACATGCCTGTCAAGTTCAGTTTCAGGCAGCGGTGGAACAAATACAGGAACAAGAACAACAAATACAACAAACACAACAAGTGCATCAAGCAGCACAACAGTTCCGGGAAAGAATTCACCTGACACAATCGTAACCGAAAAAACGTCCACAATTAAAGAGCTCGTTGAGACGTTACTCGTGGTAAATCCGCTGCCTGTAAGCATAATAATAGGAATTGCCATTGCAGCGCTGGTAATCTTCAAATTCCGGAAAAGTTTCAAGAAAAAAGAAAAGGTAAATTCATTCTTCAGTCATTAAGCATGGATTTTGCAAGATTCCTGTTTCTGATTTTACTTCAAAGAGAAAAGCTTTGCTCTTCCAATCTCGCGGCATCTTACAAAGCCTTTTGTCTCTAGAACCAGAAGGTATTTTGATGCGGTGCTGCGGCTTATGTTAATCTTATTAGAAACCTCTTCTATCGTCATGTCCTGTTTTTTGAGGCATTTGAGTATATTCTCTTCTATCATTTTCATGAAGCTCCTACAACTCGTGTGGCCTGCATCTCAATGAAATCCTGGGAAGCGCCAAGGGTGAAAGAAACATCATAAGCCATATTGGCCTGAGTGGCATTTACATAAATATGAATAGAGCTGGTAGCAATATTCTGGCCGAGCCTTGTAAGTTCTGTATAGCCGACGCCATAAGCGCTGTTCTGTTTGTCATTGATAAAAATGCCGCTGCGTGGATAGCTGACATTTAAATCAAGGACCTTGTTGCGCATAAGAACTATCATGTTTGTAGTGTTGACAACGCCGTGGACCGAAGGCGTGCCAATCTTCTTGATGGCAAAAATCAGTACGCCGTTTTCCAGCACAAGGTCCGTGTTGCCGTCCCCGTCTATATCACTTTCATAGGTATTCATGACTGCGCCGCTAGATATGAGTATGTTACCTTCCTGCCTGCGCACGCCAGAGCTGAAAAGGTTTGTGTTCTCCAGTCTTATCTTTATTTTGTTTTCAGTTCCTGACACGACAAGCCTTCCGCTGCGCACATTTACATCAAGCGTGCGCCTGGCGCCAGGGGCCTCGACAAACAGCTGGTTTATAGCCGCGTCTATCGATTTCAAAGTCTGCTCAGCCTCATTGAATGCCTGAAAATCCTGGCTCTCCTGAACAAAAGGGTTTATTGTATTGAGCACAAGGATCGTCGAGCTGACGACTATTATAATCGCCACAACTCCGCTGATTAAATCTCCCTTCATATTGCTACACCGGTTTCACTATTATCTGATTCTCATTCGTCTCATTCTTCTCGAATATAAGTCCAAAGGCGCCACTCTTGTCAAAGCTGCCTGCAATCTGCACCGAAGGATAGCTCAGCGCCAGTTCAATGGCATTAATAGCCTCATTCGCCAGCACAAACGGCTGCAGCAGCGTTCCATATTGCGCGATTTCCGCTGTTCTAGTATTGAAAACAGTGCAGTTGCCGCTTGTTATAGGAATTATGAACTTGTTTCCTGGAATGTCCTGCGACAGCCTCAGTACAAATGAGTTGCCTGAGGATATGTTTATGTAGTTGAGTGCCGAGCCTGCGTAGATTATGCCAAAGGTCGGGCTACTGGTCAAATTAACGTCCTGCAGGCAGGCATAATAATTATTGAGGTCGCTCGTTGTGTATTGCCGTGTAGTTTGTGTGTAGTTGTCAACAAAAGCCGTGTCATTGGCATTCCCACTTATGTTAAACTCCAGCAGGAATGTTATCTTTCCGTGGAGTATTAGTTCGAGGAAATTGCACAGGAAGCCGGAACATAAACTAAATGACACAGAAGTTGTAGTGCTTGATATCTGGCCGACGCTGCCAAAAAGCACATAGGTGGTGCTCTGGGCGCGGGTGCCGGCGCTGTCCAGGACCGGGATAATCTTGAAGTTTGTGCTGTTGATGTCCTGAGCACTGGCCGTTCCCATGAGAAAGACCAGCATAATAGGTATAATTATGATAAATTTCCTGTAGAAAAACATGCTGCCCGCCCGCGTCTTCTTAACTTTTTTTTCCGCGACAAGCCTGTCAAGAAACAGCAGGGTGCTTTTTTCGTTTATACGCATTTTCAAAGAGAGCTCTTCCACCGTAAGACCATAGGAGGAATTATCCACGATGTCTGTTATCCTTTCTTCTGTAGTCATCATAACACTTCATTAATGGTAATCATCATTGCGACATATCGATGATTATCATCTTTGTTCATCAATAATAGCTGTACTTTCCCAATATATAAACTTTATCCGAACACCAGTGAGACCCTTTTTATATTTATAATATGTTTCTTTTCCGCAAGCGCTTTTCTTTCCCAAAGAAAAGGGCTTACCCGAACAGCAGGAAAGCCGAGTAACCTATTACAACCATCACTAAGGAGTGTTTTATGCCTGCTATGAGAGAGCCCTCGGCCATCTTTCCAATGGAAAGGCCAGCGAAAAACCCTTGTACAATTATGAGCGCGCGGAAAATCTCGCTGAAGACGCCCCGGAGATCCTCCTGCTGCTCGTTCATTTGGAAGGCCGGGACCAGTACTGATGAAAGTCCTATCATTACGCCAAGGAAAACGAAGAAAATAAGATAGCCGTTTATCATCTGTGCATAAACCGAGGCAGACCTTTCTTTTTTAATTTTCTCCAGTTCCACAAGAGATTGGGCAACCGACCGCATTATGGTATCCATGGAGCCGCCGGATCGGTGCGTTTCTATTATGGTCTGGACGTTTCTCTTCATTGCTTTGCTGCCAGTCTTTTTCGCAAAATCATTCATTATGCGCTCAAATGTTATGCCCCAGGAAACTTTGGAAGCTATTTCACGCACGTAAGGAGTCATCACTCCGTATTCTATGTTAGCTGTCGCGCGTATAGCCTGCGGTAGTGTCATGCCTGCGGCTATGTTCGATGCTATATCATTGAGATACTTAGGAAATAATTCCTCTATCAGTCTTATTTTTTTGAACTTATTGAATTTGTAGAGGAGAGGCAATCCGATTATTACCACAGCAGCGCCAACATTAACAAAAGCGTAAATTGTCGGGTATACAGAAAGAAAAATAAAATTAATCAGCAGTGCGACTCCGCCAACGCTAAGTGTTATAACACTCAATATTTTCAGGTTCATCTGGATTTTTTTCATGGATTTACACCGAAGGTTGCGTATAGTGTATAAACATTATAAACATTATATTCATCAGCGGCATCATGGCATAGACACCTATTCTCATGGCATTGGGTATGCTTAGTCCCATTATCGTGCCGCCTACCATGGACATGACCGACAGCACAGAAACGAAGAAAAGCGGGGCGGCAATAAGGACAGCCGTATAGAAGTCTGCATAAGTGGCAAGAGTCTGTACATATTTTTCTCTTTTTAACCTGTAATCAAAAAGTGCGTCCTTTGCTGCATTCTCAAGGTATCGCTTAAGATCACCGCCGGTTTCTATCGTCGAGATTATTCCGTACACAAAGTGTTTGAATTCCACAGAAGGCGTTCTCTCAGATACATTGCGCATCGCAGAAACAACGTCCATGCCGAACACGTCAACATTCCTGACTATACGCTTTGCTTCATTGGATACCTCACCATACTCAGGTATGTTTGTCAGCAGCTTGAACATGACAAAAGGCGGAACACCACTGGCTGATATGGCTGCCATGTGGTTTATGGCAAAGGGCATGTTGCCTTCTATGCTGTTTTTCTTGTTCGTGAGAATATGAAATGGATAGGAGTGATACAGCGTGAGAACAGTAAAACCTATTGCAATACCTGTTACAAGCGAGCCTATTAAAGAGAGCAAAAAGTCGGCTCTTATGATTGAAAACACGACAAATATGAACGTGGATGAAAGCAAAAATGCCATAATTGACAGGAATATCATCCTGCCAACATAGAGTTCAAAGAGTATGTTGAGGTTTGATTTTATCACTTCTTCACGCAGCGGCTTAAGGTAGCTTGCAAAGTGGTGTGAACCAAAGCTTCCTAGATGTTTTATTATGGTCTTGTACATACAGCCACCACGATCACTTCACGAAAACGGTTTTTGGGTTTATAACAATGCCGCGACTTGTAATATTATATGGATGTACGCGTCTAGAATGATCGACTCCACGCAGTTTCCATACCGTAACGGCTCGCTTGTACTCGCCCCTGACATTTATATTATCAAGAACGATAACACCGTCGGAAACGAACTCCTCGACCCCAAATCTTGACAACGACGAGCTTCCGGGAACTATCTCTGAAATTATCACTGTGGTGCACTTGTTCTTTTTCATAATCCGGTCTATCTGAAGTATCATTCTCCTCAGTTCAGAAGAGTCCTTTAGATATATTCCCAAAGCTGCTACGGAATCGAACACGACACGCTTCGCGCCTATCTCGCGTATGTTATTTTCTATTACCTCTAGTATGTCCTCAAGGCGGAAGGGATCGTATTTCAGTATGACGAATTTTTTAGCGGCCTCGCGCCTTGCTATGTCAAAGCCAAATGTTTTCGCTGTTTCTCTTATGCTATCCTCTTCCTCTTCGAAGCTGACATAGATGCCCGGGTCATTTGAAGAAAGGAGATATTGAAGCCCCATTACGGTCTTGCCGGAACCGCAGGTTCCTGTGAGAAGGATAGTATAGCGTTCCGGGATGCCGCCGCCAAGAATCTCGTCAAGACCGCTCACACCAGAAGGAATTTTATTCATAATAATACACTTATTTCATTATTTTTCCAAAAGGGCTTCTTGTTATTTTTCCGCAAGCGCTTTTTCCAAAAGGGCTTATTCGTCGCCCAGCATTTTTTCGCCTGCCAAAATCCTTGCCATCTTTTCAGGGCTTTGATGACAAAGGCTTACGTACTTTGCAATATCTTTCATGTTCGTTATGTTGTTTTCAAGCATCCATATCAAAACTTTTTTCCTTTTCGCTATCTCGCTGACTATGACGCTCATAGGTATTCCTTTCTCCGTAGAGACCTTGTTAAGCAGCCACGAATTTGACCTGTACTCATAGATATCCTCAGCTGGTATCCACACAAATGACTTTACGCTGTGCGGGGCGCCTGTATTGATGTCTATGCTTTCTATCTCGACAATTTCCTTCACGCGTCGCGCTGACTTTCCTTTCTCGCGCGCGTGTATCATAACTATTACCATGTCCAAGCTTTCTATCAGGCCGACAGAAAGACTTATGGGTTTTGTTTGCAGTCTTTTCATGAGATCTTCGACGCCGCCAGCGTGGATAGTTGAGATAGACGGATGACCAGACGCCATACCTTGGAACATGACATAGGCTTCCTTGCCTCTTATTTCTCCGACTATCAGGTAGTCCGGGTTTTGTCTAAATGACTCTCTCAGTAGCTCGAACATCGTGACCTCGCCGACGCCTGTGCCAGTAAAGCCTGTTCGCGCAACGCCAGGTATCCAGTTTTCGTGCGGCAGGTTTAGTTCGCGTGTATTGTGGAGGATTATATTCGAGCACACGAAGCTTTCATTCTCCGGAACGCTAAGATCATAAACATAAATTTCCTCACTTGGCATTATTCTTACATCTCTTACTTTGTCCCAGAATATATCTGACTCTGCGAGCTGATGAAGCATCTGGGACTCGCAGTCGCGTACAATAGTTTGCAGGTATTGTCTTCCAATGTTCTGCATTCCATTCATGTAAGGGAAAGATAATTTTTGGTACTGATTTATCTCTGCCGCAAGTTCTCCGCCGAGCGGAATTATATCTGTTTTAGTATGGTGCGAATGCCTACTAGCCAGTATTTCTATTTTTGAGGACTTCCTTTCCTGAAGGAATCCTATACGCCTGAACTTTGATATATTTTCGCTGGATGATATAGAAAGATCTCTGCATTTGTCCTTTCTTGTATAGTGAGAAATTCTTGATATAATGCCAAATCTCAGCAAAAGCGTCTGGATATCATTGAGCAACCCGAGGCTCTGTGACGAACATGAAGCTTCGTAATTTTTAACGGTTCCGTCAGCAGAGAAGTAGCCTTTCAAGAACTCAGATATCTGCCCGTTAGATGTGTTTTGTATAAAGGTGGGTATGCGCTTTGTATCCGCATGTCCGTCAAAGCCGAGGACGTTTTTCATGACTTTGTACAGCAAGGTGGAATTGAGGCTCATTGAAACGTTATCAGACATCAGGCTTACGTTTATATTTAGAGAAGCTGCGAGCCTTCTAACTGCTTCTATGCATTCCTTGTCAATGTTCGAAATGATTACCCTGTTTTTATTTCTGCTGTCATAACAACCGTCGCCAACCCATAAGCCCAAGAAGTTGAGAAAGTTGTCGTTTATTGGGAAAATTACAGGCATAGAAACGCATGATCTTTTTCCAATTATTCTTATCTGCTCAATTTCGTCCCTAGTAAATGTGGTTTTGTTGGATAATTGCGCAAAAACGTCCGTTGATACCATTGATTTTCTTTTCCACCATGCGTATTTGCCTTTGTCAACGCCTATCTTTTTGAATTCGTCGTAAGGGATTTCAAAAATTCGTGAAATAGGTGCACCTGTAAGAAACTCTCCACTAAGTTTGTCGAGATGCTCAATCAGATTTATTTCTGTTATTTCACTCCCTTCGTAAGGTATGCAGCGTGGTGTTGCGATGAATTTGATTTTTTCCAGGTCTTCGGGTTTTGCCTCTATCACGTTTCCATAATCATCCAGACCGAATAAAGAATGGTCTTTTGTGACCTTTACTTTTTTGCCTGTGGCTGTTGTAACTTCATAAATATCTTTGTTTACCAGGTGGCGTATGAATGCAGAGGGTTTCTGGAATTCTATTTTGCAGTTTTTATCCATGGTAAGGACTTCTATACCTTCTTTGTTTTCGCCGTGCTCTTTGTCTCTTCCATACTTGTTTATCATCTCGTCCACAAGGTCGCCTATCTTTACAAGTTCGGCAATTCCGTTTCTTTTAATCAGCATTTCCGCGTCGCCGGTAACACTGTCCTCAATTGAGACTATCTTTGCCTCGGGTGGAATGAAAAATGATATGCTGTTCAATAGGCTGGTTTTGCCAGTTGCTACGCCTCCTGCTATCAGTATGTTGATGTCGTTCTCTATCAAGAACCATAGATAAGCGAGCATTTCAGCCGAGACTGTATTGAGCCGTATCATGTCCACTGGAGAAATTGGCTCTTCGCGGAACTTTCTTATTGAGAATGTAGGCCCGCGCGTAGTTACGTCGCTGGCCAGCGATGCCTGTACTCGAGTTCCGTCCGGTAGCGAACCATCCAGTAGTGGATCCGCATAGCTGATGTATCTATCGCATCTTTCCGCGAGTTTCGTGACAAATTCGCGCAGCTCTTTGATTTCATGGTAAACAATGTTTGTCTTCACAGAACCAAACTTCTGGTGCACAACATAGATTGCTATTCCTGTTCCATCACATCCTATGTCTTCGATGTATGGGTCATTGAGAAGCGACTCTATACGGTTGAGGCCAACCAGGTCGCGAAAAATATAATACATTATCTTTACGTATTCCTTTTCGCTTACCTTAATCTCATATTCATCCAGAAGACGGGTAACGCTCTTTTCAAGGAATACAATCATCTTTTCCTTTTCCTTTATGTCCGATAGGGTAATATCTATTATCTGCACCAAGCCATCATAAACCTTTTTGAGTATGAATATTTCCTTTTCGTTGAGCTTTGGCTCGATAATATCGTATACTACAGCACCTTCCTTGGCGTCGTAATGTATATTGGCATAAGAATAGGGTTTTATCAGAGGATAAACAATACCGCTTATTTTTATGTCAGAAGGCCGCGGTAATGTGATAAGGGATTTCATCGGCTCAAACCTGAACTTAGGTTCCTCGGTTTTTCGCATGCATAATAGCATCTGGCCTGCACGGGTTCCGTTTATAACAGTTTTTTTGCTATGCAATTTTCTGTAAAGGGCTCCCCTAAGTTTGGTTCCCTTTTTCGTTTTTACATTATCTACCATCCACAGTCACCATAGTCATTTTACGGACCTCTTCTGCTCTTCCGTGAGCGTCCAACTTGCACAATGCCGCGATATCGTGCACAGGAAGGGCATACATACATCTTGGACTGGAAGCCGCTTACAAATCTGGGATCTATCTGCTTTCGCAGGCCCGGATCGCTTATTCTGAAACCCCGGTACTGAACAAAAGTCTTCCAGCGTGGCACTCTTCTTCCGCAATAAGTACATACAACCATCGATTCCTTTCCTTTGGATCTTGTGTGAGTGTAACCTCTTTTGTAAGGTGCAGACATAGCTAAATACCTCCATGTTCCCTGTTCATATTATATGACAGATTCCGTATATATAGAAAGCGGTGCAGTGACCGCATATTAAGTCACACTATCGAAAGTTTTGAATTTAAGCTTAATTACGACAGTTTATTATATGAAAAAGCTAGTAGCGGGACTGGCAACACTTCTCTATCTCTCAAGCCCGTCAGCAGCCATGCGAGAAATGCAGGGAAGCACTTCTGCTTATGAGCAGAGCATAGTTGCCAAGGAAAGCGTGCCGTGTGTAAAAGCTGCGCTTTCTAAATATCCGGACAACATAGATTTTATCAACACATCCCGGAAGGCTCGCACTGAATTCCAAGGTGTCATCTATAATTACAATATTTCTGACGATGAAAAGTTTTCACAATATATGAACATTCGTGGTCGATACGGACCCTGTGCGGCATCCTATGGGTTAACAATACCCATAAACAAAGAATTCTATGACAAAGCTGGAAGAGAAAGACCGCCGCTTGAAGGTTCTTACGAGGAGCAGGTCAAAGTCATAATAAACGAAGTGAGGTGGGGAATAGACTACAACGCTCAAAGTGCCAGAAACCAGTTGCCTCGTGTAGCAAAAAAACGTGCTGTCACACAATTAAAACAGGACCTGTGCAATCTTCCGAGTTCCATCAGCGCTGATATGGATATTGCAATCAACACCGGAAGGGACTATTTCAAAGGGAGATTCTGGCCAAGATACAATTTGGAATACTACGACGAAGGTGTTATCCAGATAGATTATGCTTCACCTCCCCAAGGTCGAATCAGTGAATATTCACCAAATGAATCTACAAAATATAGGATAGCTACAGACAGTATAGGATGGAACACTGCGGTACTGTTAGACAAAAACGGAAATGTGGTTTTGGACAATAACGGCAGAACAACCTTGTATACAGCCCACAGCCCTAAAGCTCTGATGAGATATCTGGATGCTGAAAACGGCGCAGGCGATTTCAAACGGAATCGTGCAGCCAGAATGTGTGACAGCGTAAGTATAGATAAAATTGAATTCTGGAACCTTGTGAATCGTGTAGGTGAGGACTTCAGCGGCACTCTGAAATTTAGAAAAAATTCTTTCATCACAGAACGCCAGGGCAAGCAGGTAAATTTCGAGAGGATGGGTATGAGGGTGTCTTCGCCAGGCAGGGAACTTTCCTTCGCGACGTATTATTCAGGACAGAGCAAAGCCATGGAAGAGCACTACATGGAAGCCTTTTACATTGATTTCAATGAGTGGTTGTCCTTCGGGGGTAGAAGGCAGGTTGCTCATTTACCGTTCGGATCGACGATGGTTATACTGGAGGAACGCAAATGAGGTTTCCAAGATTGTTGGCGGCTGCCGCGCTTGCTCTGTACTGCACTTCTACGGAACCCGTAACTGTAGCAGCTCAGGATTACAAGGTAACAGAAGCAGAAATAAATCAGGCTACTCGCTGGCGCAGCAGCGAAATAACAGCATGGAAATCGGTGGATTTGAAAGGCGGTGAAAACTGCATTTTTGTTTATTATCAAGGCCCGCCAACCCCGACATTTTTTATACTGAAAAAACAGGGCGACCGGCTGATATCAGGACTGATGAGTCAGCCACGTATACCATCTGTTGTAGAAGAAATAAACCTGACCGACATGGGGCACGACGGAAAAAAAGAAGTTGAAGTACTATTCAAAAATGGCCGGCGCAGATATTATTTCTGGGGTGGTGGTGAGTATAAATCACAGGACGCCTCTTCGCTTCACGGAGCCCCGTCCGACTGGAATCAGGTTGATGATTTCTACTACAAAGACCTTGATCGAGACGGCACTGACGAGGCCATAGTTATTTTTTCATGTGAACTCAGAAAACCCTTTGGCACAAAGCCAGGAAAAATTCTCGGTGTTTACAAATGGCAGCATGGCTGGACACCATTCAAATACGGGCCGCTTGACGCGTTTGAAATGGAATACGAAGCGTTTTCTGCATCAAGTCCAGACACGCTGCTGCTTGAGGAAGGTCATCAGCGCATCAGAAACAAAATACGCGACTATCTGAGCGCGCGATAATAATTTCTTCTTAAGCTTTTCTTGCAAAAGTCTTATAGGAAAGTGTAGCAATTTCTTTTGACTGGAAGCTACTTTTCTTTCCCAAAGAAAAGGAGTTTTATGATAGACCTGGAAAAACTGTCAAAAGAAAAGGCTCCTCTCATAGACAAGGAACTCGCATCTGTATTTAGTGGAAACATGCCAAACCTGCATGACGCTATAAAGTACCATTTGGGAACCGGCGGCAAGCGACTAAGGCCCTTGCTATCAATAGTGACCTACGAGGCTCTGGGCGGCAGTGACAATAAAATATTGCCCTTTGCAGCTGCCTGCGAACTGCTCCACAACTGGTTTCTTGTCCATGATGACATAATGGACGGCGACCGTATGCGTAGGGATAAGCCAACTGTCTGGGTAAAGTATGGCCTTGCTCATGGCATAAACGTCGGCGACTACATGGCCCAGAAAGTATTCGAACTTATAATTAATTCCAGAAATTGCGGGGTCGATGACAAAACTGTGCTGAAGCTCGTGGATGCCATGGTTACCACATCTGTCAAGACATCTGAAGGCCAGACCATGGACATTAACATGCGCTCTGGTTCTCCAAAGGAGAGCGATTACCTAGCCATGGTCATGGCAAAAACAGGCCATTACCTTACAGTGCCCATGGTAGGCGCAGCTCTAGTTGCCGGCCGCGAGGAAATAATACCAAAACTCATTGAGTTTGGCAGCTTCATTGGACCTGCATTCCAGATAGCAGATGACATCCTCGATTTGACCGAAGGCAAGGGCCGCGGAGAAACAGGCCGTGACATAAAAGAAGGTAAGAAAAGCATATTGATAATTCACTGCTTAGGCAAATGCAATGCCAAGGAAAAAAAATTGCTTCTAGAAATACTCGAAAAAACTCCTGAAGCTACCAGCGATGATGACGTCCGCCGAGCAATCTCCATGCTTAACAAATATAATTCTCTTGACTATGCGAAAAAGAGAGCAGAAGAACTAAAGAAAAAAGCCTATGTATCAATAAAAAAGATGCCGCCCGAGCTCCAGGAAACCCTGAATTTTTTCGCCGATTATCTGGTAAACAGGAAGAAGTGATATGAAAAAGCATCGCAGGCTTGGACTTTTTGCATCAGCATTACTTTTTACAGGTGTTACACTTCTTCCGTATGATACGTCAGAAGCACAGAAACCGTGCCCGAATTTAGTTATGGAAGAGCCTCAGTTCACCGGTTCTGAATACTACAAACATAAATTGAGGTTGCTGCTTGATTCGAAAAATGAAAAATCTGAAATGCGTGACAGAATGGAAGCAGAGTTAGTCGGGAAAATACAAAGTCTTGGTCCTGCAGACTCGCACTGTGCACAAAATGTGCGAGACGCAGCAGTGAAGTATGGAATGAGAGAAGTTGCAAGAGCATCTGTTGACGCATTGGCAAGGTTTAACACAAGAGAGGCGCGAGACATATTATACGCACTTGCTTTTAGCATTGCGCCAGAGAAGAATGTTAATGTAAATGAAATCGCAGTTGAGACACTTATAAGATTGGATCCAGAAATTGTTGCAGATGCATTACTGAAAAGAGGTCTGCCGAGAAATTATTATCATGGTATGAGAATGTATGACGAAACTCTAGCGAAAACCGGTAGCGAAAGGGTGCTGCAACACTACATCCAGTACGGCACTACACGCGATATGGCGCAGTTCATAAGGTGGAATCCCGACAAGCCATTCATTCCAAATTACAGGGGTTTGCTGATGCCCATGCTAGAGCGAGATATTCTGAAGGAATCGTACTCGCCTTTTAACTACGGCACCCAGTTCAATTGTGACATTGCCCATCCCGTTCTAATTGATTTTGCCAGTGCCATGGGAGCACTTGACAGGGTATATGCCGAGAATGTCCTTGTTCCAGCCGCCAAAAGATCCCACGGCTGTAATGCATACCTGGTTGATGCACTCCTCGGCAAGTAAAACCATTATTTATTCTTTGAGCTACTATATCATTTATGTAAGGAAATACCATCGTATTAATACGATGGTAGTATTTGTGGTATTTCCGGCATAACACAAACCACAGATATATTATAAGTGGTATTCAAAAAGAATACCACTGTCTTTAGATGGTGATTTGTGTTTATGCTTCTTGAAAAACTCCCACTGCCGCAAAAACTCATTGCGCTGCTTAAACAGGGCGGTATAGAGCAGCTCAACCCACCGCAGGTTGCCGCTATTAAAAAAGGTCTTCTTGACGGAAAAAATATGGTAATAGCGTCGCCCACAGCCTCTGGCAAAACATTGATCGCCGAGATGGCCATATTAAAAAATTATTTGGAAGGTAAGAAAAGCGTTTATCTTGTGCCGCTCAAAGCTCTCGCATCAGAGAAGTACGAGGATTTCAGCAAGTACAAGAAGATAGGCATGCGCGTCGGCGTTTCCACTGGCGACCTGGACAGCAGCGACGGCTGGCTCGGCAGCTATGATCTGATAATTCTCAGCAACGAAAAAATGGATTCATTGTTGCGCCACGGCGTGCCATGGACCAAGGACATTGCCCTGATTGTTTCCGACGAGATTCACCTTATTGACGACCCAACACGCGGGCCGACCCTGGAGGTAGTGCTGACGCAATTAGCAGGCATAACAAGAGCGCAGATAGTCGCGCTTTCTGCAACCATAGAAAATGCTAAAGAAATTGCCGAGTGGCTCGATGCCCAGCTTGTAAAAAGCGATTACCGTCCCGTTAAGTTGCACAAGGGTGTAATGTACCCTGACAATGAAAATTACAAGCTAGAATTTTCCGGACGCAAGAGCACAATTCCACTTGAAGCTGATATAGAAACAGCTATCTGCCTTGACACAACTAAAAAGGAAAAGCAAACACTCATGTTTGTATCAACCAGGAGAAGTGCGGAGTCTGTGGCGGAAAAGCTCTCCAAGGATCTGAAAAAAGCTCTGGCCGTAGGTGAGCGTGATCGACTAAAAAAATTGGCGAATGACATTGAGAATGTTCTCAGCAATCCGACAAAGCAATGCCGTCGTCTCGCCCGCATAGTTGAAGGCGGTACAGCTTTCCATCACGCTGGTTTAGTGAGCAAACAGCGCAAGCTTATCGAGGACGCGTTTCGCTCCGGTCTGCTGAAGGTTTTGGCAGCCACAACTACATTAGCATATGGCATGAATTTACCCGCGTATCGTGTCGTTATTAGGGATACAAAACGATTTAACGGAAGCTACGGCATGTCCTATATTCCGGTGATAGACATTCATCAATGCATGGGACGTGCAGGTAGGCCTAAGTACGATACAGAAGGCGAGGCAATACTCCTTGCCAAAAGCAAAAGTGAGGCAAAAGCACTCTGGGAGCGTTACATAAGTGGCGATGCAGAACCCATTTATTCAAAGCTAGGTGTGGAGCGTGTTCTGCGGGTTTACATTTTATCCCTCATTTCTTCAGGCTATGTTAAAACAAGAGGCGAGCTTGAAACATTCTTTATGCGGACTTTTTTTGCCAAACAATACGGCGATATCGAAAGTATTAAAGGAAAAATAGAGCGCATAATAACCGAACTGGAAAATTACAAATTTATAATCGTGGGAAATAAGGGTGAATTTATATCAAAGGAATTCATGCCGGCTTTTCAGCTTACCCAGGATGTTGAGCTGCATGCGACAAAGCTCGGCAAGCGTGTAAGCGAGTTATACCTGGATCCCGTTTCGGCAAATCTTATACTAGGTTTGATGACCGAAGATGACACACCTATCCAAAGTCTGATGATGATCTGCCAGTGCACTGAAATGTATCCGCTTCTCAGCGTAAAGAAAAAAGAGTATGAGGATATAGAAGATGAGCTTTCGAAATCTGACATAGAGGCACCTGATGTATGGGATGTGGAATATGAAGACTTTTTGAGTGAATTCAAGACAGCTTTGCTTATCAAAGAATGGACCAGTGAATCTGGCGAGGATGTAATACTTGAAAAATACGGCGTGACCCCAGGCGAATTATACAATAAAACAACAAACGCTGAATGGCTATTATACTCAGCGAGCGAATTAGCCATGTTGTTGGGAATAAAGGAAATAGCAAACAACATAAACAAAGTGCGTCTGCAGGTCAAGCATGGTGTAAAGGAAGAGCTCCTCAAGCTTGTGACCCTGAAAGGCATAGGAAGAGCAAGAGCAAGAAAACTATTCAACGCTGGAATCCGCACGCCCGTTGATATCAAGAAAGCAGACGAAATCGTGCTGGCAAAGCTGCTAGGTCCAAAAGTTGCCAAGGAAGTCCTCAGTAGCGCTGAATAGTGACTCTTTGAAATTCAATCCTCCGGCTCTATTATTATTCTGCTTCCGACTTTGCTTATGCTTACAGATTCTCCGGATTTTAATTTTAGGTCTTTTTCGAGATCGCTTGGTATTCTTAATACTAGTCCTCGACCGCTTTTCGACAAGCTTCTATGGAGCTTGAGTGGTTGAGGCCATACACCTAATTTTTTAGCGACTTCGATTGTGCGCTGTGCGTCTTTTTCGCGTATAAACTCTTCACCACATTCTGTGCAACGCTGACCTTTTTCTATAAACACATAGCCATCCAGCTCAGACACTATGTTGTCTACTTCTATCAATTCTCCTTTTTCACATGCCGGACATATTTTGTTTGTCATTTTCCCTCAGTTCCTGTTATTATAAAAATCTCATTTCCCGTATACACAAAAATTATTTTTCTGCTCCTTTTCTTATCTTGTATGTAAGCTTCGTATTTGTTTTTTCCAACATGATCTATCCTGGCATTCATTAGTGCCGACCGCAACTGTTTAATATCCCAATCCCATTTTCTAAGCCACGTATTCCTAAAGTGCTTGCTTGGCTTGATTTCCTTGGTGAAGTCTATAGCAGGTTGACGTCTTGGGCGTCTGTCGGTTTGCACTATTTTTTCACCTTCTTTTGTTACATATTAATATGCACATTTATAAAGCCTTCTATCAGCAAAAATTAACATAAAAAGCGCTGTATAGAAGTTATTCGTTAGGGCTCGTAGCTTTGTTATGCTACTTGTTTGGTTCTGTGCAGGCTAATCGTAAGATTTCTGTGGTTACTGTGCAGCCTGTTAAAATTTTTAACTTATCAACCACTTCCAGGCAGGCATTATTGTAATTTTCTTGTTTGCAACTGATAATTCATCTTCTTGGTTAAACGTTAATATCGTGCCTTGCTCGAGCTTAAGTATCTCAAGAGCCTCTTGTAGTCCTTTAATTTCGCGGTCTTTATTGTCGCTATTTAATTCAAAGCATACTTGAAATGCGCCGGTTATTTTCCCTTTTTCTTTAATCAGGAAATCGCATTCGTGCTTTTCTTTAAAATAATAAATATCCTTGTATTTTCTTCTTAGGTGCAAAAAGACCAAATTCTCCAGCATTCTTCCAGTATCTCCTGAAAAAGATGCAGAATTTGCGGCAGCTAGTCCATTGTCTATGGCATATATCTTTCTTGGATTTCTTATTTGACTTTTCATTGAATGGCTAAATTTCGGTATTGTAAATATCAAATAACTATCCTCAAAATGAGAAATAAAAGATATTGCACTGTTGGTGGAACCTAGATCAAATACTTTTTTCAGCGAATTGTAAGAAAATTCTTTTCCAATGTTTGTAAGCATATATACTGCAATTTCTTTCAGAAGTTTTGAATTGCGCAGCTTATATCTTACTACTATATCGCGTGCAATTATGTTGTTCAGAAGCTCATTCAATATTTCGACATTTTTATGTTTAAGATATTCCGGAAAACCTCCGCTATTAAAATAAATTTCAAACGATTTTATGGACGGATTTGATTTTGTAAATGCAAGAAACTCCTTAAATGAAAATGGAAATAACTCGTATCTAAGATGCCTGCCTGTCAGTCTTGTGCCTAATTCCCTACTTAGCAAGGAAGCGTTCGATCCCGTTAAAACAAAATGCATCTTTTGGTCTAGCATCTGTCTTACGAAAAGCTCCCATTTTTGGACATTCTGTATTTCATCAAAGAAATAACAATCAGCTTTGCCAAATTCTTCAGTGAACACGTCTTTAAGTTTTTGAAAATCGACCACTTCAAATGAAGCTGTTCTTGGGTCCTCAAAATTAAAGTAATAGAACTTATCTTTCTTTTTAATCAACTGGCGCAACACGGTGCTTTTTCCACACCTTCTAATGCCAGATATAACTATTGCAAATGGCATGCTAATGTCCATTTCAGATGTCTTCTCCCTCATCACGCCAACTTCGCTTTCCAGTATAGACTTGCGCTGGGTCTTCACTATTTCTCTTAGTTCTTCCTTTAAAATCATACATGATATTTGAATAGAAAAGTATATAAAGTTTGTTCATTAGTAATGAACAAATTCATTCATTTCAAATGAACAATAATGCTTGAATTGAATTAAAAATCTTATCAGTTAGGCTGATAAAGCTGCTAAAATTTATCAGCCTAATACATCAATCGAATTGATCAGTATACCAATTGGGTTCGTAGTTGTGTTTGTCCGATGGTTTGGTCATGTGCGGGCTATTTGTAATCTACGAATAATTTCTGGTAGTTGTTTATTCTTGATTATTCTCCAGAGCTTTCTTAATAATGCCGAGAATAAATTTTTCTTTCTGCTTCCTGTATAGTTCTCCCTCGCCTTTCGCAAATTTCACAGCGTCCTTTTTTATCTTCTCATACTTTTTTGCCATTTTCGGATGAGAAATAATATAATCACGAAACCCTATCATTTCCTTTTGATCTTTACTTCCTATAAACGTTAGGTGAATGTGTACTCTCCTAATACCATTAGAAGTTTTGTAGTCTTTTCGGAAGAAACACCTTGACTTTGTGCTTGCAACATCTCTGAACTCATAGTCAGCTTTTTGGAGCTTTTTTGATGTATTTGCAATTGTATTTTTCTGGACTACCAAAAGAATGTCCACAATACCTTTACCTCTGAGTTTAGGAATAGCAGTACTTCCAACATGCTCTATCAATGCCTTCGATCCGATTATTTTCTGTATCTTTCTCTTTTCAGAGGAAAAGAATCGTCTGTAATTAGAGTCATATTTTTTGAATACGTATTTTTTCATAGTGATTATTTAGCTCTTAAATTCTTATACATACAATCCAATTATTCATTCGTTAGGGCTCGTAGCTGTGCTATGCTTGTTTGGTTCTAGAAATCTTTTTATAGTTTGTTGTGTATAATTTGGTATGGTGGTAAGAATGGTATACCAAACTAAGGTGACTGACAAGTATCAGATAACAATACCGAAAAAGCTTCGGGATGTGTATGGAGTGAAGCGTGGCTCCAAAGTGTCTTTGATACCAAGAGAAACCGGTATCGAACTACTAGCAGCAAAAAAAATAGAAAACATATCGGCAAAGCTCTACGGCTCTGCAAAGTTCAAAGGCGATGCAGTAGAAGCAGTGCACAAGATAAGGAGTAGTAGAGAATGAGAGCTTTTATCGATTCGAACATCTTTATCTATGCGGCACAAGCACACCCTAAATTCGGGAAGGCGTGTAAAAAAATAATAGAGGATATCGAATCAAGAAAACTAGAAGCTACTACATCCGTGTTGAACGTAGCGGAAGTTGTGGAAGTTATTGACAGAAATGTAAACAGGAAAATCGCTACCAATGTCGCTGAGCTTCTGCTGGCTTTGCCAATGGATATAGAAGATGTTGTAAAAGAACATGAAATTGATGCACTTTCCATATTCTCTTCATATGAAGCAAACTATTTTGACACTGTTTTTGTTGCTGTAATGAAAGAAAAGTTCATAGATGCAATCATAACAAACGATTCGCATTTTGAAGACATAAAAGGAATTAAAACGATAAAGCCTTTGGACTATTAGTGCTCGCAGCTGTTTGCATGTAATAGGCTCCGCGCAGAACGAATGCAAGATGAGGGCGGTTGTATGGTGGTACGTCAAAATCTCTATGAAATGTCGCCAGTAATTTATGACAGATACGTGAGCACAAAAATAGAAGCGGAAAACTTCTCAGAAGTGTTAAAGCACGTAAAATCTTTCTGTAAAGGAAAAAAATATGTAAAAATACTTGATATGTGTTGCGGAACTGGTATATTCCTTAGAAAATGGCTTTCTCGTTTGGATATTTCATTTTCATACACAGGGGTCGACATAAACAAACACTTCCTCAAATACGCAATAGAAAATTCTAAGATGAAAACTTCGGAGTTTATTCTGCATGATGCAAGTACAGTAAAGCTGAACGATAAATTCGATATAGTTATTGCGACGTCTGCATATCATCATATAAAGGATGTAACAAAGCGCGAGTTTTTGTTAAACATACGCTCGCACATGGAGTCAGAAGGGATTCTAATCGTCTACGAAAAGGCTATTGCTCCCTTCAAAAATCCTTCGGAAGCAGCTCGAAGCGGGACGGAGTTTTATGCAAAGCGCATTCCAGAAATGATGAAAAATGAAAAACTTGATTCACACCAAATATTTGGACTCTACAATGAAATATATTTATCATCCATAAGACTGGACGAGTACAAGGTCTCATATCAGCGAATTGTCAAAGATTTAGCCTCAGTAGGCTTAAAAATAATAAGAACAACAAAACTATGGCCGAAAGACAATAGGTTCAGTAACTCGAAAGTCGGGGATTTTGTTTTTCTCGTGCAAAAAGTTTGATTTATAATTAGAAGTAAATCAAATATCAAGATGTAGGGTTCGTAGTCTAGCTAAGCCATTTCGTCGTAGCTCTTGCGGAAAGAAGGCTCTAGAATGGTCAGGATCCGAGGTTCGGGACACCTTTCTTTTCGGAAAGTACCAAAGAAGGTGCGATGTACCTTGAGACAGGAGTTCAAATCTCCTCGAACCCATAATATTTCTTTCCGTGAACGCTTTCTTTTAGAAAGGGTTCCTCGAACCCACTCTACTCTTTTACTGAATCATAGTATTTGTGTTTCTGAAGCGCCGTGTAGAAGAAAATCACAAACAGCGCACCATAGAGCATACTATAGGGCGTGCCGAGAGTAGGATTGAGAAGCACAATCAAATCCAGAATAGAATAAACAACAAGGGAGTAGGGAATAATCCACCGCGTCAGAATCCAGCTCTTTTTTATCACTTTCATGTCGCGCTTGTGGAATGACATAGAGTAGAATTTTCTATAGACATCCCAGTTCTTCTTCATGACTTCCCATACATAAACTATCAATGGCACGGTTGCGACAGCGCCGAGAAAAAACGCACCGATGCCATTGCCAGAAGAAATCTCTGCCTCAAGACCAAACAATGCAAGCACTGCCACAATAAGCGCGATGCCTGGATTCAGAGAAGTTATCATAATTATCATTAATCAAACGGGTTCCTAATAAGGTTTTCTATTTCCATTTGCTCGGGCAATATCCCAATAGAAATTCCATAATTCTTTGCCTCGGCTATTTTTCCTTTTTCACGTTCAGAGAACTCGAATACTTTATTTCTAAAAATAACTATCATCATGCCATCCTTACATATATGCATGTACCATCCCTGCTTTATCGATTTTTTTGCCTTTTCTATGAAATCGCCCTTCTTCTCGGCCTCTACACAATGAAAATGCAAAATACCTTTTTCGTCTTCGTTCTCAAGAAATGATTTTTTTTGTTTTTACAATCCTGACTAAATTCAAAAGACTCAGATCCTCAAGACTCTCCTCAATAATAACACCTCTCCACGTCATAGAATTCATATTTTTCTTGCTATGGTTATAAAGCCTGTGTGCACAATCTGGGAAGGTATAGGATGAGTAAAACCGTGAACACTTGTCCACTCTTTCTGGACGTTTTCCACTGTCTTTATTTTCTTGAAGAATTTTTCCATGAATTTCCTGCAGGCAATCTGCTGCTCTATATGCGGTGAGTAAACAGCAAGCCAGCCACTCTGTTTCAGCGCCGCATAAATTTTTGGTATTACTTTTTCAGCGCCCTTCATGTCCATCGTGACCAAATCAAAGTTCTTGCCCGTAAACTCCTCGCCCGGTTTATTGACAAGTTTTATATTCTTGAAACCGCTGCGTGAAATATTTTCCTTTATTATGGCAGCATGCTCCTTTTTGATTTCATAAGTTGTAACCGAGCCGCTTGGCACTAAATTAGCCAAGAACAATGCGAGAAACCCCGAGCCTCCGCCCAAATCCAGGCATTTCCAATTAGGCTGCAAACCTGTTTCAGCAATGATAGCTCCTGCATCCTTCCTAGTAATTATCTGCGGCCCGCGCTTGTATTTTCTTTCTGTGTCGACGTAAGACATGTATTAAAAATATTTTCGAATCTTTTTATAGAAGTTTAAACAACTGATTATCATGGCAAAATATCAGGAAATTAGCCCGAAAGCTCTTTCAATGGCGTCAGCAATATTTGGAGTCGTCTTCTGGGTCGTGGGTGTTATATGGCACGGAGGAATAGTACAGCCATCAATGATGAGCTACATGTACCCGCGCTTTTCCTTCATGAACCCTATGAACTCCATAGCGCTGCTGATAGTCCTAGTGGTGTCCTTCTACATATCAGGATGGCTCATAGCATACTTTTACAACTGGAGCCTGAAGAGAAAGTGATGCAATGCAGAAAAGGGTCGAGGTCCAGAATTACCCGTCGAAAAAATATACACCTGGGATTAAATAAGTCAAAATAGCGTTTTATTTTTGTATTTGATATATTTATTCCCAAATTTTTTGACCAATTCTCTCTCTTCTTCTCTAATTCCGTAAATATGAAGCGGTACAAGCAATATCATTATCAGAACAATCCCAAAAACTGACCTAAAGAATAAAGTCAGTCCAATAAAAAATAATATTCTGCCATAATAGATGGGATGTCTGATTTTTGAATATATCCCTGAAGTAATTAATCTCGACTTTTTTGAAGTCAAAGCTTTATCTATTGTGGCCATACCAAGACTTAGAATTATAATACCTATTATTGCCATGAAAGCTGTTATAGCACTATATGCTATATTTTCAACTGAGAATTGATTCCTGAATATGACAAGTAACGCCAAAACTAAAACATGGGTAATTATGGAACAGGTTTTTTCTTGCATAAATAGAAACATCAGCTTTACCGCCCGAACCTTCTCTTCCTGTCTGAGAATTCCTTCAAAGCTGCGTCAAAGTCATTTTCTTTTATGGACGGCCATTTCTTGTCTGTAAAGATAAGCTCACTGTATGCTGACTGAAACGGCAAAAAGTTGGAAAGGCGCTTTTCGCCGCCTGTTCTGAATATCATGTCAGGGTAGGGCTGGCCGTTTGTGTAAAGATGGTGTTTGACTAAAGTTTCGTCAACATCTGAAGGTTTTATGATTCCCTTTAGCCCATCTAGAAGAATCTGCTTGACAGCGTCTGTGATTTCCTGCTGACCGCCATATGCTATTGCAATATTAAGTGTGTGTTTCTTGTAGTTCTTTGTTCTGTCCGCTACTAGTTTCATTTTTTCCTGCAGCGCATCCGGAAGTATATGGGTCCGTCCTATGAACCTTACCTGCACTGCAAATCGGTTGACGACGTGGTCTGCTGTTGTCAGGATATCATCCATCTCTTCGCCGAAATACTTCAGTATAAGTTGCAGTTCTCTCTTTGGCCTTGTTTGAAGGTTTTCTAAAGATAGAACATAAGCCGTGACATACTTTATTCCGCGTTCACAGGCCCAGCCAAGAACTTGCCGTGCCTTGTCAAGACCTGCCTTGTGACCAAGCCACGGCCTCTTCATCAGTTCGCGGGCAAAACGTCTATTGCCGTCAAGTATGATACCTATGTGTTGTGGAAGCATTTCTTACCCTTCTAAGCAGTTTATTAATATTGATTACTAATTAATTTAAACCCTAGGTTAAATATCTGCCTTAGGTTCGTTAACTGCCATGCAATACATGCAGTTTCCACAATAAAAATGTTTTGGTGCATTACAAACATGCCATTTTGGTGATAATAAATGCTGGAAATATTGATAATTGCTGTCGCAGGTTCTATTCTCGCTGGTCTATGGGACCTAAAGACCACAGAAGTTCCTGACCAGCTACCCATCGGCATGGTAATTGTTGGCATAGCCTACTGGATTCTGCAAGGTTTTTTGGGAAACTGGTATCCATTTACCGTTTCCATTATAGTAGGAACGACCCTTCTAGTCATCGGCCTAATAATGTACAAAAAAGGCCAGTGGGGCGCCGCCGATGCATGGATTCTTGCAGCCATTGGCTATATGATACCTGTCTATGGAGGTGAAATATTCATAGTACCATATCTGATGAACTTCATGCTTGTCAGCATATTTTACACCATCGCCTATTCAGTAATAATAGGGCTTCTAAACCGACCTGTGTTAAAATATGTTGCCAAAGACTTCAGAGAAAATCTAAAATTTATAATCGGAGTACCTGCCGCCGTCCTAATCGTAATACTTGCAGCATCCGCAGCTGCGCCAAGAATGATTGATTTAATCCCAAAGCTAGTTCCGCTTATATTCCTGCTTTTGGTTTTCTGGCGATATGCATTCGTCATTGAAAAACGCGTATTTCGCAGAAAGATTCTTACAAGTAAATTGAGAAAAGGTGACGTTCTGGAAGACGGCAACTGGGTCGGCCTGACGGAAAAAGACATCAAAAAACTGAAAAAGCAGAAACGCTACGTAGTTATAAAGGACGGCATGCGCTTTGTGCCCGTCTTCGCTATAGCCCTTGTCCTGACGCTGTTATTTGGAAATTTATTCTTTATAATTTTGGGCTAAATTCTTGGCTGTTATTCAAGAGTTTATAAGAGCTCCGTATATACTTTTTTCATGCACTTGTATGATCCAAAGGTTCGACAGCCGTTAGACAGAATAATGAAAGCCGCCCAAAGAGACAGAACACTGTTAACACGCTATTCCAAGACGGAAATAGATTCACAAAGAATTACAGCTGAAAATATTTCCGATTTGTCCTTTAATCATATTCTTGACGATAACCCAGATTTGTTTGGAATAGCCGAATGGGATGGGTGGGCGGTTAGGGGGTATTTTAGCGATGGTGTTACTAATGGCGACTACGCCTTTGTTTCTGAAATGCACAAAGCGTATCCGTTCATGAACAGCGAAAGACGTGAGTATCTTGACAAAGTAAACAAAACAAGAGCTAGGGGCGGTTTAGAGCCTTTTGAACTACCTACTTGCGATTCAGAAGATTAAACTATTTTTTCTTCTTGCCGGCTTTCTTGATTTCTGCGACGAATTTTTTGATTAGCTCTTCGGGGTTCTTGCTGTTCTCGGCTGCAGTTCCCACTTGAATCCAGTCAGCGCCTGCTTTTATGATGTCGCCAGCTTGCTTGGCTGTTCGTATTCCGCCTGCCACAAGATAAGGCACGTCTATGGACTTCTTTACAGTCGCGACCATTTCCACCGGAACCGGCGCAAATGCAGCAGAACCCGCGTCTGTAAATATTATTCTATGCCCCGAAAATTGGCCGGCCATCGCAAGAGCTGCAGCAATTTTCGGTTTTATTCTTGGCACCGCATTTGCATCGCCAACCCAGCCTACTGTGCCGCCTGGTTCAACAACAATGTATCCTATGGGCAGCGGCTCTATCTTAAGTTCTTTGATAAGCGGCGCCGCCAGCATTTGTGCTTGAGAAATATAATAAGGGTTTCTTGAGTTCAGAAGAGACATAAAATAAATTGCATCTGCATGAGGTGTGATTGTAGCTATGTTTCCCGGGAACAAAACAACCGGCACGTCAACCTTTTCCTTTATGCCCTTTGTTACAGTATCAAGAAGCTGCCCCTGGGCGTTTATGGAACCGCCGACAGCTATCAGGTCAGCGCCTGCTTTGTGTGCAGCAACGCCTGTAGCAATTGCCTTCTCTCGGATAGGATAGTCAACCGGGTCGATTATCACAGAAAGTATGCCGCCGGTTTCCTCTATCTTCTTCAGTATGTATTTTTCTGTCTTGCCTATTATCATAATTATCAAATCAAGCCAGACTTTTTAAAGTAATTCACTGTTTCTCTTATTGCTCTTTTTGTTGTTGCCGGTTTAAAGCGCAAGCTTGTTTGTATTTTCCTTGTCGAAACAGTTCTGTCCCGTATTATTCTGTCGATATTTGATTTTTCCATTATTGCCTTTGGCTTCTTGCCTCTTAGTTTGGATGAAATCCTGTTAGCAGCAGAAAATATTCTTACTGCCGTGACCGGTAAGCTTTTCTTTGTCATCTCTATGCCAAGTGACTTGCAAAGCATCGTATAGAATTCTCTGTAAGTGGGCGTATCGCTGGTGGCAATATGAAAAATCTGGCCATAAGCCTTTTTGTTTCCTAGGCATCTGGCAATAAGCGAAGCAACGTCATCCACACAGGCCACATGAAAATGGTTTGAGCCGCTGCCGATAATCGGGAATCCTTTTTCAGCGGCTTTTATTACGTCAAGCCATACTTTGCTCGGACCAAAAATAACAGGCGCTCTTATTATTGTGTAGTTAAGCCCTGAATTCATCACGACGTCCTCTGCGTCGCGCTTCGACTTTTCGTAGTTTGTCTTTGGATTTCTTGGTGAGTCTTCCTTGGCAAATTTTGTCTCGCCAAGAGCAGCGGTAGAGCTCATATGTATAAGATGTTTGACCTTGTATTTTTTGCATAGTTCCGTGACGTTCCTCGTTCCGTCAACATTTACCCGGAACAAATCACTGTCATGTTCATCAAGAGTTGCAGCAAGGTGAATAACCGCGTCAGCAGGAAATGCCTTTTCTAGCTCATCCGAATTTGTTATGTCGCCGAGTACGTAAGCAATTTTTTTAGGCCCTGTCGGCATGCTTCTCGAAAAGACAATAACTTTGTGTTTTCCGAGTTTTTCCACTACATATTTTCCAAGAAACCCCGTTCCGCCGGTAACAAGTATGTGCATAATTCAATATTACAAACCTATTCTTTAAAGCAAAACTTGATTTAAGAAGATTTTGATTATAGACTTTCTATGCCAATACATCGTGTTATTTGTGACTGGAACGGCGCGCTCTTTAAGGACAGGGACGAAGGCAAGCTATGGGAATACGTAGGTAAAGCTGCACTGAAAGATTCTACTGTTTTAGGTTACGTCCCTATGCCAAGAACCGTAGAGCTTCTTGGGGCAATGCTAAAACTGAAAAACCTTGTTGGTGCTTACAAACGCGGTGAAATAGGATATGATGAAATTTATCGTGTTTTTAATGAACGTGTTTTACGCGATCTGCCATCGCATGCTGTACCTGTATACGTAGAAGCTTACGCACGAATGGATACAACAAAGGCAAAAGTAGATGGAAGATTATTGAGACCTTTGGCAAAAGTACATGAAGATCAGGCAACAAGTAGCGCTATTTTATCCACCGGTTACAGGTATGGAATAAGAAGAGTGCTGCAAAATGCATACCCGTCATCAAATAAGCATCCGTACCATGATGCTTATCCATTTTATCTAATAGCTGCAAATGAGCTTGTCCCGATTGGAGTTGATAAAGGTGTCAGGTTTGACCTGGACATCTTTACCGGTGACAGCAAGTTAACAGTATTAAGGCAAAAATTATTGGGACTGCCTGTAAACAGTCCGCGTGATACGGACAAAACATTGTATATCGGTGATAGTTCAACCGATGAACCGTGTATGCGGCACATAAAAAGTGCTGGTGGCCATGTCGCAGCTCCTTTCTTCGCAGACGACGCTTTCAAGCAGAGAATCGCAAGAGAATACGACGCTTTCGTGCCTGAGTCAGAAGCAGATTTCCTCAATTTCTTAAGAAAAGCATAATTATCGCGAACGTTAGTGAGCCAAAATATAATAAGTTTTCTTTCTCACAAGGATCTTTCTTTCCGAAAAGAAAGAGGCTTACTCGACGATAATAGGAATCCGGTTGTACATGCCGCGCATCATGCCGGCTACTTCTTCTATTTTACGTTCTAGCCTTTCAACGCGCGCGCCCAGCGGTGCCATGTCCGGAGCCTCTATGTTGCGCAATCTCTGCTGCATGTCAGCTATCTGTCTTAGGTACTCTTCGCGGCTGACAATATTTGGCAGTCTTCTGTCAATTGATTTTGCGAATTCGTTCAGCTGCTGCGTAAGCAGCTTGACGGTCATAAGTTTCATGTTGCTTTCCATGTCCTGGATGCGGTTGTTGATTTTTGTAATGTCAACCCGCTCGGCGTTCTCCTGCCCGAATTCTATGCCACGCAACTGCCCTACCTCTGTTTCAATAGTATGAAACCGTTTTTCCATCGATTGCCTGTTTACGGACTCATCTTCCAAAGCATCCTTGGCGGATTTCATCTCATTGGCAAGACTCTCAATATCATGAATCTCCATGCTGTCGATTTTCTCCGTTTTCGACTCCAGGTCCATGATACGTTTTTCAAACGACTGCCTATTAACCGACTCCTCTTCCAGTATTTCCTTTGTCTCTTTCATCTGCTTTGCGATGTCCTTCACGTTGTTGAGCTCTAGTTCCTTGAAATGATCCAGAATACCATAAATATGCTCGTCAAATTTCCTTTCTGATTTCTTCAGTTGGTCTATCATTTCTTCTACGCTGACAAGACGTTCCTCTGCGGCGTGGCTGTTTTCCTCTTCCAGCGTTATTTTATCTCTCGTGTCTTTGAGTTGCTTGGATAGTCTTTTGACATCCTCCATTTCAATGCCCGCCAGGCCCTCAAGCATGCTGCCCAGTTTTTTTATGTCCTTGGACTCAATGTTTTTCAGGCCTTTGATGTCGTCAACTTCCATTGTTTTGAACTCGTCGACCATCTCACTGATTTTCTTTATGTCCTGCGTCTCCATATTCTTGAAATGCGAAAGTGTTTCACCCACTTCTTTTACGTCCTTGAATTCCTTGTTCTTGAATTGTGTAAGTAAATCATTTACATGTTTATCCATTTCTTCCTTGTAGATTTCCGAGTCAAAATCCCTCAATCTATTCGTGATTGCCCTCATTTCCCTGACATGCTTGTCCACGAAATCGACACGGTCTTTCAGCTCTTCCGGGCTGATTGAAAGCATGTTATTTACCGATTCCTTGATTCCAATTACTTTTTCGTCAAGTTTCTGCATCCTTTGAAGTATGTCACCATTAGGTTCAGCGGATTTTTCAGTCATTGCATTCAGGCGCTGCTCAATATAACCAAGCTTCTCGAAGTACGCTGCGTTATCATCCCTGAAGCGTGCAAGCATCGCCTCGTTTATTTTTTCAAGGTTCGCCTTGTAGTTCTCGCTGAAGTCAGTTTTTGTGAGTTCCTTGACGCCCTTCAGCTCGCTTTCCACGTTTGCAACGCTGCTTTCCAGCTTTCTTTCGAGTTCCTTGAGGTATTTTTTCATTTCATGCATTTCGTGCACGTCTTCAACAGCTTCCTTTATCGTGTCCATTTTTCCTTCGATGAATTTTACCTTAGGCAGCAACTCGTGGCGCAATGTTTCCAGCTCAGCACGCGCGTCGTTAACAGTTTTTCTCATCTTCTCTTCTGCAGCCTTGTTTTTAGGATTCTTTGTAATACTCACGACCTGTTCTTCTAGCTTGTCTAATTTCCTTGTTTGCAGCCGTATGAGCTCTTTCTCATCAGAAAAAGATTCTTTTATTTTCTCAATTTCTTCCTTGTAATCTTCGCCAGCCGTCTCATCAATTGCATCAGCCTGTCTTCTCACAAATTCTGCCAGCATTCTTATGGAAGCTTCCACTTCCTTTAGTCTTTTTTCCATATCTGTCATATTAACACCTTAGGCACGCCCCAGTATTTTCTGCACGCTTGAAAGCAAATCCGAATCTTCATCAAGCACTTCTTTGACTGTTTTGACTTTCTTATGACCATGATGCTCTGCAACATGCTCCTCAGCAAATTCCTCAACAGGCTCTTCGACAGGCCGCGTTTCTACATAGTTTGTTGGTTGGAGTGAATTTATTCTCTCCTCAAGCGTTGCTATCTTTGTCTCAATCTCAGTCTGGGAAGGCATAGCACTCGCATGCGAAGCGAGCTCGCTCTCAACCCTTGTAAGGCGCTCTGAAACATCAGGAACATTGGGTATTATTCCAAAGTCAAGCCCGTCCCTTACTTTTTCCTTCATTTTTGTATTTTCCAGCTGCAGAAGCAAAAGCAGGTCCTCGACTTCCTGTATGTGGTCCTCAACATTTGTCTGTGGTTGCTCCTGGGGCTGTTGTTGATTAAGACGCTTTTCCAACTCAATAAAAGTGATTTTCAACTTCTCCTCAAGGCGATCGAAGCGCCCCTCTAGCTCCGTAAGCTTGTCTACCATAATTATTTACTTTGCTGTGGGTGGTATATATTGTTTTTTCTACTGAGAAGAAGTTATCTTCGCCTGCGTCTTTTTCGTTTCTTCTTGAATACCTTGGTAAAGTCAAACCTGAGCCACAGGAGCCATAAAACGATTATTGTAGCTATGAGTCCCCAGCTCCAAACGACTGCATGAACAGTCTGGTAATTTGCCAGATCAAAGGTTCTCACATAGAAGAACATGAAAACTATCCTGAGTAGGTTAATAACAAATATAACCGGTATTAGCACCATGCCAGCCAACTTGCGCCTTAAAGGAAACTCCGTTGCCATTATCAGCGCAAAGAATGCAAGCATGCTTTTCCAGCCCGTGCAGTCCCAGTTAATTACAGCGCCCCAACTGCCATTTTTTATGGGTATTGAAATCAGCAAATCATGTACCGTAGGGTTATAGCCAAGTAATTGCAGTATAGGCGTAACGATGCTCACAACAAACTGTTCCAGCCAAGCCCACTCAAATTTTGATAGCAATATAATGTAAAGTGGTATGGCAAACAAGTTGAATTTTACGAAAAACTTGAGCAAATGCAGTAGCTTTTCGTTTCTCTGAGAGATTCTCTGCTTTCGTCTAGGTTTTCTTTTCATTAGAATAGCATTGGATTCGAGAATAAAATAAGTTACTAAGGCATTTCTGCGTCGCCATTGGTTAGAATTAGGCCCGTGATATAATATAAATTTCCAGAACTTATGGAAATATAGTTCTAGCTTTTCTTTTCCTTTATCATCCTGCAATACAAAGACCGAAACCTTTATAAGTTATAGATTATAATTTATAAAATACAATGGTGATATTATGAAAACGATAGCAGTAGACGACGCAATGTGGAAGAAGCTGAAGCAACTCAAGGACGAGAGAGGTGTCACATTTGAGGATGTTATAGAGGACGCGCTTTTCAAGGCAGAAAAAATTCCGAGATCGATGTTTGGTGCGGCCAAGGGTCTAAAACCTCTTACACAAAAGGAACGCAAAGAGATGTGGCAAGATGACAACAGAGATTGACATAGATCCGTCCAAAACTTATGTCATTGACACGTACGCATGGTACGAATATTTCACAGGCTCTGATATAGGTATCAGGATAAAAGACTTTATAGAAAAAGGCAACCTTATAACGCCTTCAATAGTAGTTGCCGAGATTGTCAATAAATTCACCCGTGAAGGGAAGACCTATGCAGAATTTGTTCAATTCCTAAAATTGAGAAGCGAAATAGTTTCGGTGGACTCAGAGGTAGCAGAGGAAGCGGGCAATCTAAGAACGCGATTCAGCAAAAATAAAATTAGTATGGCCGATGCAATAATAATGGCGGTTGCAAAAATCAGGAACATTAAGATTGTAAGTGGTGATGAACACTTTAGAGATTTGAAAAATGTTATAATGATAAAATAATTTTTACGATTTCTTGCCTTTTATCATCCTGTAGGCGCCGAATTCCCACGTTACTACTTCGTCGCCTTCTACTAGTTGTCCCTTAAACTCTTCTGGTATAACTACCTCATAGTTCGTGTAGTCAACCAGGTCCATCAACTGCGCATGGTCGCCTGACAAAGAAAGAATCTGTGCTGTTTTCTTCTCTATTATAGGTATATCCATCTTGGTGTCTCCGGGATGTACTATGATTTTTTTGATATCCCCAAAAAGCCCGCTGGCAAACAAGCGTGCCTTGGAAGCGCCATGCTTGCCTGACTTGGATTTCTGCACCTTGTCCACGCGGAAAGGCACATCATCTATGAGCACGTAAGAACCCGGTTTGAGATTCTTGATTTCTGTTTGTCTTTTCTCCATTATTATCACCTAACCATTAAATTAGAACTATATAAATTTTACTTATTCCCTTTTCTCCGTCACGAACTTGATATCTTCTTCCATGAGAGTTTTGCGACCGGCAAAGCGGCTCGCCTTTACTGCTTTTTCAGCCATTTCAAGGCCAAGTTCCTCTATAACCTCACGCGTCTCTTCAAGCGCCTCCCGGGAAATCCTCTTTACACCGTATTTCTTGGCGATTCGCTCGAAAGCAAGCAGTGAGAGCATAGAACTAATTGTTTGTGATACTAATAAATATCTGCGGGCTGTGCCAAAAGCCTGCATAATCATTTTTGTGCGTCGTCAGCAGGGACTAGTCTGCCCTGCTCGTTAAATTTCAGCGTTCCATGTTTTCTAAACATTTCTAGTAGTTCGTCGTGAGCGTGTTGGAGTTCTGCAGACAAATCGTCCGCTGTTTTTTCCGATGTCACGTTCATGCCTTCGGAATATCCAATAGCTAGTTGCTCAGGGGGGTATTTTCGCAGCACACTGTCGCTTGGCATATACACAAAAAGAGGCGCTGGAAATTTCTCTCCGTTATGATCAAATCGATCACAGCCGGTAAGTTTTTGCTTGGTTGTCAAATCAGTGCCTCTCGAGGCTGATGAATGGTCATAAAACGGGCTGTCTTTATTTTGGCAGTATTGAGCTGCTGCATAGGTTCCAACCCACTCGTAATGTTTGCAGTAAGAACAAGCAAAGACATCAGCCCATGCAAAACTAACGTTCGTATTGTCATCTGGCATGTTGGTAATTAGAGAAATACAAATATAAGATTAATAGCTAAATTTTTCAGCCTGCAGGAAAATCACGAAACAATCACTATCCGACACGGTTTTAAGCGCAAATGATTATTTTAACAAGATAACATTATCCATGTTTTCAAAATCGTCGTCTTTGGCCACTAATATACAAGAATTCTCTTTCGCAGTCAAGTATGTAATCGCATCCACCAAACCAAATTCTTTTTTTATTTTTCTGCGCTCGGCTTTCAGTTTCCCGGCCTCTGAGCAAGTATTCAGAGTTAAATTAGCTATAGAAGAAGCACTTTTGACGAATGCAAGTGATTTGTCAAATTTTTCATTTTCTTTGGAGAATTTATCAGAAATTTCAGCTATAGAAATTAAGCATGTTGTCACTGCCGTCTCTTCATTTTCTAGAAATTCTTTTACTTTCTCGCCAATAGTCGTGCCGGCAAAATATTCTACCCATGCTGAACTGTCGAGCATATATTTATTCGCCATGGAATTTCATCCTGTCTGTTTTTTTCCAGGGGGAAATTTTTGCTTTTCCGAACATTGATTTTGGCGCTTTCAATTCTTTGTCCGCTATCTTTGATATTACTTCGTCGAATGTTCCAGCTGCGAGCTGCTCTTTTAACGTTTCTAATTTCTGCCTTGTCATGTCGCTTATTTGAACTGTCGTTGCCATTTTTTCCACCTATAACTATAATTATAGCCATAGAATATAAAGTTATCTTCTGACTTTCTTCGGCAGCTTCATAGTAGTCGCAATGAGCAGGCCAAATATTAGCACAAACCAAAATGATATGAATCTATCAATCAAAAGTCCGCCTGCCGCAGCGCCGCTTGCTGTACCAAAGAAAATAAGCGTACCTGTTCCGAAGAACTCCACCAAGCCAAGTGAACCAGGCAGCCACGGCACCAGATAGAGCACAAGAATAACAGACCAAAGTATTATAACAACACCCGGCGGCAGGAATATGCCTATAGCAGCAAAAACAATCCACATGCGGACAAATTCAATTATCTTTGTTGCAAACGATACGCCAAAGGCATACAGCATGATTTTTTTGTCTCTGATAAGCAAGCGAAATGCGTTGTAGAAAAGCTTTGCATAATCCTTTTTATTGACCTTGGCAAACTTCACCATGTTTCTGCCAAGCCATTTTATAATTCTGCGCATCCACCCCGGATTTAGCAACAATTTCAGCAAGCCCAGTAAAAGAGCTGCAACAATAACAAGAAATATGGCGAAGGAAGAGAATATTACTCCTGGCACATCCTTTGCAAATATTATAAACACAAGAAAAATCATCAGCAGTGAAGAAACCAGCTCGGCGATGGTATCAACAGCTATGACTGCCGTTGCCTTTGATACACCTAATCTTTTGCGAAGCAGGTATATCTTGAGAGGCTCACCGCCTATCTTTGCTATCGGGGTAAGCAAGCTTATGGCTATGCCTGCCATGCTTATCTTGAACGCCTCGACAAAGCCGATTTTACCGTATTTTTTTGCTATGAGAATGATGCGCAACGCCAGCAGCGCCAGTATCAGCAACTGAAGAAGAACAGCCACCGTAATCAGGAAGATATTAGCAGTCATCATCGTAGCAACTACTTCCTTGAGTCCAAAGAACGACATGACCAGTGCAATAAGAATAACGCCTATGGCAAAAAGCACTTTTGTAAGCATAATAATATGTTATTATTTTTGGTATAAATATCTCACAACTAAACGAACGTGTTGAAGACAGGTTGATTACTAAATGGTTAAATCTTGTAATGAGTCATGAATATAAGCATGTATAAGTTCTGCGTGACCAAGAGCCTGCGTCTCTGCCATTGGAAATCCCTGATACACATCAATGATCATCGGGCCAACTCGCCCATAATTTTTATTTGTTACTTTTCCCTCCATAATCACAATCCCTGTAATCGTATGTGGCGCAACTTCATAATGAAGTAGAGTTGCCTGACGAAGTATTTCCTTTTGCAATGGCTCGTCAAAGTCTTGTTCCGTTGCTTTAGACGGTGTGAATTTCCAACCGTCCGGATTTCCGTTTGTTACCTGTAATGAGTATGTAAGACACCCGTTTCTTTCTTGGGTCTCGACAAAAAATGTTTTATCCACATCTGAGTCACTCCATGACTTGTATGCAACCCCTGTAATATCGCTCGGCTTAAATTCCCATGGATCTATTTGCAGTTCCTTATATGACCCCTCTAAAAATACTGCAGCCTCCTGCGGAGTCAGATTATGACGTTTCTTGATTATTGTCGGGTCTCTCACGCCGTCAATCATTAATTCTGCTTTGAATATTTCACTTGCCAGGCTACCGTTCATCCATCCTTGATGCGGAATACCAACATAAATGCTAAATGCATCTGTTCCGAATATCCCTTCAAAATCTGGTATCTCTTCAAGCGTAAAAGTAGTCAGATTAATTGGTACTTGAATATTTCCCTCTTTTCCCATTCTCTCCAGAGTCTTTGCGCCGTTTTCAATGTTCATAGAAATATGTAGTCTAAAGTACTATATAAAGATACCTATTTGTTGTTACTTATAAATAGTAAACATATAGGCTTGACGTATGAGACGGGCTAAGCCGTTTTTTCCAATTTCAGGTAACTCGAAGGAATCTCTAATTATGTTAAAAACTCACAATAGAATTTAAGCAATATGCTAAGGTATATGTATATTGACGAGAGTGGTGATTTGGGTGGAAAAGGTTCGAAATATATGGTTCTTGCAGCATTGCTTATTGATGAGCCCAGAAACCTAGACAGAATCATCAAAAACATGAGAAGAAACAAGTTCAAGAAAGAATTAAGAAAAGCTGCTGAAATAAAGGCTGATAAATCATCCGATGCTGTCATAAAGTACATGCTTCAGAAACTGAATGAAATGAAAGGTGCGAAGATATTCTACATTGTTCTTGAGAAAAAGAAACTCTTCAGCGATTTCTTGAAAAACGACAAACACAAGCTCTACAATTATGTGGCTGGCAAACTGGCCAGAAACATAATGCTTAACAACATGGATATTCTGATCAAAATAGACAAATCTAAAGGCAAGCAAATGTTGAGAGAGGATTTCAATGGGTATTTCACAAATTGCCTGACAGAGAAATCTGTTACAATAAAAGCAACAATAGAGCACAGCTATTCGCATGCGTGGTCTGGCCTGCAGTTTGCTGATATTCTTGCATGGTCATGCTTTCAGAAATTCGAGCACAGCAATAGCGAATATATAGACTTGATAAAACTAGAACAAGAGGTTTATCATGTGTGGTGAATAAAAAACAGACCCTAAAGGCACTAAAACGTGCACCTCAAGGTACACTGGCCTTTAGGACTTACCTGTTATATTTTATTCCTCTATAAAATGACTTAAAGGTATCTTTTGGCGGATATCGAATCCGTGCAAAGCTCGTGTTTAGAAAATCAGTAGTACGGATCGCGTAAAATTAAGTAGCCTTTTTTATGATGTGTGTCTTTGTGTTTCCGCCTCAAGCTAGGTAATTCGCCTCTTTTTTTAGCAGCCGTGAATCCAACCAACCCTATGAAAAGTGGCAGCCAAAATGAAACTAAACGATCAAGTACCATGCTCGAAGCTGCCATGGACGGAACAACGCCAAAAGCGAGTAACGCCGATATGCCACCAAACTCTGCCAGACCAAGAGAGCCCGGAAGCCATGGTATGAAGAGCACCACAAGAATAATAGTCCAAACAAGAACCACAGTATTGAACGGTAAAAATATTCCAAGTGCAAGAAATATTACCCACAGCCGGAGCATTTCCACTAGCTTCATCAGAACTGAAAGCGAGAAAGCGCCGAAAAGTGTTCTCTTGCTGGCCCACATGGAATAGAACGCCGATGAGAACATGTGAGCATAGTTCTTTTTCTCAACCTCCATCATCTTTGCCATTTTCACAGAAATCCAGTTCACTATGTGGTGAAGCCACTTTGGCGTGAAAATTATTTTGAGTAGAAGTCCAATACCTAAGCCAGCAACAATCAGGAATATGACAAATGTCATCACAAAAGCAGCTGGTATCTGGCTGAACAGCAACAAGGCAACGACGAGCACGACAAAAAGCGTTGAAGCCAGTTCCATTATACTTTCTATAGCCACAGCCGCTGACGCATTGTGACCTCCCACATTTCCCTGCAACATATACATCTTCAGTGGTTCGCCACCTAGCTTAGCTAGTGGCGTCATCATGCTCACGAACATGCCTGACAGTGTTACGCGCACAGCCTGCCTAAAGGACACATAACCCTTGCCGCGAACAAGCACTTTTATTCTTAATATGAGAAGCAGTACAACCACAAGCTGCAAACCAATGGCTGCTGCAAACAACTCCAGATTTGTCCTGCTAAGCGCTGTAATTGTCTCCTGCAAGCCAAAAACACTAAGTACAGCTATTATGAGTGCAATTCCTATGGCAAATAACGCTATACGCTTCAGGGTCATGTCTTAATTGTGGACGATAAAGCTCAAAAATTAACTCCCTTGAACGCCAAACGATTTATTAACCTACACAAACCCGTTTTATGAAGCTTTATAAATACCGCCTATAAAAACATGAAAATCTTTAAATACT
>JBBSYB010000013.1:0-2200 GCA_038045465.1 Candidatus Aenigmatarchaeota archaeon | reverse complement strand
ACATAGGAACAGGCATTGCAGGCCAGATAAAGGTTGCTTCAAAATCCTCTAATTTTGTATCCCTTGGCAATTCCATTGTTACTGTGAACGACATAAATCCTGACAATTACTCAACAGTGAAATTTCAGATAGCACCGAACAACGACCTGAACGCCGGTGTATACAATCTCCCGTTTGAAGTTGATTATGTGGATGAGACAGGGATAGCATACAATACAACCCAGAGCATAGGTGTTGTTGTAGTCAACGAAGGCCTGCTTAACATAGAAAGCATCAAGGCTGCTTCTGATACAGGCGGACAGCCAACTGCAGGCATGCCAATGACAATCATAGTGCGGTTGCAGAACATAGGTCATGGAAATGCTAATTCGATAGAATCCGACCTGACATGCAACGGCAACATCATTAAGACATTCCTGGGCCAGCTGAAAAAAGACGAGGATTCACCTGCGGTCTTTGGCATGACATTAGCTGTCGGAGGCACGCACACCTGCACGCTTGTTACAAGCTTCGTGGATGATTTGGGAAGCCACACCGCAACAAATCAGTTCGACGTTACGTTGATAAATCAGCCATTTCCTGTAGCCACTTTGATAATATTGCTTCTGATAGTGGGCATTATAATATATTATTATAGAAAACGCAAGAAGTAGGGGCGACAAAAATGTCAACGCTCCGTACGGTTTCTTTCCTTGCGATAAAAGATCTGCGGCGAGATAAAAAAATTGCTCTGCTTGTTATTTTTCTGCTGGGTTTTTCCTTTATCAACATAACATTCTTTTCCGCGTTCATCAACGGCTTAGGCAACACATTCCAAGACGAGATAATCAACACAGCCACATCACATATAATCATCTTGCCGTCAGAGAACACCAATCTGAAGTTTATTCCTGGTATTTCTACTATAAGAAAGAAAGTTGAGCTCAATCCAGATGTAGTGGCGACATCAGTGCACGTAACCGTGCCCATAACAATCTCTTTCCGTAACAAGCAGATGTCTACCCAGGCAATCGCCATGAAGCCATCTGACGAGTCAGCAGTCACAACAGTGCCCACGTTTATAATTGACGGCTCCTTCCTTTCAGACGGCAACAACAACGAGATAGTGCTAGGGAAATTTATATCCGGACAAAAAATAGAGGATACCATAGGTCAGCAGACATTTGGCCAGCTAGCAGCAGGGCTCGGCGTGGGTGTAGGTGAAGTTGTAACAGTAACGTATCCAAATGGTGTTCGGAAAGAATACAGGTTGCGTGGCGTACTTGGCAGCAACGGCTTCTCGCAGGTCTCCCAGAGCGCCTACATAACACTGGATGAAGCGGACACTGTTTTTGGTTTGAGCGATCAGGCATCAAATATGCTTGTAAAGCTCGTCAATAGAGATAGGGCAGATGCTGTAAAGACATTCATATTGAGCCAGGGTGTGAAGAATGTTGATGTAAAAACCTGGGCAGAGGCATCGGGTTTTGTAAGTGCGATAAAATCCGCTTTCAGTATAGTCATCTCCATAACATCAATCATGGGCGTTATGATAGTTGTAGTTACCATCGGCATAGTCATTTTCATAAACACAGCACGCAAGAAAAGGATAATTGGCGTTCTGAAAGCATTAGGCATGAGCAGCAACCAGGTTATGATGATATATGTCATGCAATCATTCATACTAGGCCTGGTGGGAACCGTGGTCGGCATAACTATGTTCACCGGACTCAGTTATTTTCTTACAGCAAATCCTGTACATCTTCCCATAGGCTCGCTCACGCCGACCCTATCAACAGACGCCGTAATAAATGCTGCCCTGCTCATAGTCATAGCCTCGATTGTTGCAGGCTACATACCTGCACGCATAGCTTCGCGGCAGAAAATACTGGAGACAATAAAAATAGTTGAGTAAAATGAACATAATAGAAATGCACGGAGTGCACAGAGTGTACAAAATGGGTGAGTTAGAAGTAAGAGCACTCAACGGAATAGACTTTTCAGCGAAAAAAGGCGAGTTCATATCAATAATGGGACCGTCTGGCTCTGGAAAAAGTACCATGATGCACATGATAGGGCTTCTTGATGACATAACAAAGGGCCAGATGAAAATAAAAAACATTGACGTTTCGAAGATGACCGAGAATATGAAGACAGACTTCCGTCTGCGCGAGCTAGGTTTTGTCTTCCAGTTCTATTCACTCCTGCCTGAACTCACAGC
>JBBSYB010000012.1:3323-4460 GCA_038045465.1 Candidatus Aenigmatarchaeota archaeon | reverse complement strand
TTTCGGTTTGTCAGCCGGCTACGTTTATTAACCAGGTAAAGAATGTCGCTTAATTTAGTGAGTTTTCTGTCGGACTGTACCCAGGCTGACTGACGCTAAAGCGTCATACGCCATGGGCGGTAGTTGACAGATACATCACCACTTCATTCCTTCCTGTTTGTTAAACAGTCCGGTGGAACTTGTCACTGCGACCTGCTTATCGCTAAGCAGGCACCTCTTCTACCGAAGATACGAGGCTAATTTGCCGAATTCCCTGAAATGGATTCTCCCGAACACCTTCGCCTTCTCAGCGAGAAACACCTGTGTCGGATCTCGGTACGGCCATCCGGTATCCTAACTGTATAGATTTTCATGGACCCCAGGAGATCATCTGAACCCGCCATACGGCAGGCCATTCATGCATTCACACAGTTCTCGTCATTACGACACTCCCTGTGCTTAAACACTTAACAACAACGACAGTCATTGTCAAACTATCCCAAGGTGTTTCTATACAACTCAAACGGACACCAAACGGTAACGGAATATTAACCGTTTTTCCATTCACGAACTTCTTCTTAAGGGTTCGTTTAGGGCCGACTAACCCCACTCAGATAAGCTTTAAGTGGGAACCCTTGTTTCTCAGGCGGTCGGAATTCTCACCCGACTTGATTGCTACTCCCAGCAGGATTTTCTTTGCTGCAAGGTCCACACCATCTCACGATGACGCTTCTACCCTCGCAGCATGCCTCCCTATCACTCTTTCAAAGAAAGAATCCACAATATCGGTGGCCGATTTAGCCCCGTCCATTTTCAGCGCCTTGGTCTTCGATGGGTCCGCTATTACGCGTTGTTTAAAGGATGGCTGCTTCTAAGCCAACCTTCCCACTGTCTAAAGACCAGGACAACTTTCGATACACTTAACCAGCACTTAGGGACCTTAATTGCAGTCTGGGTTCTTTCCCTCTCGGACATCAAAATTACTCCGATGCCCTCACTCCAGCTCACGCGCCGATGGATTTGAAGTTTGACAAGACAGGTGGAAGTCTCCCTCCTTGACTGTCTAATCAGCGCCCTACCCCACCGGCTACTACGAGCCAGGCTGCACTTAGATGCATTTCGGGAGGAACCAGCTATTACCAGATTCGATTGGCTTTT
>JBBSYB010000012.1:0-3223 GCA_038045465.1 Candidatus Aenigmatarchaeota archaeon | reverse complement strand
TTTTCGAAACGGACGACGGGTTGGTCTCTCTTGCGAGAGCTTTAACCGTCTAACTATAGCTACCTGGTTTCAGGCTCTTTTAAGCACCTTTTATGGTTGCTTTTCAGCTTTACGGTTCCGTTGGATTGCTATGATAGCATTCGGGACGGAATTTCCGTCACCGTATTTATCTAGAAGGAGACCGTAAAAGAGAGTAAACCTGTGTCTTCTCAAATTTTTGTAAATATCCATAAGGAATATCATAAGATTTTATCATAATGTCAAGCAATTCTCGCTTTTCGATTCCTTGCCAATGATTGGAATCATAACCAATTAAAACACCTTTAGAAAAATTAATCAACTCTCTGAATTTTTCAAAATTTTCCTTTCCCGTTATCGTAACTTTGCCCGAAGATTCGCCGCAGTTTATGCCGATTTTATTTAGAAGTTGCGTGTATTGTTTTCTTAATATTGGATGCTGACATGCAAGAAATACCACTCTTTCGGTTTCTATACAATTTCTCTTCTTTCTTTCAGATATTCTAAGAGAACATCCACCATCTGCATCAAATAAAGCCCTGAGAACTGGTGTCAATTCTTCTCTATTAAATTCAAACCATTTATTTGGAATTCTAACTTTTGGGTATTCGCCGTTTTTGAGAGGTGATGTTCTATACGTTGGTATATCGGAAAATAGATCCAGACAAATCAGTCTTGATTTAAAATTGATGAGATAGAGGTATTGTATTGTGCTTTTGCCTTTGTACACTTTTTTAATTTGATACCCATATACGCGAAACACTAAATCACAAAATGCCTTTATCAAAACTTCTGAAGTATTGGCAAAAGATATCTGATTTTTATTTTGTACTACTGATCCATCTGTTAGCAGAAGTGCCTGTAGAATTGCTCTATTAATGTCTCTACTTCTGAATTGGTTCTGCGTAAGATTTTTCATATAGCTTAAACCTTAGGCAAGGCGGGCTTATCTGTATTTCGCTTTCACGAAACATAGAATATGCCCGCCAAGCCATGTCTGTACAAGTTTTCTCTAGTTTTTGTCTCCATTCTATCTAATGCGCTATCGGACTCAACGAGTGTTTAGAATTGGCTCTAGATGAGAGCCGTGTTCTGACTGGAAATTTGACCAGTCATACTCTGGATACCTGCCATCTACCTTTCTGCCTTCTCTTACGGGCCTATCACCCTTTAGCGGAGTGCTTTCCAGCACACTTCAGATCAGCAGACTAGGCAGGACACAGGTCCAAACCCCACATCCGCGCTTCCTTACAGAGCGCGTTCGGTTTGTTCACTGCCGGTTTCAGTCGCCCTTACTAACGGCATCGCTGTTGCTTTCTTATCAGGTATAGTTGGGAAAGAATGTGATTTAGTTTTTTCCAATCACCAAATTTAACAATTCCTATTACATTAAAGTATTTAGAAAAACATTCTTTTGTTTTTTCATAATCATTACATGTAATGATAAACTTGTTATCCGATTTCTCTAGAACCTTTAACCATCTATGAATCTTATGATTCCAATAAGCATCATCACTTCGTCCTAAGTGTTCTATAAAAATATTTTTATTATCTCTGAATCCAAAATCGGGTACTATCCAAGTACTTCTATCAATCAAAATATGTGTAGGTTCATAAACAACATCAAACCCCCAATCAGAAAGTTTCTCTATAATCCTCTTTTCTTCTTTAGATCTAACTTTGATGCCAATTCGTGTTTGGACATTACGTTTTGGGTTATTGAGTATTGTACCCTTAAACCTCCATTCAATTCTTTTTTCATCATATTTCTTGTCAAAAATGCCAATCTTCTTTTCAAATGGTATTCTTCTCCAGTATGTGCTTTTTCCTGCATTCTTAGGAGAAAATATACCAGATTTTGTGCTAAAGGCTTTCTTACCTCCATTACTTGCAAAACTCGCCCATATTTCCTTACCATACAGTCTTTCTGTTGTTTTGCGTCCCTTATTCCCTAAAAGCCTCATTCTTTCTTTTCCGTATTTCCTAACTACATTTCTACCGCCTATTTTACTACCCCATTTGTATTCTCTAAATTCAATGTTTTTTGGCATCTGAACACCGCTCTTTTCTACAATAAAATTAATTGCATCAAGTGGCATTCCACAAGTTTCTGCCCTCCAGTTTCTTAAACTTCCAGGAGAGTACCCAGTTTCTTGCTCAAGGATTTTCTCAAAATCCGTCCATTTTATATTGAGTTTTTCCTTGGCAATTTTCAAAAACATTTTTTGCTGATTTTTCTTGAATAGAGCTCTAGAAAAATTTGGTGTATTGGTGACCATAATCCAAAATTGGTTATGGTCACCCTAAATACATTTCTGTTCTCCCAACTATATTTCCTGCGGTTAATAAGATGTTTCAATTTTCCGCGTTCGCCCTCGAAACGTGACCTTCGCCTCATCTCGAGTTAATGGGATTTCCCATTCGGCAATGTATGGGTCAAGGACTGCATGCGTCTCGCCATACCTTTTCCCAGCTTACCAGGACCTTGACGAGAAAGTAGATCATTCTTCATAAAATCAACAATTTCTTTATTTGAACTACTTCCCTTTCGTCGCCTGTTGAGCCAAGCCATCCTCCAGATAGCATGGGAGCTAGCTATCTTTACCTCAGACCCTATGACCGCTTCATGAGTAGAAAGCAGAATCAAGGCTTACGCCTTGATTCGTATTTCATCCACGCTGTGACACGCCACTTCCATGACGTGCTGCAATTAAACGCCGAAGCGTTGTAATTATCAATAAATGCTCATCGCCTTTGTATGGTCCACAAGTACACATGGAGCTTTGTCGGTTCTTTCATAGGACTGCAAATCTCTTATTTGAAGCCCGACTTGTTCTGCCCGTATGTTTCTGTTATGCAAATAACCGCGAACATTAGTCCATTTCAAACGGCTAGTATGCGTGTGTTTGTTTACCCATGAATATCCATTGACGACCGCTGCTATCTTACTATCCATGTATCCTATCTGTTGCCTTGCCCTAGAATCCTTTGATGGTTTGTCGTATCTTGCATATCTTGTCATAGCAATTTCACATTAATTTACATAACAATCCAGAATCAGCAGGGAGAGATATATTCGTATATCTTCGCACATTGCCAACAACACGTCACTTTCTCACCAGTTACGCGCCGACTCTGAATAGCTAAGCGAATAGTGTACGTCAAGCAACGCTCTCGCGTGCTCTCATTAAAATAAGCACAGGAC
>JBBSYB010000011.1:0-7543 GCA_038045465.1 Candidatus Aenigmatarchaeota archaeon | reverse complement strand
TATTGAATACTTGGGTTTGGGTAAATGGTATTCATGGGAAAAGCAGGTTCCGAAGCTTGTTTTCGAAGCGCCAAAGCTAGTTGTATCAGCATTTCTGCGTGGATTATTCGATACCGATGGAACAATACGTGCAAGCGGCAGACATCAAAATTCATTAGATATTAGACTTACATCAACATCCCATGAATTGATCAAACAGGTGCAACTCCTTTTGCTTAACTTTGGCATAGTAAGCAGGATACAAGTTGTACACACTACTGGTAAGACGTCTGTTATAAGGAATCGCACAGTTACATCAAAAAGACCGCTTTATCATCTACGTATTAAAGGCGTAGAAAGTTCTAAAATCTTTCGGGAACAAATAGGTTTTGGCCTTTCAAGAAAATCAAAAACTCTTTTCGACATAAAGCTTGACGAGAAGCAAGATAGAATTATTATACCATTCCAGAGAGAGCGCATTAGACGTTTATGGAATCAGTTACCATCACACGAGAAGCAGAAGGATATATGCAAAATAGGCAGATTAGCGCGCAGCCCAACCGGGAAAGCGACAAAAGAGTTGACTTATTCAAAGCTGTGCCAATTTCTTGATGCATATTCAAACTACTTTGATGGCAACCTGGATTTTGAATATCTAAGAACACTTTATATAATGAGCCACTACTTTACACGCACAAGAAGTATAATGCCTTCTAAAACAGAAGTCTTTGATCTTACAATTCCCGGTGCCCATACATTTACTGCAAACGGTTTTGTGTGCCATAATTCCGGCAAGGATCCAAGCAAGGTTGACAGAAGCGCTGCTTATATGGCGCGCTATGTAGCAAAGAACATCGTCGCGTCGGGTCTGGCTGATGAATGTGAAGTGCAGATAGCTTATGCCATAGGCGTTGCCGATCCGGTCAGTATTCATGTCAATACCTTTGAGACAGGAAAAATTTCCGATGAAAGAATAGCAGAGATTATTAAAAAAGTATTTCCACTACGACCATCACAGATTATAAAACATCTCAATCTTCGCAGACCTATTTACAAAAAAACAGCAGCCTATGGGCATTTCGGCCGCGAGGACCCTGATTTTACTTGGGAAAGAACAGATAAGATAGAGGAAATAAGAAAAGAAGCCGGATTGTAAGTAAGGTGGAACGCTTTGGCTAGTTAAATTTTCTAAAAAGACTAAGAACTGAGCTCTTACCCCAATATTTCTAGCATGTCATCTGATCCGAATTTCCTGGTGCTGAAGCACGCAAAGTGCTTGTACCTGAGCATGCACCGACAGTCGTTGTACAAGTGAAAACCGAGCCAGCGGCAGCCGAAGCAGCCGGACAACTGCCGCTTGTTGATGATGAGCCGTTTACAAACAACAGAACACTGCCTGCTGGCAATGCAGCGTTTCCATTACTTCTAAAACTTACGGTTGTTCCGGAAGCACCCTCTATCTTTATTTGCTGACCCTGCTGGTTTAACTGGCTTTGCAGTTGTGTGTCTGTCGCGGATGTGGCTGTGGCAGCTACACGCTGGAACCAGACAAAGGCAAAACCTACCATGGATATTGTTATAAGTAACAGCAAAATAATGGCAATTACTGGCGTAATACCTTTCATTTAATCACTCTATTATTTCTTTGGTGAAGGAGAGTATATAAAGATTATTTTATTTTTTCTCTTTTAGATTTATACAAAGAAAAAATATGTCATTTTAAAATTTCCTTGGACATCTTCCCAGCAGGGAAATTGTGATCTTTAAATATACATGACGTCGATAGATTTGTATGCCACGAGCATTCGGCAGCCAGCAAAAAGATCGCGCTCTCGTATTTATGCTTTGGCTATCGTTAATTTCCAGCTTCTTTACCATATTCGGTATCGTCGTGATGCTTCTCTATTTCGCGGCAGTCAGCCTTGACGTGTTTATCCTCAGTGTTGCACTGGCCTACGCAGTACTCGCTTGTGCAGTCTTCATCATGGGCTCCTACTATCTTGAGCAATGGAATCTCATTTTGCCTCGGCTCAGAAGCAAACGCAGACGCTGAACACTTCCGTTGTTCGTGGCTGGCATTCGGTAATCTAGAAATAGAACATTGTGCTTATGTACATTTTTGGCAACTTTTCATCGCGATTGCAACTTTTTAATTGATTGGTTAGACTTTCTAAAAAGACTAAGAACTGAGCTCTTACCCCAATATTTCTAGCATGTCATCTGATCCGAATTTCCTGGTGCTGAAGCACGCAAAGTGCTTGTACCTGAGCATGCACCGACAGTCGTTGTACAAGTGAAAACCGAGCCAGCGGCAGCCGAAGCAGCCGGACAACTGCCGCTTGTTGATGATGAGCCGTTTACAAACAACAGAACACTGCCTGCTGGCAATGCAGCGTTTCCATTACTTCTAAAACTTACGGTTGTTCCGGAAGCACCCTCTATCTTTATTTGCTGACCCTGCTGGTTTAACTGGCTTTGCAGTTGTGTGTCTGTCGCGGATGTGGCTGTGGCAGCTACACGCTGGAACCAGACAAAGGCAAAACCTACCATGGATATTGTTATAAGTAACAGCAAAATAATGGCAATTACTGGCGTAATACCTTTCATTTAATCACTCTATTATTTCTTTGGTGAAGGAGAGTATATAAAGGTTCTACAAATTGTCGGGTTTTCTAGCCTTAATTTTTCTTCTTCAATTGTGCATATTCATTAAGCGCTTTTATGCCGACAACTGCACGTTCAGGTGCTTCATAGGTTGGTATACCCCTTTCCTCGAGCATTCTGCGGTGTATTGACGTGTATTCCCCTCCGGTCATGCAAACAAACACGGGTTTTTTGAATTTTTTCATTGAAGCTAGCACATCAACTATCTTTGAATCCAGGGACGATATCTGCATGAGCAGTATAACGAGAACAGTATCGACGTTTTTATCTTCCAATACCAGTGGAAGCACGTTTCTGTAGCGTTCTGTGTCAGCATCGCCTGTCAGGTCTAGGGGATTTGACAGAGTGGCATAATCAGGTACATGTTTTTTTATTTCTTTCAGTGTTGCGGAACTTAACTGTGCCAGGCGCATGTTTCTGGCAACAATGGCATCAGCTGCAATTATGCCAAGTCCGCCGCCGTCTGTTACTATATGAACACGGTTGTTATGCGGAAGCGGCTGGCTGAATGCTTTGGCCATGTCAAACATGTCTTCGGTTCCTGCGGCTTCCAACGCGCCGGCTTGTTTTAGCATACCGCTGAATATTTTCGCCTCGCCCGCCATGGAAGCGGTATGGGATGCGACGGCTTTCTTTGTTTCCTCTGTCTTCCCCGCTTTGACAACTACCACAGGTTTCTTTTTTGTCGTTGCCCTTAGCGCGCTAAAGAGCTTTCTATAATCTTTTGAACCCTCCAGATACATTGTTATGACTTTTGTGTTTTCATCAGAGGCAAGGTAATTAATCATGTCAGTTTCATTTACATCCAGCATGTTTCCGAGAGAAACAAATTTTGCAAAACCCATGTTCTCATATGCTGCCATATCCAGGACAGCCGAACCAAAAGCGCCGGACTGGCTTATGAATGAGATGCCACCTTTTCTTGGCCGCTGCTGGCGATGACGCAGGTTAAAAACAGTGTCGATTCCAGAATGAGCATCATAGATTCCTATTACGTTCGGACCCACTAGGCGCAGGTCACCTTTTAACTGCTTGATTTTCTCCTCTTCTTCTGGATGACCAGATTCGGCAAAGCCTGATGTAATCACAACAACAGCCTTGATGCCTTTTTCCCTACAATCCTTGACAGCCTCAGGAACTATTTTCGCCGGAACTGCTATGACAGCAAGGTCAATATTATTTTTTATTTCCTTCACTGATGCATAACATTTTTTTCCCAGGACTTCTGTGGCGTTAGGATTAACAGGATAGGCACCCTTTTCCAGCAGGTTACGGAAAATTATGTGGCCAAACTTTCTAGGATTTCTTGAGGCACCTATGACAGCAATACCTTTGGGATTGAAGAAGTAATTGATATGGTCCATGATATTATCTTTATTCGGGCGCTATAAATTAATTAAAAGCGAAGGTTTCAGAAGACGCTTTGCCTAGGGAACTCTGCCTTCAGTTAGCAACTTCCAGTTCTTGTTTATCTTTTCCTGGACGCCGCTCTTTATTGCAATTTTCTTTTGTGCTTGTGTGAAGTGTTCTAAAGGTTCAAGACGATTTGGTCTTTTTGTCAGATTGGCTGTACTATTTTCTATTTCGTATAGAGGCCAGACACCTGTCTCAACAGCGACCCGTCCTATTTCCATGGTGTTGGAAGCCTCATAGCCCCAGACCACAGGGCAGGGACAGAGCAGGTCAATGAATTTGAATCCAGACATTGCCGCGGCTTTCTTCAGCTTGATTATATAATCCTGGGGGTACGCGACGCAGGCCGTAGCTGCATAGCCAGTATGCGAGAGCTGTGTGGCATAACTGCTTCCCATTCCGTTCGATTGGTCATTTGCACAAACATAAATTATGTCTTCTGTTGAATTGATGAGCGATGCTATGCTTGCAGATGTTGTGCCGTCACCGGCGTAAACAACAACCTTTGTGCCGGTTTTTTTGTCTAGGCTTCGCGCAACCCCACGCGCTACAGCAGCGGCGTTTAGTCCGGCGTGAATGAACGGCACGTTTGCCTTAATAAAAGGTGTTACAGAGCTGGTTGCATTGACAAGCACTATGTTGTCTAAAGATTGCAAAAGTAGCTTGAGACCTAGAATGGTTCCACAGCCCGGACACCCGTCACCAAAGTTTTTCAGCGGTTTAAGTTCCTGTACGTTGACGTCTATAGACATTTTCTAGAATTGTTATGCAAAGTTTATAAGCAAGATTCTGGATAAGATTTATATGAAAATCGAGCATTTTTGCGGCATAAAATACAAGATTCTTGACAAATCAAGGATCCAGAAATATGTGATTTCCATTGCAAACAAAGAATGGGAGAAAAGCGATTTTGAGAAGTATGGTAATGACTTACAACTGAAATTCATATTAAAGAAGGTAGATTTGAGCAAGATAAAGCCAAATAAGAAACTGCTAAAGACACACGAATTCAAAAAAGACCTTGGTAAACGTATAAAGAAAGTAAGGGGCCTAATTTCTACCGATAAATCAATTCCCCCTCTAATTTTACGTGGCAAAGATTTGCTGATTTTTGACGGCTATGCACGGTTTCATGTTTTGAGAGAGCTTGGAATTAAAAAGTGCCTTGCATACGTAGGTAAAAACAGCCGGTAAAATAGCTACGACCATTCTACTTCCCAAGTTTTATAAGTTTTCGTTGCAAGAAGACCACCTAATTTATTGGGTGGATGAATTGCGACTTTGCTTTTTTAAATTCTTTTCGTAACATAAGTATCAATATGCTTTCGACACAAAGGATGTACAAATACCGTTTGTATCCTACTTCTAAACAGGTTACTATTTTTGAAAAGAATCTTTCTGTTGTGTGCTTCCTCTACAACAAACTTCTCGAAGCCAGAATCAAAGCCTACAAGAATGGCAAGAAGTCCCTTCACAAGTTTGACATGAACAACCATATTGTCAAACTTAAGAGAAAATATCCTGAACTCAAATATGTTCACAGTCAGGTTCTTCAGAATGTTTCTGACAGGGTTGACAAAGCTTACCAGAACTTCTTCAGGCGAGTAAAAGAAGGAAAAGGTAAAGTCGGATTTCCCAGATTCAAGTCCTTCAGGCGGTACAAAAGCATTACTTACCCGCAGAATGGACATGCTTTCATAAGTGGTAACAAGCTTCGACTTTCCAAAATTGGTGACGTTAAGATTGTTCTGCATAGACCTATTCAGGGCAAAATCAAGACCCTCACTATCAAGAGAACCCCTACTGGTAAATGGTTCGCTGTTTTCAGTTGTGAAGTTTCTGTTTGGACTCAAAAACATAAATTCCCCGACAACAAAGTCGGCATTGATGTCGGGCTTGAAAGCTTTGCTACTTTGTCCGATAATGTAAAGATTGAGAATCCCCGTTATCTCATTGCTTCTGAAAGGCGATTGAAAATCCTGCAAAGAAGATTGAGCAGGAAAGTCAAAGGCTCTGCAAACAGGAGAAAGTCTCGGCTTCCAGTTGCCAAATTGCACGAACTCATTACAAATCAAAGGGCGGACTTCTTGCATAAACTCTCCTATTTCCTTGTTCAAAGATACTGTTACATCGCTGTTGAAGATTTGAATATCAAAGGCATGGTCAGGCATCCCTACCTTGCCAAGCACATCAATGATGCTTCTTGGGGAACTTTCTTCAGAAATCTCGCATACAAAGCGGAAGAAGCTGGTTGTGAGATTGCGAAAGTTTCTCCTAACAAGACTTCCATTACATGCAGCCAGTGCAGGACAGACGTGCCTAAAACTCTCGCTATAAGATGGCATAGATGCCCTAACTGCGGACTGAATATACATAGAGACCTCAACTCTGCTAAATTCATACTGTTGAAAGCAGATACCGTTGGAACGACGGAATTTCAAGCCTGTGGAGAAGGGAGTTCCTCTCTCGGAGCAATCCTTGAGAGTAGCCCTTCTGCGAATCAGGAAGCCACTCAACTTGTTGGGTGGTAGTTCACAAGCAGACCGCTTGTGTACATCAGAACAAAACCGATTAACACAAGGAACAGTGGATTGTTAAGCATTGGTATGTCGCCCATGACGATCGCAAGGCCTCTCCAGAACAGGATAAAACCAAATATCCCGATTATGATCAACAGGACCTTTTCTGTATGGTTAAGCTGGTGTTTCCTTACTTTCCCATGAAAATTGCTTTTTGATTTTTTTGCCATGATAACACTTGGAGAAACACCATATTAATACTTTTTACAATACAATCTTTCGGATGGCGATGATAAGATCGTCCCAGCGGGAGCTTCGGCTATGACCTTACGGGTAGCTTTTGAGCCATCCGCTAATACTTTTCTTTGAACAAGAAAATCATTAGCTTAAAAGAAACATACTATATTTTTGGCTCGCTTACCCTCCCCTTGTTATTTAATTCCAAACCGCTAATTGATAATTATGGTTATGAGAAGAGGACGGCAGATCTACGGCAAAAAATATGATGAGGCTCTCAAACTGCATAGCGAGGGCAAGAGCATAAATGATATAGCGCAACAGCTCGACGTTTCCTACTCAGCTGCATATCACTGGATAAAGGGACTCAGGAAGCCGGAACTAGGGAATATAAACGAGTTCGAAAAATTCCTTCAGGAAAAGGGTCCTACGCCTGTTATAGAAATAGAAAAAACATTTCCTAAACACAACGAGCTATTTCTTATGACTAACAAGCGCGGTATGAAAATAAAAAGACGCATTCTAAAGAGGCGCTTCGCCAGCTATGCCACGTGGTATTATCTCGAAGGACAGGAAACTCTTTTGGAACAAAGGTTGCAGGAGCTTTTTGATAAGGTAAAAGACGTCAGAGAAAAGTTGAAGGATGAAATGTTCAAGTAAAGCTAACTTCTTACCCTTTAAATGATTAATTCCATCCCGTCTGCTGACGGGTGGTGGGTTCAGCCCCATCG
>JBBSYB010000010.1:0-12581 GCA_038045465.1 Candidatus Aenigmatarchaeota archaeon | reverse complement strand
GTCTTGAGAATCGGCTTCTTTTTGAACATAACAATTATTATAATAACGATCTTTTATATTATCTTTTCGCCTTTTTCATTGAGTAAGTGAATGACGTTAACAGGGCAGCAGTCAGCAGCTTCCTTGTTCTTTGCGTACTGATCATCGTTTATATTGAGTTCTTCCCTGACTATTTCGCCGCCTTCTTCTGTGCGCTTTGAGCCTTTTACATCTGACTTGCCGTCAGCAGCGCTCATTTCCCAGAATTCAGGAGCAACGGCAGCGCAGGCGCCGCAGCCTATGCAGTTAGGCCGGTCATGATCTATCTTGTAAGACATTATTATCAACTTCTTCTTTTGGTGTTAATCTTTTAAAGTATACTCATCATATCTTGAGAACGATATTTTTATTACATCGTTATGTTTAAGTGCTTGGTGGTATTTGTGAATAACTTTGTCATTCCGATTTTACTGATTTCTGTTATCTTTATAGCTGGTTGTGCTTCACAACAACCTACTACGTGCACAGCAGATGCCATGGTCTGTCCAGACGGAACTAGTGTTGGAAGAACTGGACCTAACTGCGAGTTCAAATGCCCTACTAATTCAATTGGCTCGTCAGCGAGCAATACTCTTTCGGCGTCTACGTTGCCGGCACCAACCGTAAAAGAATTCAACATGACAGCAAAGAAGTATGAGTTCATACCAGGCACGATAATTGTTAACAAGGGCGATCAGGTTGTGTTAAATGCTGTAAGTCTGGATGTTACGCATGGTATATCGATCCCGGAATACAATATAGTAGAAACAATTAATCCTGGTTCAACAACTACCATAAGATTCACGGCTGACAAGGCAGGCCAGTTCACTTTCTCTTGCTCTGTTTTCTGCGGCTCTAGACATTCATCGATGAGTGGCACACTTATTGTAAATCCATAGAAATATGGGCACTTTTTACGAACCAATAAATGCTTAAATAATCTCACGAGTATAACTTTTAGTAAATTATAAAAGTTGTAAATCTTGTGAGGTGTTCCGATGGTAACAGCATACCCCCAGGCTACAGCCCATGAAAAAACAGAGATTAACTTGATTTCTACGTCTCCCTATGTCAAAAATTATACAGAAGAAAGCAAAAGAGTCCTGGTTGCTCTTCTTCCTGAGGATGTCAAGATACTGAAATTCAACCAGTCCCTTTGTCCTGGTTGTGTTGAGGAAGAACGCTGGGACAAAATGAAGGTAGATGCGGTTGTTTACGTAAAGGACAACAAGGTTTGGATGACCAAGGCGTGCGCAGACCACGGTGTTGTCACAGAGATTTACTGGTCTGATTACGATATGTACAAAAAAGCTGAAGCATTTCAGGATCCAGGAATCAAGATACTTAATCCGAATATAGACAAGAATGAATTTGATATTGACTGCCCTTCGGACTGTGGGTTGTGTGCAGAACACGAATCACATACAGGCCTCGGCAACATAGTTCTTACAAACAGGTGCGACCTGGATTGCTGGTATTGCTTCTTCTACGCAAAGGAAGGGGAACCTATATACGAGCCAACACTTGACCAGATAAAATTCATGCTGCAAAGGATGAGGGATGAGAAACCGGTTGGCGCAAATGCTGTCCAGCTCAGTCTTGACAGAGATGAGAAAATATTGGTCAAGAACTGGAAAGGTCTTGTTTCTCACGTAAGGATAGGAAATTTTGTGGATGGATTAATGGAACAAAATAAACCAAAAGAATTTTCAGACCCAATAAGGCATGATAGATCTGATATAAACGGATGGGAGGTTATGACAGTAAACAATAAACTGAAGTCTGTCTTTAAACCGATAAAGTCTGTAATACGGCATAAAAATGAAAAAGATATGTTCAAACTCGTTACAAACCAAGGTTGGGAGATAACCACGACAGGTTCTCATTCTGTCTTTGTCCTGGATAGCGACAGAATAGTTGCCAAGCCTGTCGCAGAGATAATGGAAGGCGATATATTACTTGGTTGTCTAAACACGCCCGAATTCGATGAAATTTCTGAAATAAATCTGCTTGACTTAATAAAGGAAAGAACCCCCAAGGCTTTGGACAAGATTGTGATAACGGGTTTTTCAAAAACAGACTTGAAAAAATATGAAAAGCAGGAGGGCAGAAAGATAAACTGGGATTCCGTAAGCTTTGAAGTTTACAATAAATCATTTAAAGCTGGCAAATCTATAAGATATTTTAATTCGAAGAAAGGTAAGGAACTGCCTGTAAAGCTTGAAATAACACCAGAACTATTCAGGTTGCTTGGTTATTATACAGGAGAAGGCTGCACATATAAAAATGGGGTATTGTTTACATTTTCCTCAAAAGAGGGAAAACTGATTGAGGATTTGTTATATTGTGTCAGGAAGGTTTTTGGAAAAACAAATATCCGAAAAAGACCTCTTTATGATAGTGCACTGCAAATCTATATTGAAGGTTATCTGTATAAGATATTCTTTGAGATTCTGGGATGCGGCGAAAGGGCAATCAAAAAGCAGGTACCTTGGCTGGTATTTAACGTTAATGAAGACCTTAAAAGGGAATTTTTAAGGGCATATTTCAAATGTGACGGTAATGTCAAGATTAGAAAAACAGGTTTTGAGATAGATCACAACACTGCTAGCAAAGATCTTGCATCAGATCTTATCCTCCTTCATACGAATCTCGGAATAATACCAAAGATTGAGGTATCAGAATCAAGGCCGCACATGGTGAAGAAAACAGGTCAGTTTATTTCAAAAACTTCAAAGAAATACAGGGTTGTCATCGGTGGCAAAGAAATGCTTTCAAAAGCCTTGTGGTATCTTGATGGGAAAATGAAGAAAAAGTTTGAAAGATACATCTCCACTCCGGAGAAGCATACACCGACATATTTGAGGATCCCGATATCTGTGAGCCTTAAGGAGATTGCACTGAACAGTGTAGACAGTAAAAATATACATAGCTTGCTCCACGGGATGAGATATGACAAATCTGTTTCAAAAAACAATTTAATGGAGGTCACCGACCATTTCAATCTGAACGCCATAGATTTTAATAAAGAATGGAATGATATTTCCCACAGCGATCTTGGCTTTTTCAAAATAAAAAGGATTGAGAAAATAAGACCTAAATCCGACTATGTTTACGACGTTTCTGTTCCAGGCTCTGAGGCATTTTTTGCAGGGACAGGTCCTCTTCTTGCCCACAATACGGGTGGCGAGCCAACGCTGCGTGAAGATATAATTGACATAATAAAAGCTGCAAGAGAAATAGGTTACGACCACGTACAGCTCAACACTAATGGCATAAACCTTTCGAAGAGCTTGGAATTATGCCAGAAGGTGCGCGAAGCAGGTTCTCATGTTCTATATATGAGCTTTGATGGCATGACGCCAGAGACAAACCCCAAGAATTACTGGGAAGCTACTAGTGCAATAGATAACTGCAGAAAAGCAGGACTGGGTATTGTTCTTGTGCCGACAGTTATCGGTGGCATCAATGATCATGAACTAGGCGACATAATACGATTTGGCTTTGGCAATTTAGATACCATAAGATCTGTTAATTTTCAACCGGTCTCGCTTGTGGGAAGAATGCCGGAAAAGCTACGCAAAAAACAAAGAATAACAATACCTGGCGCAATCAAAAAAATAGAAGAACAAACAGACGGCCAGATAGGAAAGGAACACTGGTTTCCTGTGCCGTGCGCAAAACAGGTCACGGATTTTATTGAAGCATTAAAGGAAGAGCCAAAATATCGTCTTTCAATACATTTTGCCTGTGGAATGGCCACATATGTGTTTAAGGACGGCGACAAGATGGTTCCGCTTCCTGAGTTCTTTGATATTCAAGGATTCTTTGAGTATCTCGGACAGCTTACAAGAGAACTTAACAGCAGCAAGATGAAGGGATTGAAGAAACCTGTTGTTCTCGGAAAGCTAATGATGAATATTGGAAAATATGTGAATGAAGAAAAGAAACCAAAGGACCTTAAATTCGTGAGAATGCTTGCAAGTGCCGTAAGCGGCACGAACTATCACGGTCTTGCGGATTTCCATAAGAACTCATTGTTCCTTGGCATGATGCACTTCCAGGACCCTTACAACTGGGATATTGACAGAATACACAAGTGTAATATTCACTATGCTGTTCCTGATGGGCGCATACTACCTTTCTGCACTTTCAATGTAATACCTGCGCTATACCGAGACAAGGTACAGCGGGAATTTTCAATAACACCGGAAGAGTGGGAAAAGAAAACCGGAAAGAAACTTGATGACGACAGGCATCATAGAAAACTTTCGAGTGAGGAAATGCTCAAGATCAGAGAAGTCTATGATAAATACAGAAAATACAAGGAGAAGAAAATTCAGCTGACCGACTGGAGCGACGAAGACTTACCAAATACATTTAATGATACCCATAACAACAAGCTGGTTCAGATAGGACAGGTCGTTCAGGCCGCACTAAAACAAAAATCAACTACAGAACACCCAGCCGGTGGTTGTGGAAGTGGTTGCAGCTGTAGTTAATTATTCTTGAAAAACTTCTATTCAGCTTGGCGGTAAGTATGCGAAAATATATTGTCCAATATAACAGAAAAAAATGTATTGGTGTAGGCGTCTGCGAAGCGGTAAATCCCGAGCGCTGGAGTGTTTCGGAAACAAGGAAAGCAGATTTCAGGGGTGCTGTATTCAACGAGCAAACACAATTATTTGAGTTGGAGATCAATCAAAATGAGCTGGACAGGATGCAGATAGCAGCTGATGGATGTCCCAAACATGCTATACAAATAATTGACAAGGAAGCGTGGAAAAAATAATTTAAAGTGATTATAATGGAAAAACCTATAACAAAGGACATGACAATGGGAGAGATAATAGAGAAATATCCCTTTGCGGCGGAAATTATGCTCAGCTATGGGCTTCACTGCGTCGGCTGCCATGTAAATCCCTATGAAACACTGGAAAAAGGAGCCATGGGACACGGGATGAGTGAAGAGGAAGTGACGTCATTGCTGAAAGAACTCAATGATATCGCTATGCATAAGGAAACAGTTGACCTTAGCAATGCAAAAATAACTATAACAAAATTTGCTGCGGAAAAGATGAGTGAGCTTATGAAGAGCCAGCACAAAGAAGGGTATGGCTTGCGCGTTTCCGTTGTTGGCGGAGGCTGTTCTGGCAAGATGTATGCCATGGATTTTGATAAGCGCAATGATGATGATTTTGTTTTTGAAGAGCATGGAGTCAAAATTTTTGTTGACTCAAAGAGCATGGAGTTTCTCAACGGCACAAACATAGATTATATAGAAGGTCTTCAGGGTTCGGGCTTCAAGTTAGATAATCCAAATGTAAAATCGTCTTGTGGCTGCGGAAAATCTGTCAGCTGAGTCTTTTTTTCAAAGCTTTAAAAAGCGTAATGTTTTCGTATAGTTATGAAAGTACTTGCTGTCAGTGATATACACGGAAATGAGGATGCAGTTAGACGTCTCGCCGACGAGGCTGAAAAGAATGATGTTGACATGGTTCTTATTGCCGGAGACATTTCTGAATTCGGAGAAATGGGCAAGAATATGATAGGCCCGTTTCTTGCTAAAGGGAAGAAAGTTGTATTTGTTGCGGGCAATCACGACGCCCCGGGAATCGCGGAATTTCTCGTGGAAAAGTACAAAATAACAAACGTACAGAACCATGCTATTATTCAGGACGATGTTGGTATTTTTGGTTGTGGCGGCGCAAATATTGGAATTAATTTTACCAACGAGGAAGAAATGCATCACTACCTTACCAAAGGATTTGGTTATGTAAGTGCAGCGGACAAAAAAATAATGCTTACACACATGCATCCCAAGGGCGGACTGATAGAAAAATTTTCATTCCCAGGAAGCGAGTCAGTCACGAGAGCCATATACGAACTGAAGCCGGATATACATATCTGCGGGCACATACACGAGATGGAAGGATTCGAGGAAAAAATTGGCAAGACTCAAATATTCTGTGTTGGCAGCAGAGGAAAAATAATTGAAGTATAGCTTACAGGGTTATTTCTGAGGTATGACTATCTTCTTATCAGATTATGTTTTTTCATCCGCTCATTCAGGACGCCAAGAGACTTCATATATTCCATTAGCGCTATTCTTGATATTTCTGACTCTTTCATGTCAAGCTTTTCGCATACACGCTTCAAAATTTCATGTGTCGCGTCCGGAAGCTTATAACGTATGTAACCCATATGTTCACCAATAGTACATTATAATGTATACATAAAGTATTTAAAAATAAACGGAAAAGCATTTATAGTTAACCGAGTAAATAATCTGAATATTATATCTTGGTTAACTATATGTGACCAACTTATAGTAATATGCTGAATATTAAGCTGGTCAGCTATAAACTATCCCCTTACAAATATAGAAATTGATGACTTTGTGATAAAGATGAATAGAATAATAAACAAACTATCCTGGAAGATCGGCGGCGAAGCCGGCGACGGTATTCTCAATGCTGGTTTGCAGATGTTTGCAAAAACCTGTCTTCGCGGGGGACTCCATGTTTTTGCGAGCTCTGAATACCCTTCATTGATAAGGGGTGGTCACAACAGCCTTGATGTTTCTGTTGATGCCAGGGAGAGATGTTCACATTCGAAATATATAGATCTTCTTGTGGCGCTAAACAAGGACACGATAGATAAGCATAAGATTTGGCTCAGCAGTGATGGTGGAGTAATTTATGACGGCGATGCTGTTAAAATCAGCCAGACAGATTTCGAAAAACCTACAGTAAGATTATATCCTTTGCCACTGCTTAAAATTGCAAATGAGAATGGCGGAAAAATAATGAGGAATACCGTAGCATTAGGCGCGACTATGGCACTTGTTGATTTTGACATGGATATTTTCAACGGTGTGGTAACGGATAATTTCGGAACCAAAAAAGGAGCTGCCATAGTTGAAGCGAACATAAAGGCTGCAAAAGCCGGTTATGATTACATAAAGGATAATTTTCCCGACGATTTCAGATTCAAGCTTGAAAAACAAGAAAGGAAAAATACAATGTTCCTTTCAGGCAACGAGGCAATAACCGCCGGTGCCATAAAGGCCGGATGCAAATTCTACTCAGCTTACCCGATGACCCCGGCCTCTTCTATACTGAGCAACATGGCTGCGCAGGAAAGAAATTTTAACATAGTCGTAAAACATACCGAGGATGAGATAGCAGCAGTGAACATGGCCATAGGCGCTGCTTATGCTGGTGTGCGTGCTGCTACAGGAACATCAGGTGGCGGATTTGCACTTATGGCGGAAGGGTTTGGCCTTGCTGCACAGACAGAAGTGCCGCTTGTTGTTATTGAGGCCCAGCGGCCAGGCCCAGGAACAGGCATGGCTACCCACTCCAGTCAGGGTGATCTTAGATTCATGCTTCATGCCTCCACTGATGAGTTTCCAAGAGTTGTTATTGCACCAGGTGATTTGGATGAATGTTTCTACAAAACTATAGATGCTTTTAACATCGCTGAAAAATACCAGATGCCTGTAATTATACTCACGGATAAGTATCTGGGAGAAAGTTACGCAACAACAATGGAATTTGATACCCGCGGCGTGAAGATTGATCGCGGCCTGCTGATGAGCGACAAGGAAGTAGAACAGACAAAAGACTACCGCCGCTACAAAGTAACAGAGAGTGGCATTTCACCACGCGCAATCCCTTCACAGAAAAACGGCATGCATGTTGCCAGTAGCTATGAGCATGATGAGGAAGGATATGAAAGGGAAGAGGAAGAAATCCGTGTCATGATGCATAACAAGCGCTTCAAAAAATTTGCACTGCTGGAAAAGGAAGTGGAACAGCCAAAACTTTTCGGACTTGATAATGCCGATGTTACAATAATTTCCTGGGGGTCAACAAAAGGACCAATAAAAGAAGCAATCAAGCTTCTCAATAAGGACGGTGTAACTGTTAACTTTTTGCAGGTTGTGTTCATGAGCCCGTTTCCTTCAGCTGCGGTTGCAGATGTAATGAATAATTCAAACAAGACGATTCTTATTGAAAACAACAAGACCGCCCAGCTAGGTGGTGTCATAAAAGAAAACACAGGACTTGATGTTGATCACAAGATACTCAAATATGATGGGAGACCTTTCTCACCTGAAGATATCTCTGTAGGTGTAAAAGAAATATTGTCCAATGGCGAGCTGAAACACCTTGTATTCAGTAAGCATGGCATAATTGAGGCGTTTTGATGAGAGTAAAAGGAAACTGGGGCGTAGAAATTGTTGACACACTTCGTGTTTATGAACGCCCACCGGAAAAAATAAAAATTTATGTGTTTGAATCAGCACAAGACTATAAATTGTCGTGCCGATGTTAGAGGTGAAAAAAATGGCAGATGAAATAAGAGACGGAGATTTTAAAATCGGCGCCAGAGTAACGACAGAACCAGAAAAGCCCAAAGGTTCTACTGTTAGATATGGATCACGGCCCCGTAAAGTAGATAGGTATGTCGTACTTCAAGACGAGAACAAGTCGGACGGTGGCGGATGCTACGGAAATGGTTGGGTTAACTAGAGGTTTATGAAATGACAACGATTGCGGACCTGACAACAAAAGAGGCGCCAAAATGGTGCAAAGGTTGTGGCGATTTCACAATACTCAGCACAATAAAAAACGCCATAGCAGATACAGGAATCGAACAGCACAACACAGTTATTGTTTCAGGCATAGGTTGTGGCAGCAAGCTCCCTCATTTTGTAAGGACATACGGCTTCGAGGGCCTGCACGGCCGCGCGCTAGCAGTGGCAACTGGCGCAAAACTTGCCAATAACAAGCTTACTGTGCTCGCTGTTATTGGCGACGGCGACTGCTACGGCATAGGCGGCAATCATTTCATGCATTCGATGCGGCGCAACCTGGACATAACGCTGATTGTGCAAAACAACGAGGTTTATGGATTGACAAAGGGACAGACTTCGCCAACAAGCGAGAAAGGATTCAAATCAAACTCGACACCTAACGGTGTGCTAGAGGATCCGGTAAATCCTATCACATGGGCAATAACAGCAGGCGCTACTTATGTAGCACGAGGATACGCCATGGATATAATCCATTTGAAGAAGCTTATTGCAGATGGAATAAAACACAAGGGCTTTGCTATTATTGACGTGTTTCAACCTTGTACTACCTACAATAAGATCAATACAGCCGACTGGTACAAGTCTAGAATATTCAAGCTAGAAGAAGCAGGCCACAACCCGGAAGATAAATTGGCTGCGATGAAGATGGGAGAGATGTGGGGCGATAAAATACCGATAGGACTTTTCTATAAGACATCAAAACCCACATATGAAGACGGCACGCCACAGATAGCTACCGTACCGCTGGCAAGACAGGACATAAGCAATGTTGATATAAGCGGGCTTCTTAAGAGATACAAGTAAATTTTCTGCTTTCTCGACGAAAATTTTATACCTTCCAAAAGAGCTTTAATTGTTTTTAAGCCTATGTAATAATTAATGTCGTGGTGTTATGAAAGTCGAAATGCATTCTCATACTAACTATTCACGTGGCAAGAAAATATTATATGATGGTGTCGAATCACCCGAGACAATGGTACGTCGCGCGAAAGAGATTGGAATAGGCGCCTTGGCTATAACTGATCACAATACTATGCTTGGCATAAAGAAGGCGAAAGTTGCTGGCAAGAAATACGGTGTAATGATCATACAGGGCGAGGAAATGCACAGCCGACAGGGCCATGTCACTGCTCTTGGAATTCAGGAAACCATAAGACCCGGACTTAGTATTCATGAAACTGTTGACCAGATACATTCGCAGGGCGGCGTAGCAATTTCTGTTCACCCATTTGATATAAAACATGACGGGCTTCGTGAACAGGCAAAGGCATGCGATGCGATTGAAATTTTTAATGGCAACAACATCGATAGGATATCAAATATAAGGGCACTCAAGTTCGCAAAGAAAAATAAAATGATAGAGGTCGCGGGAAGCGATGCGCATACAGCAGCCATGATAGGAACAGGAATTATTAACACCAATGCTACGGACGTTGATGGAATAGTAAGAGCAATAAAAAGGGGCAAGGTAACTCCAGAATACACTTATCCTAAGGTTACGGTATTGATGGACTATGCCGTTAGACGGCTGAAATTGTCTTATGATTATACATGGGATTATATGGATCAAAATTACAACCCAGCAAAGAAACTTTTGGGGAAGAAGCTTTTGAGTCTTGTTAACAAGAGCCCTGGTAGCATTGACAATCTTTTCAAAATTTTTGCCTATACAACATTTGCCGGTGCCGTGACCTATAGCGTCTGGAGAAATAACATCAGAAGGTAGTTGATTATTATGGGATTTGTAAAAGTTGCAAATACTAATGATCTAAAGTCAGGCGAATGCAAAGTAGTAAATGGAAATGGAATAGAAATCGCACTTTTCAATGTAGATGGCGTATTTCACGCAGTTGACAACCGCTGTCCACACAGAGGTGGCACGCTTGGTGAAGGCATACTTGATGGCGAATTTGTTATCTGTCCATGGCATGGTTTCAGATTTAATGTTGTAACAGGAGATTCGCTTGTTATGCCTACAATGCATTTGAAAAAATTCGAAGTTAAAATTGATGGCGATCATGTTCTTGTTAACATCTGATGGCGATAACTATGAAACTTGTTTTTGGGACAGCCGGCATACCTATTGCTACGGAGCCGAGGAACACAGTAAATGGTGTGGAAACAGTCAGGAAGCTTGGCTTGGACGCAATGGAACTCGAGTTTGTTTACAGTGTTAACATATCAACAGCGAATGCGCCACTTGTACAGGAAGCGGCGACTAAGAATGATGTTAAACTTACCTGTCATGGCCAGTATTATATCAACCTTAATTCGGATGCCACTAAAACAAAAGCTAGTGTGCAGCGCGTATTGAATGCTGCTAGAGTAGCGTGGCTTTGTGGTGGCTGGTCTGTTTGCTTTCATGCTGGCTATTACATGGGGCAACCTTCTGACAGCGTTTATGATAAAATTAAAAAACAACTAATGACAATAACAAAGACACTTCATGATGAAGGCAATAAGATATGGGTAAGGCCTGAAATATCTGGAAAAGCAACGCAGTTTGGTTCTCTGGAAGAACTAGTTAAAATCAGTGAAGTAGATGGCGTTCTGCCTTGTATCGACTTCTCGCACCTGCATGCAAGGACAAATGGGAAGTACAATACCAAAGAAGAATTTAAGCAAATTCTTGAAACGATTGAAAGGCATCTCGGCCGTACTGCTTTAGAAAATATGCATATACATTTGTCAGGAATCAACTACGGACCTAAGGGAGAAAAGAATCACCTCACACTGAAGGAATCTGATATGAATTACAGGGATCTTATCAAAACATGGAAGGAGTTTCGGATAGGTGGCGTTGTAATAAGCGAAAGCCCTAACATAGAGCAGGATGCTTTACTGATGAAGAAAACCTTTGAGAAGCTTTAAGACTGTTTATGTTTTATTTTTTGTATGTGTTCTTATTTGTCCTCGATAGTATTGGATGACATAATGGGTAAAAATATTGGCGTTAGAAGTGCTGAATCCGGGCTGCTTTTCTTTGGAAGACTTGAGTATTTTGATAATGGAAAACATGGCTGCTATCTTGTTATAGATGACCGTACAGAAATTCCAAGTCTTGACCCATCGGTAAAGACTTTTGGGCCACTTCATTCTGACGACGAAATACTTTATGTGGATGGCCAGCAAAGAAGATTTGTTCCACCGTCCGTATAGACTCCGGTTATTTCTTTATTAAAACTTTATTGATTAAGACAGATATTACGCGAGGGTCGTGTAGCATGGTCAATCACGCAAGGTTGAGGGCCTTGTTCCTTAGAGACTGACGCGCTTTGCACGCCTTTCGAGGAATGGATACGAGAGTTCAAATCTCTCCCCTCGCATTACTTTAAGAACACTTTTAAAATTCATTTAGATGTTATGACAGACTACAAACTAATACCAGTGAATGAAGATCTTGGTGTAAGCCGAGTAGATTATGATAACGGTTTTGTTCTTTATCTTATAAAATCCCCAAGAAGAAGAAACGCTTCTGTTAGACTCAGAGTCAATGCAGGATCTGCTAATGAAAACGGGTATCCATCAGGTGTTTCCCATTTCGTTGAGCACATATTAATTGATGATGAACTTTCTAGATTTTTTGATTATATAGCAGGGGACTTGAATGGCGAAACTGATTTGTACTACACAGATGTTTATGGCACGTGCAAAACAATTTATATTTCTGGTGCCTTGATGCATATGCACAGGACAGTTAAACACTTCTCAACAAATATTGATGCTTTTGATCCTGAACAACATGCTATTACAAATGAAGCAGATAAGTATGAAGATAACCCAGAGGCATGGATTGAAAATACGATGATACTTCCAGGTATATTCAGGGGAACGCCTTTGGAAAGAGGATGGGTTGGGAAAGGTGTTCATTATGCGTCGATAGATAGAGATGCCGCTTATAACTTCCAGAGAAAATGGTGGGTTCCAAATAATATGGCTATGGCCATTATGGGGGCCA
>JBBSYB010000009.1:0-4753 GCA_038045465.1 Candidatus Aenigmatarchaeota archaeon | reverse complement strand
CTGGCTGGCCAATGTCCTTGGGTACTGGATTCACGTTAAAAGGAACCCGTGGTAACTACTTATCGTAAGGTTTTCTCTGTTTGTAAGCTTCTTTGCCGTAGGCATTTATCTGCTCTGATAATGCATCAAGGGCTTTGTAGGCATTTACAGATTTGTTATAATCTGAGCCTGTTTTTTTGTAATCACTCTTTTCAATGCCTTGCTTAACAGCATCGGGTTGGTTGAATTCGTTTGCTACTCTATTAAGCACTTTTACTACGTCCAGTCGTATTTCAATCGGCAAAAATTCTATCCGACTGCCGATCATCCGGAAAGCCTGCTCGGCATCCTCATAAGATACTTCAGAAATATTACGTATTACTTTAAACTCTGACGTGTTCTGGATTTTTAGCTCTCCAAGATTTGTACCTATAATAGGACAGAACGACAAATCGGAATTTTTTATGCAGCTGTCTTTAACATGCATGTCGTCAAGGCGTACGATATTCATCTTACACTTGTCAAAAATTGTACAGTCAAATGTGCAACCGTAGAAACTTACAAAGAACATATCACAATTAATGAATCTGGCATTTTTCAGATTCGAGGTGCGGAAGGATACGAATTCAAGCGTTGAATCTTTTATTGTCAATCCCTCTAGACTAATGTCTTCCAAGATACAGAAGTTCAGATGAATATTAGAAAATTCCTTCCTGCCAGAGCGGAACTGGTCAAGCACATCATGCGAATACAAATGCTGCATAAAACTAATGCAGCCCAAAACTTTAAGAAAATCCCTTTCATATTAGGCATATGAAAGCATCCATAATACTTCCTGCCTATAATGAGGGGAAAAACATAGGCAAGGTAATAAGAGCCGTAAAGAAAACGGGTGACCATGAAATAATAGTAGTGGACGATGGATCAAAAGATAATACTCTTGACGTAGCTAAAGCAGAAGGTTGCATCTGTATAAGGCTAAACAAAAACAGGGGAAAGGGATTTGCCTGTAAAACCGGCGCAAAAATCGCCACAAACAATAATCTTGTTTTTATTGACTCTGATGGGCAGTTAGATGCAAGAGAAATACCATCTCTCCTTGCAGCACTAAAGTCGTGCGATATTGCTGTCGGTGTACGTGACATGAAAGACATACCCATCCAGAGGAAGTTTTCAAATAAATTTGCGCGTTCGATGGTATCGGCAGCAGCGGGAAAAAGACTCGGTGATGTTTTGTGTGGTTTCAGGGCCATAAGAAAAAATGACCTTTTTAATCTTCAATTAAAAAAAGGGCGGTATGAATTTGAGGCGGAGATGATAATAAAAGCTGTCAGAAAGGGATTGAAAATAAAAGAAGTACCGGTTAGTGTGCGTTATGGTATTGGCTCGTCAATGCCTGTAACAGAAAGCGCAAAGGTAACTTCCTATGTTCTGGGCGCTGCACTAAACAGGGTTTTATAGTCGTTAAGGCAAGTGATATTTATGTACAAGCAGATGATTGTTGTCAGAACTGATTTGAAAATGAGCAAAGGCAAGCTCGCTGCCCAGTGTAGCCACGCAGCAGTTTCGGTCATAGAAAAAGTTGACAAAAATGTTCTCTCGATATGGAAAAGAGAAGGTCAGAAAAAAGTTGTTGTCAAGGTAAAAGGCGAGGGAGAATTGAGCGAGCTAAAAGCCAAATGTGAAAAGCTTAGACTTCCGTGTTCCCTAATTATTGATGCTGGCCTGACAGAGCTTAAGCCTGGAACCTCTACGGTTTTGGCCATAGGGCCTGCGAAGGAAGAGGAAATAAACAAAGTGACTGGTTCGCTGGCGCTGCTAAAGTAATACTTACTCTTTTTACTCAAACAGAATTTCCGTCGTGCTTGTTCCAAACATTTCCCTTGTTGTGCGTAAGGGATTCGTAAACCAAAACCAGGCCTTGAATCATGAAGTTCATCCAAAAGTAGGGAAACATTACTACGTAAGAAATTACTCTCCAGCTGAATCCGGAGAATTTCTTCATCGATAAAAGCAGGTAAGCAAAGGAAAGCAGCCAGGACACCATGATTGATGCTAAAAGCGGCGTCAGTGCATAGGAGCCGTTCAGAGTGTTATAAAAAAGGTCTGCAATTCCATAGATAGTAAACCATTTTACAAGAAACAATATTGTTCCCAGCGTTGATAGGGAAGAACTAAGATAAACTGATACTACCCAGTAGATTGCAAAAGGCATGTAGATAAGCGCGAACATGTACCAGAACAAATGCATGGGAAATGTGTACATGCTAAGCAAGCTTTTCCTTGAAAATATAACATCTGAATGCTTCTTTGCTGATTGTATCGAACCGCGACCCCATCTTATTCTTTGCCTTATCAAGCTGCGCAACGTTGATGGCACAGACGTGAATATAACAGCTGATGTCATAGCAGCATCATAACCAGCTTTCCTCAAAACAAGTGTTGTGTCCAGATCCTCAGTAAGCGTGTCCTTGCTGAATCCGCCGACCTTAAGGATAAATTTTTTCTTAAATGCGGCAAACCCAGGAGCAATGTATATGGCGTTGAGCTTGCCGCAGACATATCTCCAACTAGATGAAACTATGTAATCCAAATCCTGAAACCAAGACAAAGGATTGTTTGTGGCCCGGGCTCTTATGACTCCGGAGGAAATAGCAGTGTTTTCTGCGGCAAGCGGCTCTACAAGTCTGAGCAAACTTTCCTTACCTAGAGCAGAGTCAGCATCCACATACGCAACAATATCAAATCTTGCTTTCCGGATCCCATAATTAATGGCTTCGGATTTTCCTGAATGCTTTATACTGAACAATCTTACGTTTTTGTTCTTCTTTATAATAGCACGAACTATTTTTGCTGTAGCGTCTCTAGACCCGTCGTCAACAACTATGATTTCTTTTTTATTTTTGTAGTCACTATCCTGGACACTCTTAATGGTTGAAGCAATATATTTTTCCTCGTTGTGTGCTGGTATTATAACAGATACCGGCGGACAAAACCCAGTCTTTGTTTTTTTGTCGGGAAAAAGAAATACTATTATCATAATGGCATTCGCAAATACCAGTGAAGAAAACAATACCATCAGAAAGGTGTCTATCATGCAAATCCCTAACGCGGTTTAAGAGGTATGTGAAGTCCGTAGAGATCAGGCATGAATTCATTATTGCCCTTCTTTCTTATTACGATCCAGTACATGGGCTTTCCCATCAAAGCTTTTATAATGCCATTGCACACGCTAAGAGACACCAAAATTCCAATTGTAAGTGCGGAGAAAAACACGACTATTACATGACTTAATTTATTTTCCTTCCAGAGAGATACTATACCAGCAAATGTAAATCCGGATGCAAGTACAAAGTTTATCAAAACATCGGTAAGGAGGCGCATAACATTAATATCTGATGGATTGCCTGTCATGAAAGAGACTGCTCCAAAGAACATGAAGGCGACTAAAAAGAAGGATGAAATATAGCCCAACATGGTAAATGACATCAGGGCCTTTTGTATAAGGGAGAATTTTCCAAACAATATATCTCTTTTGTGTTCCATGAAGACTTTCATGTTGCCATAGGCCCATCGTCGCTGCTGCGTGCGAAGAGAGCGAATATTATATGGAACTTCACCACCAACCTGGAGATCGTGCAAATAAACTGTTTTGTAACCTTTTGTCAGCGCGCGCACAGAAAACTCCACATCTTCGGTCACGCTGCCTTCCTGCCAGCCGCCTAATTTTACCAATACATCTTTCCTAACAGCTTCACCAGAGCCGAAAAGCAGGGAGACGCCTGCTGCATTGTTCAATCTAGCGAGAATGTTGTGGTATACCATTAGAACTGTGCTAGCGAATTTTGCAGTGGGGCTCTGATTCATGTTAATATAAGACCACTTTGCCTGAACACAAGCAACTTTATTATCACTAAACGGCTGAACTATCCGGCGGAGGAAATCATTTGTTGGCATAAAGTCAGAGTCAAAAATAACCAATATATCACCTGTAGAATAACGAAGCATGTTATTTACATTGCCTGCCTTGAAACCTGCATTCGTATTGCGGCGTACAATCTTTATTCTTCCTTTGTGTTTCTTTGCGAAAGCGTCCAACATATTCGAAACTTCTTTCTTGGAGCTGTCATCTCCTATAATGATTTCATATTTATCTTTTGGATAGTCCATACTGAGGCATTGCTCGGCGCAGCGTATTGCCACAGGCTCGTTAAAAGTAGGTATCTGTATTGTGACCTTTGGAAGCTTTGACATTTTCTTCTCTTTGTATTTACCGTTCCGCTGGGCAATGCCTATTATGCCGAAAATATAGAAGAATATCGAAAATATGGCTACCGGTATTATCAGGGAATTAAACAAAAATAAAGATGTATCGTGAATGAAAAATTTTACAATCTCTAGTTCTATCATACAACAATCATCCAACCCTATTATAGTTGACCAACTTATTATTCTAAATATTACACAAGTTGGTCACATATAGTTAACCAAATTATAATATCATGTTCCTTTGGTTAACTATAATTTACCGAGCCTTTTTATACACTTGAATTTTAAGGTTAAGTATTCTATTATTGCTGTGAACTACCATCCAACAAGTTGAATGGCTTCCTACTTCGCAGAAGGGCTACTCTCAAGGATTGCTCCAAGAGAGGAACTCCCTTCTTCACAGGCTTGAAATTCCGTCGTTCCAACGGTATCTGCTTTCGACAGTATGAGTTTAGCAGAGTTGAGGTCTCTATGTATATTCAGTCCGCAGTTAGGGCATCTATGC
>JBBSYB010000008.1:0-2509 GCA_038045465.1 Candidatus Aenigmatarchaeota archaeon | reverse complement strand
CGAATGTTCCTGTTGTTCCTGTCAATGAGCCTGACAGAGTTCCGCCTGTGAGGTTCAATTTCTGTCCGAGTAGTGCATAAGTCGTCGTGTTGTCCGCTGATTGTCGTGTAAGTATGCTCACGTTGCTGACAAGAAGGTCGCCTGTTATGTTCGCGCCGCCCGCAACATCCAATTTAGTTTGGGGTGTTGTCGTTCCAATTCCCACGTTGCCGTTAGCAAGTATTGTTATGACTTCATTGCCGCCTGCGAAAAGCGAAAGCGGACCAGAGCCGCCGCGTATGGAGCGCACATAAAGGTTGGCCCACAACAAAGCTGCCGAACCAATATCATAGGTGTTGTTTGCTTTTGGATTGAGCCCGACGCTTTCCGAAAGATTAAGTGTCGTGTCAAGCGTGCCGTCCGGTAGTGTTCTGAGCGGCACCCACTGCGTGCCATTGTAGCCGTAGAGGAGCGTTACATTTGTACTAGCGTCCGCGTAGACTGGAACAACTAATGTAACCAAGGCAGCAAGCATAATCAAGGATAGTTTTAAGTATTTGGCCGGGCATTTATTTTTCATGAAACAAGATGACAAGTTCTGGGCAAAGATAGAGGAATTTAATAAGGACCCGGAATTTCGCAAAGGTATAAAGGAATTCATTAGACTATCGACCTCCGGAAAGCGTCGTAGTGAATGAAATCTGGCGTACTATAACTTCTTAATTTATTCACTATGTTATATGTCTTTATCGCAGATTCATTTAGCATAGTTCTATTGTCATCTGAAACAACCAAGTCAAGTTCATGTATGCTAGCACAGGCAACTATCAGAAAGTCATTTATTATTTCCTCTCTTTTCTCTTTTCCGCCTAATTGCCTGTAAATATCATAGTACTCGTCGGCGAGCTTCTTTATCAAAGAGGTTGTCATATATATATGAGTCTTCGCTATATTGTCGTAAAGACTAAGAAGAGCCATCCTAACGTGTACGCCTTCATATCTGACATTGCTTGAAATTTTTCTGAGTTCTTTTCTTACAACATCAAACCCGTATATAATCACATCTGTTTTACCGTCTAAAGTTTTTTCTATAATTTCGCGTTCTTTTCTCTCAATTATTCTTCCATATATGTTTGTGTCTAGTATCACTCGTTTCATACAAATATTCTCCTTGAGCTTGTGTCAACTGAAAACAATGCAAAGAATAACAAAAGTAATGCCGCAATAATCTTCACGCGTCCACCCCTGCATATTATGTCTTTCGTCATATTTATCATTTTTTAGCTTCAAGCGCCGCGAGTAAAACCCCCGCGCTTAATATTATTTTTTTATTCACGATTATCACTTTTTTATTTTATTTTCGCTTCCAAAGAGGCGATGCGCGCTGTAAGAGAGTCGATTTGTTTTTGATTTTCTGTGTCAAGAGCTTTCAACTGATTGTTTTCATTTTTCATCTGCTCGATTTCTTTATTCATTTCCTGTATAGCCCCGGTCAAGACAGGCGTAATCCTCTCGTATGAAATTCCCTTGTAGCCGTTATTATCAGTGGTAACGACTTCAAGTTTTTTCTTCCGCAGCCCGCGCTTGACTATCTTTTTCGACGAGCAGTAGGGGCATTTGTCAACCTGCTTTTCAACAGCCGCTGCTCTATCTTCCCTTATCTTCCTCGGCCAGTCCTCCAGCGTAGATAAGTTCAGTTTCCTGTCTTTCTGGAATGGCGGTTTCATGAATATCTCCTTTTAAATATTCTAAATCTTATTAATATATCGTGAGTATTATGAAAAATAAAACTCTTGCTGACACGAAAGAATGGAAGAAACTCAGAAAAGATATTGCGAAGGCTAAGAAGGACCCTGAATTCAATAAAGCTTTGGATAGATTTATCAGGATGTCTTCTAATCACGACTAATCATCTCCTTGAATTTTCTGTAAGGCATGAAATTAGGAATAGTGAGATTGAATTCTTCACAGACGACATTATACGCTTTGACTGATTCTTTGGCGAGCATGCTCTTTTCGTCATGTGATACAACTATGTCAAGTCCATAGAAAGACGCGCAGGCGACGATCCTAAAGTCATTTATCATGTCCCTTAGAGATCTGGATCCTCCATTGGCCCTGTATTTTTTATAAAACTCGCTGGCTATTATCTCTATCAGTGAGGACACATCCAAGTTATGATGGTCCATTTTAATCAGCGTATCGTATAAGCTGAGCAATAAGTTTCGTTTGCCTCTGCCTTCAAACCTTGCATCTTTGGAAAGGTCTCTCAACTCATCCCTTATAATTTTTGTGCCGTAAAGCACGTAATTAGATGGCACTATACTTACTAACTTGTCTACAACGTCAGTCTCCTTGATCAATTCGCCATATACCGATGTGTCCAATATAACTCTTTTCATCATAAGTCAACTCCAGATAAAAACTGTAGCGATGTCATGAACTCCATCTCACGAATCTCATGGATGAAAATCTCACGACTTTCATCGTTTTTGGGGTTTACCCAAAATTGCATCGAACCGGAGGTTCG
>JBBSYB010000007.1:0-3339 GCA_038045465.1 Candidatus Aenigmatarchaeota archaeon | reverse complement strand
TCGATTAAAAAAACATTGAAAGATAGTTTGGTAGATATACTGAAGAAAAAAGATATGTCAGAGGCCGATATAAACGGCTTATATTCGAAATTTCAGGACGCTTACAAGCAGCTTGCTCTTGAAGAAACATATTTCAAGGCTCTGCTGACCAATTAGATAATTAAAGGTGGATATCCGAAAGTTGTAAAAGAGCCTGAATTCAAAAAATGCGTAGAAAGCCTTACGACAAATTACAGGGATGTAATTAATTCTGATATAAAACAAACATATTCCATACGAAAGCCACAGCTAATGGAAGCCATACTCGTTTACCTGGCCAGAAATACGTCCTCGATGCTGAACATGGAAACAATTGCCAGAGACCTTGAGGAAAATTCTGCTATCATAAAAGAATACATAGGTTTCTTGCGGGACACATTTATAGTCTCCGTTTCCGATAATTTTCGCCACGGCAAAAGCAAGCGTGTGAAGAAGAAAGTCAAAAAATTCTACATAAACGACGTTGGTCTGAGAAATGTCATAAACAACTCATTTGCTGAATCTGTTGTCCAGGACGGGAACGAATTGGGCAAGTTAGTGGAAACTATTGTATTCAATCACTGCCTCAGATTAAAATTTAACCTAACCAGCAAAGACCGGCCAGACATGTTTTACTGGAGAGAAAACGGCAACGAGATAGACATAATACTGGCCTGCATGGAGCATGTGCTTCCCATAGAAGTAAAGTATAGGAACAGGATAGACAAGCCGGATGTAAAAGCAATACGCGAATTTGTAGAAAATGGACGGGCTCCTTTTGGCATCGTTGTCACAGTAGACAAATTAGAGAAAGACGGAAAATTAATTTATGTTCCGCTTTGGCTGTTTCTTTTGATGGTGTAAACTATTTTTTCAAATTTCGCAAAACCTCCTTTCCTTTGTCAGTAAGCTGGTACAAACGACACTATTTTCTCAATTTACTGTCGCATTTCTAGTTGATAACCTATTTTCTGACGATAGGTTACTCAATGTGTTATGAATTTAACGGGTTAAATCAGATTTCTTAACGGTTTGGATCCGAAGGTGTTAGAAAATTAACGGGGTTTGGCCGTTTTAGCGTTAGAAGAACAACGAGCTATAAACATGAAGATGGGCTAACGATTTCCATTAGCCCATCATAAGCATAAATGTGACATGCCATACTCTATACAGGAAAGATTTGCTATCAAAACTATAGTCGTCTCTTGGCTTCCTGACCTTTACTCCACAGGAATTTCCAATAATTCATAAAGCCTCTTGCAATCTCAGGATTTCTGATCACTATCACGGAAGGGGTTGATTTTGATAGCAGAAATATTCTGACGCTATCTTTCCAAATAGCAACTTCAATGTTTCCCTTTCCGGCCTTGACATATCGTACTTTAGCCCGTTTCGTGTGAGGCTTGCTAGCTAGCTCATGGGAAGAAAATACGCCTGCAAATTTTGTTTTCGGCCATTTTGTACGGGTTGCCTTCTTCCACCATTCACTTCCAAGGACCCTATCAAAACCACCTTCATAGCCGAAGCTGTAAATGGTATCGCCACTCCTCTGCGTCTTTCCGAACGCTTCCACAACTCCCTTGATTCCTTCTTTTCCTCGATAAACTTTTACTGCAAACTTTCCCTTCGGAATTTTTATTGTCATACAATCACTATATATGAAGAAAATATAAGTAGTGACCTGCCATGTCCAGTCCAGAAAAGGAAGGCGACCAACAAAGGTCAGACAATTCCTGCCAATTTCTTCGCTTCATAAACTCGTTTCGGATTGAGATAAACATGTTCGCCGTAGCTTGTCGGTTTTCTCACAATGAAACCTTCTCTTATCAAATCTTCAGTAATTCTAGCAATATCATTTCTTACATGAGGAGGAAATCCTTTTGGTATATTGTCAAGAGCCGTATGCTTCCCGCCTATCCATCTGTGCATCAACATCTTACGCAGAACAGCGGCTTTTAATTCGCTATCATCCATCTAATCACCATTTTAATAGTTCAATATACTGAAATAATAGTTATATACTAATAAAATAGATATTTAAACTTATCTTTTCATTAGTTATAAGGTGAATTTGTATGGAAGATAGAAACAAACAGATATTCGAGGAACGTCAATCGGTTACAGCATTTATGGAAGTATTCGGAAACTCACCTTTAATCAAAGTTCTAGACTTCCTAATGACTTACAGGGAATTTGACTACTCTTTGACAGACATAGCAAAAGAAAGCGGTGTTGGTTGGAACACGCTGCACTCGTTTTTCTTCAGGCTCGTTGAGAAAGGCATTGTGAAAGAAACAAGGCAGGTAGGCCGCGCCAAGCTCTACAAGCTGAACACGGAAAGCCCGATAGCCAAAAACCTGATAGAGATAAACAATCTCGTTACGAGCAAGGCTGTCGATGAGGAATTGAAGAAGCAGGAATTGGAAGTTGAGTAATTTATTTTGCTGTTTCTAGGAAAAATATCCAGAGAAATAATAAAAAGTAGTGACCTGCCATAGCCTGTCTTTTGTCAGCCTTCATTTCACTTGCGAATTTTCTTTTCGCCAGCGTTTTCTTTTCTGGTGAAGACAGAGTCTTCCCAGAAATCCAAGAAGCTTTTGCTTCTTAGGATTTGGAAAAAGAAAAGGCTGTGCAACATTTATCTAAGCGCTTATTATGGCAATTGCCTGCTTGCACCCATATGTGCGGTGCCGTTTCATCTTACTGCGACCGAAGTCGCGTTTAGGCATCAAAAAGCAAAACAGCACAAACGAACTGGCATCCGAAGGTGCCGCTCGGTCTTATGCTCTTTTACTCTCAGCCTAGTAAGTTCGTTTCTGTTCACCAGCACAAGGTTAAGCGATGCTTAACCTGTGCGGGAAGAATTTTGTTCTTCCCTGCAATAGACTCTCGCCCATGAATTGTGGCAAAGTGGCTTTTACGCCGTTTCGCCCATCTTCCATATTGTTACGGAAACTTGCATAGCAAATTTTCGTGGGTGGACAGAGCTTCCTCACTCCGAAGAGCGGTGGTTGCTGACAGGTCACTTCAGATATTAACAACATCTGAATTAATAAAGGTTATTGCCTGAGAAGAATTATTTACTTTCGGTATGCAAGGTCTCTGCCCGGTTTTCCGATAACAGAGCAGACAGCACCCAAAGGATCGCCATTTGCCATTAATTTATTGTAGTCAAATCTTTCCTCTATCTGAGCCCTAGTATAGCCTTGGGATAACCTACCTCTCGCAATTATATAATCAGTTACGTTTACGCCTGCGGCAACAAATGCAGCAGCACCGACTATACCTACTACTTTTCGTCCAATATTTCGTGGCATAAAC
>JBBSYB010000006.1:0-1483 GCA_038045465.1 Candidatus Aenigmatarchaeota archaeon | reverse complement strand
GTAAGAATATTTAATAAAGAGGTGGGCTACTCTTCCTGATAACCCAGTAGCTTAATCTTGAGCGCTTTTTCCAGTTTTTTAGCAAGCTCATCCGTAGGACGCATACCACGCTCAACGCGTTCCAATACCGAAGCCTTCTCGTTTATCTTCTTTCCCAGGTCCTCTAGACTGAGCCCTGCCTTGGTGCGCGAATTCATTATGATTTTTGAGAAGCTGGGATTTATTGTATTGAAATCCATTCTGCTCTGGTGTTTATCGACTAGCGCTACGCTTATTGCAGCCCTTTTGCCTAGATTGGAGCATGTATCGCAAACAGATAATACAGTTCCCTCGATCTCTGCCTGAACCAGATGGGCATTACGACCGCACAATTCGCACTCCATATTTTCCTGATTGTTGGAAAGCTTATAAATTATAATAATAAGGATATCGGTATGAAGTACGTGCTGAACAACATAATATGCAATATCATTAGATTCAGCACGATTCAGATTATTATTGCCTAAAATGGCGATGACTTGACCCTGCTTCTATTCCTTCAGATTTTTGGCAGGGACAAACCTATCAAAAAAAGAGGTGTAGAAAAATGCCCTGTATGACAAGAGAAAGTATGATATCTAGAGACGTAACTGTATATGGATTCTGTGGTAGCCCAATTGGAAAGTTTCCTGTGTTACTTGACGACCCTGATCCGTGTTCCGACATAATCTATATTGATGTGAATGGGAAGGATTTTCCAGTTCGGTCTATGGGAAACGGCAATTATCGATTAACACGGCCACAGCATGTTAGAAAGGTACTTCACTATATGGGTCAATAGAAGGCATATAAACCAACATTTAAAATTATACACCAGTGATCTTATGCAAAAAACTCAGGAAGAGGAAATAAAGCGCTTCTGGGAAAGTCATAATATTTATGAAAAAAGCAAAAGAAGCGGTAAGAAATTCTATTTTGTAGATGGACCGCCCTATGCAACCGGTTCAATTCACATGGGAACCGCCTGGAACAAGATACTCAAGGACGCATACATAAGATTTTGGCGAATGAACGGATTTAATGTGTGGGACCAGCCGGGCTATGATACTCATGGATTGCCTATAGAAAACAAGGTTGAGAAGGAGTCACAAATAAAATCCAAAAGTGACATAGAAAGACTTGGCATAGAAAAATTCACACAAGAATGCCGGAAGTTCGCGACAAAGTACATAGACATAATGAACCAGCAGTTCATTGACCTAGGTGTGTGGATGGATTGGTCAAATCCCTACCTCACATTGACAAATGATTACATAGAAGGCGCGTGGGCGACATTCAAGATCGCGTTTGAAAAAGGCCTGCTCTATCAGGGATTTTATCCAGTTCATGTATGTCCTAGATGTGAAACAGCTGTCGCGTACAATGAGATAGAATATACAAATGTTGCAGATCCTTCTGTTTATGTGAAGTTTCCTGTCAAGGACCAGCCAAATACATTTCTGCT
>JBBSYB010000005.1:0-4463 GCA_038045465.1 Candidatus Aenigmatarchaeota archaeon | reverse complement strand
GGTATTTCGTAGAAGTACCAATTTATTTATCCTTATCTTTGCTCTATAAATCATATGCTAACAGAATTTAATCGACTTACTTATAGTATAGTGAATTTATAATTATGAAATTAAAACTCGTGGTGAACAAGAACATTGCGTTTGCATGTTACCTATGGAATGTTCTGAACATAGAACGATGGCCGTGGATTAAAAGAGGTCTCATGAAAAGCGTGCCCAAAGAACTCACAAAAAGAGCTATAGGTTTCTCAGCTCCACTCATGTTTTCCTTTGAAAGACATCCACGAATAGATCTGAAAAACTTTACCAGAGCTTTCGAGAGCGTATTAAGCGAGACCGAGCAACTGCATGACATAGAGTGGAAAAAGGAACGAAAAAATATCAAATCCAATGCAGCTATCATCAAAAATGTATGTGATCAGTATGGTAGTTTTATTGTTGATTCTATTGAAGAAACCACAAAAATTGTTTGGACTGTAAAAGAGGTTTGTATTATTCCGTCCATATATTCCGGCGGGACAGTAATAGGCAATAAGATATTTTTTGGCATTAGAAATGAAACAGAGGACACTTTTATTAAGCTGTTAGTTCATGAGCTCATTCATGTTAATACTCAAGGCTGTTTTGAAAATCCAAGCAAAAGCTTGAGACTACCTACAGATTCAAATGAAATTACAACATGTCTGCTCACAAACAAAGTTATAGAGAAATTAAACAAAAAATTCAGGCTGAACGTGCAACCACAGTTATTTCACTCTTACTATGCTAAATTTATCAAGAACTACAAAAAAGCCCTCGAAAATATCGGAAATGCTGGGAGAGGTTATAAGTCACTGGTGCTCACTATTGACAAGTTTCTGAAAAATAAAAAATACGTCAGCTATTATCAGGACCGAGCATTCAGGAAACCGAAAGCAGGAAACTGAAAATTATGCAGCTGGAAGTTATCATGAATAGAGGATTGTTCTCGTAGAGTACCTTGTTTGTCGCCAGTAAGTATAGTTGCTTGAAGCCAAATCCTATCCAAACAGAAACCTTTAGAGTGGTTAAAAAATACGGCGTACGTCGCCGTGTATCTACGCCCATACGTCATGCCTGGAATAATTTATTTTATATTTTTCCAGAACGTCTATGAAAACGTTGCTGTTTTGTGCAGGCATCATGATAACAGCCCTGCCCAGTTTTATGCCTTTGTTTTTTTCAAGAAGGCCGGGATAACGCTTTTTACTGGTCTTATAGCCGTATATTTTATTGAGCAAAGCACCCTTGGCCTTTCCAGGTAACTCCCATGATAAAATAGTATACGCCATGACGCCAGGTGGCTTGGAACTGTATTTGCCATAAAGAACTATCCCATGCGATGCTATGCTTTGCGCAAGTTCTCTCCACTCTTTCAGGTTCCCTGCCTTTATGCTAAGCTCGTTGTCTATGCCTCTTGATTTGAATCCAAGAGCGTCATTGGTCAGGTAAAACTGATCAGCAGCCTTGTTAAGTTTGCTTCTTAAAGAAAGCTGAAAACGTTTCGAACCTGAAACATCAAAAAATATATCTATATCAGACTCTTCCGAAGCGGTGAAACGGGCTGCGCTGCCGAAAAGCACCACGTTGCGCACACGCTTTAATTCGCTTTCAGAAAGGCTTGAAATAAGATGAGCCGCGGCAAACGTGGCATAGCGGAATACTTCAAAAGTATTGATGCTAGCGCGGCGTTTCATTCTATGTCACCGACCGCTTCTTTAACTGCCTTCTTGAGTTCAAAGAAGGCGTCTATCTTTTCCCGCAGAATCCTGTCGTTTTGCAAAGGGGCCCCATAGATTATGTCGTCCCTGTTGCGTTCGATTTCGCGCGCCATAGAAAGTATGGCATTGGCATTCTTCAGGCTGTTTATATCTTTAGTCAGTGTACCGGCAAGCTTGACTTTAAGTTTTCTTTCTTCAGATTTAAAAATTTCGTGCTTTACCGTTGCACCGGGTTTTATAGCACGGGACCTGTGCAGCCACATCTCAACAATGTGTTGCATACCTAGGGAAAGCGCTGCCATAAGCAATCTCTGTCTTTGAATAATGCCTTTCGACAAAGACTCATCTATGTAGGCATTTACTTCTTTCAAAGCCGATAAATGTTTTTCCTCTTGCATTCATAATATATGTACCAAAGTCTTAATAAAGGTTTGTATCCAATTTTAAGTCTTTGGTCTTATCCATTCCTGTTTAGGGATTGATTTTACCGCTTTCCGCTTCGCTTAGTCTTTTCCAGCCGTACTTTCGTGAGGACTGCAGATTCCAGGTCTTCGAAATAACCATTAATTAAACTCGAGAACGATCCTCTCCAAAATTTTTCATCCTTCATTTTTAGGCACATACCAAACAGGGGGAGTTTTTTGACGAGCTCTAATCTCTTGACAGGATCCGCCTCCAGCCAGTCTTTCCAGAATTTTATTTCATATTCTTCAGTGGGTTTTTTGATAAATTTCCTTGGTTTTGTTTTCATATTAATCACTTCATTATCTTTGCAAATTCCTTCGGCGTATGAACTTTTCCCTTAAGATCAGGAAGGTTTTCAAAATGAGATTTGTTTAAGGTAAGAAGATAGTCCGCATCTTCTATTTTGAATGACGCTGCTATGACAGCATCAGGGTACTCTATAATTTTTCCTTCAGTTATAAGGTAAGCCATGTATTGGGCTGTTTTCTCGGCCACAGAACTGTCAAGATCTGTCCATAAGAATTGTCCCATAATTTGCTTGGCCGTCAATACCGCTTTGCTGAAATCCTTTCTTAGATAAGATCCCGTAAGTATTTCAGAAACAGTTGCTGTGCTGATAATTATGATATGATCCTTGGCTATGAGTTTTTTAATCAAATTAATCGTATCTTCATTTTTCCTGTCTATCTCTACAACAATTGTCGTATCTAAAACTATTCTCATTCTACTATCCCAAGCCTTCTTAATCGTTCTTTCTCATCGAGCCTTATTTTGCTAAGGACATTATCGAATCGTTGAGGCAAGAAATCGTCAAATTTGTCAAAAATCTTTGGGTCTCTTTTGCTAACCATAACAGTATCACCCGAAATATTCAGTATAACTTTGTCGCCTTCTTTTATTCCCAGCCTCTCGCGTATTTCTTTCGTGAGCGTTATTTGGCCGCCTCTCGTTACGATACTTTGTTCTGACATCTAATTACTATAAATCTTAGTATTTAAATAAATTACTATTTTTTAAAGTATATATTACTTCAGCATCTTTAGCGTTATAATCACTAAGCGGTTTTGATTTTCTTAATTATATCACCTTTTGCTATCTTCAGTTGGCGCGGGTTCATGCCAAAATAATTCGGTTCGTCGAAGGTTTTAATTATATATATCAGCCTTTCCATGAAATCATTCCTGCCGCCAAGAATTTTCGTATATTTTTTAAAATCTATGTCGCATTTCAAAAGCATTCCGAATATATCTATCCTGTCTTTTTCGCCTTTGTTGCTTTCTTTTCTCGAAATTTCAGCCGTTTGCTTCAGGGCAAGCAGGAACTCAGGCTTCGCCACTTCAAATCCCTCTATTTTGGTCGTTTCAACATCCTCTATAGGTATTCCAAGTTGCGAGTAATGATCGACGTAAATATCTATGTCTATTTCATCCATCTTGATTTCATATTTCTTCATTATCTCGTTTTTCCTGAGGTCGTAATTTTTCTTCAGGCCGGCAAGAGTTTTGATATCGACTATGATGTCTATGTCCTTTGATTTCTGCGCCAGTGTCCAGAGATAAACAGCCCATCCTCCTATTAGCACGAACGGAAATTTATCCTTCATTTTCTGAAGTATTTTCCAGCTTTTCTCTGTCTGGATGTCATGCCAGAATTCATTTTTCATGCAGCTTCGCCTCCATTGCTGTCAGAAAATCCTTTGCGTACCACTCTCTCATATTCCACAAGTCAACAAATATGTTTGCAATGGTCATTCCGCCCAGTCCGGACATAACAAACAAATTCGGCTTGTTTTTCGACGGCGGAAATCTTTTCTTTACTTTTTCCAGATCGCCATAAACATAAACCTCCGAGTAATCAGCAGGCACATCCTTGAATTTCATCTTGTACGCGCTGTATGCCGCATATACAACGCCAGGCGGCATGTTCTTCTCTATCTCGCCAACAGACATGTCCGCCCTCGTGGCATAGATTATATCCTTGTCGACATTCCTGATGCTCGCCCAGTAATACAGTATCTTTTTTATGTCCGCAACTTCAAAACTTCTAAGTTTGACGCGCACCGCGCCCATTTTCCTGAGATGTCCAACAGCCGCATTGACTGTGCTCAAAGATATGCCTAGCGCTTCCGCTATCTCTGCCTGGGTCATGCTTCTTCTTTTCTTTTCCAGCGCCTGTTCCAGCACATAGCAGTAGACTAGCTCAATTTTCTTCATAAAATCACTTTCTAATTTTATCCTTTAGACTATTTAAATCTTTCGA
>JBBSYB010000004.1:0-13951 GCA_038045465.1 Candidatus Aenigmatarchaeota archaeon | reverse complement strand
GGCTCATGGAAAAGGGTCTAGTTTCTTCTATAAAGGAGGGAAAAATGAGTACCTATAAGGCATCAGATCCTAAAAACATTATTGAATATATTGATGAGAAGAAATCCAAGCTGAATGAAATTTTGCCGCTTCTTGCAGCAAAACAATCTCTGTCAAAGGACAGGACAGATGCGGTTTTATTCCGAGGTATAAGGGGCGTAAAGGAACTTCTTCTAGAGCTTTTGGACGCTGGTGGAAAAGAACACCACACAATGGGTTCCCCGCTGGAATCTACTATGTTAGGCAATGCCTGGTGGCTTAATTATCATAAAAAACGTGCTGCAAAAGGAATAAAAGGAAAACTTCTTTTTAACGAGTCCTTGAAGGAATGGGCTAAAAAATTTGGATATCATGACAGTAATACAGAAATTAGATTCATGTCAAAGGGCTTTGAGCCACTAACGGAGATGATAATAAGGAATGACAAGGTCGGCTTATTAATATGGACAGAAAAGCCCCTGGGAATTCTAGTTCATAACAAGGTACTGGCATACTCCTGGGAAACATATTTTCAAATGGACTGGGCAAACGCCAAAAAGTAGCCGCCAGTTCCCTTTTTATAAGTTATCCCGGAATGAAATGATAGTGATACAAAATGGCAAAGAAAATGCCCGAACCAATTGCAAACAGGATGTTCAAGAACATGTTTATCTGCATGAAATGCAACGCAAAGATACGCGCAGCTCCTGACAAGGTCAAGATACATAAAATAAAATGCAGGAAATGCGGCTCAAAACAGCTTCGCTTGAAGGCGAAGGAAAGACGCGGACAGAAAGTCTAATTCTTGTGTTATTTCTTCTCTACTATTTCGCTATCTTTTTTCTGCTTATATAATTAGTGTTTTTAGTATTGCATGATAGCCTACGAATTAGATGACAAACGAATAAGAGAATACGCTTTCTTAAATTCCGAAACTGCAGAAGAAGCCCTTATCAAATATGCTGTAACAACACCGCCAATTAACATATTTCGGCAGGAAGACTTGCATACCTATGGCATGACAGACGAAGAAATAGGTGTCATGATTGATGAAAGCTCGCTAACAGAAATTGAAGTAACCCCGGCAATGGCATTTAAAATAGGACAAATGCACGAGTTCCACAGGAATCCAGATCATAAATTAGGAAATATCCAGGGCTACATAGATAAGCGAAGAGTTTCCGTCGAAAGAAGGCAGCAAATGTTGCTTGGTTTTGTAAAACTTGAATATGGCAGAGTAAATGAAAAAGGGGTGTATGAAAAACCGCGAACGGTTTCACCCGCCGAAGTTATAGATAAGCTAAGAAAATATCCATATATTCTAGGGCATTATTCCAGAAGTATACGTCAAACGCTTCGAAAAGATCTTAATGCACTAGGTATAAACACCCATGATAGATCGCGTGTAGGAGAAATTTTAAAAGCCAAAATGTCAAATCCACAATACGTAGCTGAAAGAAGGGAATGCATGAGCCGTGCCATTAATAGGAGAATGAAACGTTATGAAAGAAGGCCAGAACTGAAAGATGCAGCTTCTAAATCCGCCGCTGACGCACGAAACAGAAGGCGTGTGTTAAGAAGAATATTAACAACAACGGTTCTACAAACCGAATGGCAAGCTGTTTTTAATTACCTTGCAGAAAAAGACCCTGTTTTTGTTGAAACATATTATACTGAATTCAATCCAGCACTATTCAAAAGAGATCTTCAAAGTGTTGCAGAAAAGTTTGGACTCACGGAAACTTCAAATGTTTAATCTTAAAAAACCCCTTTGTCAAGTAAATATATGAACTCTTACATAAAACTCATGAGACCGCTTAATGGAATCATGTCAGTTATAGCTGTTTGGATAGGCACTCTGCTGGCAGGCGCGTTATTTGTTCCGGACAACAGTATAATTTTTGGTATGGTGACCGTTTTTCTCATATCCGGCGGCGGCATGGCCATAAACGATTTCTTTGATATAGAAATTGACAAGCTAAACAAGCCCAATAGACCACTTGCTTCTGGAAAGGTTTCCAAGCGAGCTGCACTGGCGTATTCAGGAATTTTATTTATCATCGGAAATGCCGCAGCCTTCATGATAAGCTTTGAAGCATTTATCACGGCTGTTATTGTATCGGCTTTGCTCATTGCCTATGCTGCCCACCTCAAGAAGACAATATTGATAGGCAACCTAATCGTCAGCGGCCTTGTTGGTCTTACGTTTGTTTTCGGCGGCATAATAATCGGAGACTACATACCAGTTTTACCGCTCGCGTTGCTTGCTTTCCTTTCGAATACGGCACGGGAAATCTACAAGACAATAGACGATGCGCTGGGCGACCGGAGATACAACGTAAACAGTCTGGCCATAAAATTAGGCGTTGTAAAGACCAGAATAATAGGCAACACCTTTCTCATAGTAGCAGTTGCATTCAGCTTTGTGCCTTACATTCTCGGCATGCTGGGCATCATGTACCTCTTTTTTGTCCTCTTCGCAGATATAGTGTTCCTTTCAGCTATCGTAGCCCCAGCCAAATACGGTTCTAAGCTTATCAAAATTGCTATGCTCATTGCCCTGATAGCATTTATTGCAGGTGCAGTAAAGATTTGATAAGCATGAAAAAATTCATTAAAAGCTACGGCGGAAAGAAAATATGCCTAGTAACAGAAGGCAACAAAGCAAAGCCGCTTGTTATATTGGCACATGGCTGGACTACAAGTAAAAACGGCAGAACAGTTCCGCAAATGAGAGATGCATTTAAAAAAGCCGGTTTTGCGACAGTCTGTTTTGATTTCTACGGACACGGAGAAAGTGAAGGCAAATTCAAAGATATGATACTTTCAATAGGCATAAGAAACATGCTTGACGTTGCGAAATTTGCGAGAAATGCCGGGTACAAAAAAATCTGCATGTTCGGCTCCAGTTTCGGCGGTATGGTTTCCCTTCTATCAGCACCAAAAATCATGCCGACAGCTTTAATAGTAAAAGCTCCTCCGTCATTTTACATAAAGTGTATGCTTGCAAACAAGGAAGGAAAAAAATTCAGCGAAGACTGCAGGAAATACACCGCTTACAAGACTGCAGGAAAAATAAAGTGCCCTGTTCTTATAATACATGGCACAAAGGATGACGTAGTTCCAATAAGCCAGAGCAGAAAACTATTCAAAATGCTTCCGAACTGCAAGATGATTGAACTAAAAGGTGTCACACATGACTTCACAGATGTGCAGAATGTAAGAGCGGCAAAAGACGCTGCAGCTTTCCTTGCCGGTGTAGTAAGAATTTAATTCTTAGAAAATTCAAACGGCGACACAACTTCTTTTGCATATTTTTCTTTTGCCTTCAGCAGCCGCTCGCGCTGTTGATGAATCTGATCAAAAAGCTCCTGTGGAATGTCGTGTTCTTCTTTATATATTGTTTCTATTCTTTCAAGCTTTTCGAGAAGGTTTGTTATTTTTATTGAGAATTGCCTTTCATAGGCTTCTCTCGAATATTCCTTTTTGAAAACTGCTTTGAAAAGGCCTCTCAGGTCTTCGAACTTCGGGATGAAACCAATCGGTGTTTTTATTGCACCATATTCGTTGTGAAAGCGTCCCTCCATCCAAAGCAACCATATTTTTTTGTCTGTCTTTTCATTGAGATATTTATCATTTTCTTTAAGGAAATAGTTTGTCGTGAAAACTATTGGTGGTTTTGTGGCTGATCCAAACTTCAAATGATTGTTAATATACGCCCCTAGTGGAACTACAAGGAAATCTATAATAGCCATCGGGTCATGCTTGCGCACTCCTGCCTGGCCAATCGTAGCTGAAGTTGTTTCTGATTCAAGTGATGCGCCGATAAATACGCCGTGCTGCCAGTCAAAGGACTGAACAACTGGTGGTGAGGTGTGTGGATCACGACCTCCGTAAATAATCACAGAAACTAGAACGCCGTCTGGATTATGCAGGTTTACATCAGCATTTGGAAGTTCCTGTATCTTTATTGTATAACGTGCGTTTTTGTGCGCCGGTAAAATCTCGTTGCCATCTGGACCTATGTTACCAGTTTTCCAGTGACCTGCATAGTTTATGCCTGCCTCGGGAAGCGTTTTTTCCATTCCAAGCCAATAGGGATTGTTGTCGGCTACAAGTATGTTTGAAAAAATAAGTTCCCTTGGCGTAACAAGGGTGTGATAAATAAGAGGATCGTCTATTGGATTGACATCTTGTATGATGCCGAAGATCCCTTGCTCGACGTTTACTGCAAACATCTTTCCGTCAGCGCCCCGTCTCAGGTAGAGTATATCATCACCAACTATTTTCTGGCCTGGTATCATGGCTGTTGACGTTTTTCCACAGGCACTCGGAAACGCTCCACAAAAATATGTTGTTCTTTTCTTTCCTTCTGGTTCTACACCCATCAGAAACATGTGTTCACAAAGCCAGTCTGAGTGGTTGGCCTTATTTATAGCAAGCCGCATTGCCAATTTCTTTAAGCCAACACTGTTGCCAGCATACTGGGTATTCACTGAAAAGACCCGGTTCTCTTTCAGGTCTATGTATATTCTCTTATTCTCATGATTCCTGCTTACGCTGTTCTCAAGTTCCCCTGAAGCATGAACAAAATGGAAGAAATCTTTTGAACCATTCATATGCTTGAACTCTTCATAACCCTGCCGGTAAATAATATTCTCGCTGTGGGCGACATAGGCGGAATCGGTTATCTGTAATGCAGGAATTGCAAATCTGGAACCCGTCGGACCAAGGCAAAAAAACATTACAAGCATTTCTCTTCCTTTCATGATTCCATCCATGAGAGAGAAAATTTCCTCAAGACACTTGTCCCTGTCGCCAGTATTGATTGATTTGCTAAGTCTTTCATCACCGGATAGCAGAACTTTTGTTTTTTCCTTATCTCTTCCCTGATCATAATAGCCGTCAAAATGAACTGAATGTCCTGGTGTGGATAGCCTCGCTTCTTCTTTGTTCTTAAAAACCAGTTCTCTGATATAGTTCTTATCTTCTTCGGAACCTGTAAGGACAGTTATCTTGCTTGGTTTGCATAATTTAGAATATCTTTCTACAATATCAATAACATACTGGTTGTTCAATTTATCCAGCTTCGCACGATTTTTTTCATCCATCATAAAGAAGCACCATGTTTTACGTCATTGCAAGCGGCGAAGATGTTTTCAAACAGGCTTTCTATGTCATTTTCTGCCACAGAAGAGAAAGCTATCCTTAGCATATTTCCTATTGATATGACACCGGTATCATATTTCTTGAGCAATGTCTGCCGGACTTTCTCTGCATCAATACCTTTCAATTCAACACACATGAAATAGCCAGAATTGAATGGCAGTGCGTGAAAATACTCTGCGTATTTTTTATTTTTTAATACGTCTTCAACCTTTTCAAATCTGGTCTTTAATATGTTGAAATTTTTCTCAGCTTCCTTTTCATAGGATGACTGGATGGAATGAAGCACAAGACTCTGTGAAAGTTGCGAAGCGCTCGATATGTTTCCTCTAACAGCACCTGCTGTCTTGTCCTCCAAAACCTTATAATCCTCTTCCCTTGCGCCTTTGAAGCCATAGGTAATAAATCCAACCCGAAGACCCCATGCATACATTTCCTTTGTTGGCCCATCGATCTTGACTGCCAAGACATTTTCATGGATATCAGAAAGCATGGAAAAAATGGATTCCCTATAGATTCCATCTTTATAGACAAATCCAAAATAGGCATCGTCTATAATAACAATATTTTTATTTCCAGCTTCTTCCGAGGACTTTATTGCATCTGCAATTTCCCCCGCTTCGTCATTGGTAGGCGTATAACCGGTTGGATTGTTTGGAAAATTAAGAAGTATAATATTCTTGCCACTGCCGGACAGTTTTTCCTTAAAGCTCTTGATGTCAAACATGCCATTCTTGAATGTATTGAATGTTTCCAGCACACCACCATAGGCGTTTTCAAATATCAACCGATAATTCCCCCATAGTTTGTCAGGCAACAAAATATGATCGCCTTTTTCTACGAACAAATATCCTGCCATGCTCAGCGCATGCGTCAGTGCATGTGTAGCCACGGGAAGGCTTATCTCTGCTTTCAGTGAGGGATTTTTTCTATATATCATCTCTCTCCATAGCTTGCGGAGAACTGGCTTGCCGTAACTTGAAGCATAAGGAAAGACGTCTTTTGGATTGAGGAGAATTTTATCAGCTATTGAAGAAAGCCTCATGGGCGTATTGTCATCCTGAGTGGCTATACCGATAGTTGCGTTGATTCTTTTTCCCTCTGCTTCTGCGCCCTGCGCAACTATGCCTTCCTTCGGGAAAAAAATAGCTTTTCCTCGCTCAGACAAAAGGTCACAAATAACTGGATTGAGCCTTCTATTTAACTCAATGGCTTGTTTATTCAAAGTCATTTTAATTCTATGGTCGTGAAGCTTAAAAATTAAGATAGCTCATAGATAAAGCAATTGAAGAGCTGGTTAGAAACATGTATTTATATTTACTTCAGGGATAAATTCAAGTGAGAGTAATGAGTAAGATACAGGACTATGCTATAAAGAACAACATCAAAGCGAAGGAATGTGTTTATCATACATGGCGTGATGCTAGGAACAAAAAGAACGAGTCCACGGGCAAGATACGCGTCCTTGTGCTGCCAAAAAGCACCACAGCAATGGTAGAGTACACTTGTCCTGAATGCAAGCATGAAGCTTACGCGGAGCAGGAATGGAAAAGACCTTTTAATATTAAATGCGCAAAATGCGGCTTCAAGATAACCGTGCCGAAGATGAAGGCCGCGGCCAAGAAAGAAGCAAAAGCAGATAATGCTAAAATCAAGGGTTAATGTTTGTAAATGCCTAGTTCTATTTTTGTTCTCTCAACGGTTACAGGCCATTCTGCTTCTAGTTTTTGATAAGCAGCTGTGGGAACTGAAACCAACCAGACGTACTCTGTGTGACGTTTTAATACGTTACATATTATAGAGCCGTTTTCTCTGCGAGAAGAAGCTAAAATACAAGAATCGTAGGCTTTATCAATTTCAGATACTTCTAAAATATGTCCTCTTCTAGGCGTTCCCATTAAAACCAACTTTACTACTCTTTAAAGTCTTATAAACCTGTTCTTTAAATAAACTTATTCTATAGTCAAATTATGGAAGACGGGAAATATTCTATCGGCAGCGATCTGGAAAGACGCAGGACTGAAGCCGAGAGCACTACCGGTGTGCCGCATCATTATGGATTAACTTTTGTGGATGGAAGAGATGTCGTTGGATATATGGCTGACTTTTCCCAAAGAAGGCCAGACAAGCACGTTATCTTTTACTCTGAAGAAATAACGTTACATATTCCGGAAAATGCAATACGGGTACTTGGCAATGATGATATAACTATTAAGCCGAACCTCTGAGCGTCTTTTCATAGGCCCCCATCTGCTCTTTTAAACACCTCACAGTAACCTCGTTGTTAGTCCTTACTGCCTCGTCTCTTGTTTTGTAGAATGCGTCTTCCGGGGCCGTCACCATCCAACTGTACGGGTAGGTGGTTGTACGCTGTCTTCTTTCTATATTACACAACACGCGACCGTTTGTTTTACTTACAAAAGAAAGCATACAATTATCATATGCAGATGGCAGTGACTCAATATCCTTAACGGAGTTGTCAATGGAATGTCTTGGTCTGCTCATATTGTTCCCTTTAGCTGCGTGTATAACTTCTCTACATTTCTTTTGCAGACATGGTCATGATAGCGGAAACCGCCGCCCATGGACTTGGGCACATGCATAAGCTCGTGAATAATTGTCTTTGTCTGCTCTTCCTCATTCATTTTGTCAAATTTTTCAGAAATAACCTCAATCACGTAATGCGCCTTCAGATCAAGGGCAGCCTGCATGACGCGCGGCATAGCATGACATCTTGCTAGAGTATATCGTGACTGGCTGCCAGTAGAGCGTAAAAACTTTATCCGAGAGAAGTCATGTTTTATGCCCGTCCTTTCAGCTATGTTTTTTGCCCTTGCTTCTATATCAGGAGCCGGATGGTATTTTATCATGCATCAAAATTGAATGGAAAGGTTAAATGAATATCTGCTCAGATAAGAACATGAAACTGATAGATTTGGACTTATCAAAAGTTGAATTTAGTTCTAATGATACAAAATTAGGAATTAGAATTCCAAAAACTCTTAGTATGGATCTTGCGTATGAAACAGGAACTCATATAGGAGATGGACATATTTCATGTTATAAAAGAAAAGACGGCAATCTTTATCTAAGCGATTATTCTGGTGATTTTAGAGATGAATATGATTTTTACCAAAACGTATTAATTCCAATTTTATACGAACTTTATAATAAAAAATTATTACCTTATAAATCTACTAAAAATACTATAAAATTAGTAATAAAAAGTAAAGCAATAACTACATTTAAAATTAATTCTTTGGGTCTTGCTAATGGATGTAAAAATGGTATAATAAAGATACCAAAAATTATTATGGATTCTGGTTTAGAATTTAAAAAATCCTGTCTTGGGGGTATAATAGACACAGATTTCTCTTTAGTTTTTAGGCATGGAAAATATCCAAAAATAACAGGATCACTAATTTCAGAGAACAAAAAATTAAAAAATCAGATATTAGATATTCTGGAAGATTTAAACATAAAATATACATGTTGCTTTTACAAGCACTTCGATAAAAGGTTTAATAAAAACTATTCAGAATTTAAAATAGATATAAATGGAAAAGAGAATTTAGATAAATGGTTAAAGGAAATTGGATTTCGAAGTCCTAAACATTCGGTAAAGTTAAACTTATGGAGAAAATTTGGCTTTTGTGAGAAATTTTTAAGCTATAATGATAGAAAACATATATTAGAAAATGCCACGTTAGCTCAGTTGGTAGAGCGTTAGCAAAATGCCGCTAAACCTTGGTAAGGTAAAGAATTGCCTCTAGAAAGGCATTCGCCGATAGGTCCTGAGTTCGATCCTCAGACGTGGCTTTAGGATGTTAGAAATTTTCCATGCCTCTTATTTTCTCAAATTCAGGAACATATCTTTCCTCAAACGGAAATGGCGTCTCGAGCCAGACTCTTACTATTTCCTTTGCAACGTCAGGCTCCATGGCATTAAGCGCTAGAATATTAGCATTATTTATTCCCCGTGAATTTCTTGCTTCCTCAGCATCACGACAGTGAACAGCATAGGCACCAGGAACCTTGTTTGCAGCCATGGCTGTGCCGGCACCAGTCCTACATATGACTATACCTCTTGAATATTCGCCCTTTGCAACAGCTTCAGAAACCTTTCTCGCTACGTCCGCATAGGAACCGTCACCAAAGTCGCCTACTTCAAGCGAGAGCTCTGTCCTCATGTAAGTTACCAGCGCGTCCTTGAGAGGAACTTGTTTTGGAATACAACCTATCGCAACTTTTTCATACATTTGCTCATCTCTATTCAGTTTACTCTGAGTGCTTAAATTAGTTACACCTTCGAGATTGTATGAACATTCTGAATATTTTAGTATGAACAATTTATTTTTCACTTTTTATACAGGAAAAACAATGTATAACTATGGCGAAGGCAAATTCTCAATTGAAAAAAATCATCATCATGATTGTAATAGCTGAACTGGTTGGAATAATTGGTTCTGTGTTCACGGCGCCTGCTATCGGGTCGTGGTATGCTAGCCTCAACAAGCCCTGGTTCACGCCTCCTTCGTGGGTTTTCGGCCCGGTGTGGCTAACACTTTATGCACTCATGGGTATTGCAGCCGGTCTTGTCTGGCACTCGAAGAGCAAAATTAAAGAAAGGGTGCTGCAGATGTATGGATTTCAATTGTTTCTGAACTTAGTTTGGTCGCTGCTATTTTTTGGCCTGCGCAATCCTCTATATGGCCTGATTGATATTGTTTTGATGTGGATAGCAATAGCTGCTACGATATTCATGTTCTATAAAGTTAACAAAAAATCCGCTGGGCTGCTGGTGCCATATATAATTTGGGTCTCAATAGCTACTGCTCTGAATTATTATGTGCTGGTGCTTAACTGAACTTTACTACTCTTCGAGGCCGTCCTGTAATGTAAACTCATGTTTTCTTATTTCCCTTTCGACAGCCGCTGCAGCTGTTCTGTAGCTTGAAAGTACTGCATCCCTTAGCGGACCACTATAAACTTCGCTTCTTTCTGCACCATCCATAAGAGCTCCTAATATTTATAAATCTGTCCTTAGCGTTTTGATGTATCCTTTTATTTGTCCGTCGTTCATGGCTAGAAATATGATGGGTAAGTTTAAAAAACAATTATCTCTCGTTATTTCCAACTATAAAAAACTATCCATCATAGTGTAACCATGAAAATTGCACTTGTAGCGTCTTTACTCGGACAACCGGCATCGCAGAGCCCAGAAAGAATTGAAACGAAGAAGCTTGACATTGTCGGAGAACTTAACGGCAAGCCGGGCGCTGAGATAGTCATGTACAGGGGTGGACCAGAAAAGCCTGACATCGACGGCCATTATCACATGACACTTGGACCTGGAGAAAAACACAATACTGTTACGATTTATGAAGTATTAGACATGCCAGAAGCCCCCTATACAGAATTAACGACAAACGGACACCTTATGTATGCCAGACTTATTCGAGGATTTCAGTGGCAGGAACCTTATATTGAACACATGTGCTTTACAGATCTAACAGACGATGGCGTTCCTGATGTCTTACTGGTATCTCCTGGTCACAGGAACGGCAAGGTGATAAGCTACGACACCAACAAAGGTCAGTATAAGATGCTTAAGCTTGTGGTTGTCCCGGACGAAGCGAAGAAATTCTAGGTTTGACTCATTGGAAGGTAGAATTAAAGCATTTCTTTCCGAATTAATAGCATGTTTGACCTCATCGGCATTATTTTACATCTTGACACTTATCTAAGCGCCATAATCAATGACTACGGACTTCTTGTATATCTTATATTGTTTTTGATAATATTCCTTGAGACAGGGCTGGTGGTAACTCCGTTTTTGCCCGGTGACAGCCTGCTTTTTGTCGCAGGCACCCTCGCCGCAGCAGGCCTGCTTAATTTTGCATGGCTTTTTGTCATATTTGTTGTGGCTGCAATAATTGGCGACACTGTAAACTACTGGATAGGACACCACTTTAGCAAACGTGTGCTGGAGAAAGGGAGAATAAGATTTGTCAAGAAAGAACACCTTCAAAGAGCTAATGTTTTCTATGAGAAGCACGGCAACGAGACAATAATAATTGCGCGCTTTATGCCTTTCATACGCACGTTTGCACCGTTTGTAGCAGGAATTGCGAGGATGGAGTACAAAAGATTTATCTCCTACAATGTAATAGGCGGCCTAGTGTGGGTAGCTGCTTTCCTCACAGCAGGCTACTTTTTCGGCAACATACCTATTGTAAAAGATAATCTGGGGCTTGTTGTCGTTGGCATTGTTGTTATTACTGTAATAGCAGGGCTTGCTGGATTTCTAAGGAAAGCAAAAAAATAGTTTTTACTTGCTTTTGTGCACAAATTCGTAGAAACTCTCTGCCAGCTTCTCGCGAGCTTCAGCATCACCAAGCTTCTCTGATATTGCCTTTAGTGTTAGTTTTTTCGCCGCGAGGAACTTTACTATCAAATCGGCCGAGAACTTTTTCTTCTCAGGAGTCCTTGGAGGAAGCATGTTCTTGAAATTCACGTAAAGAAATATGGCTGAAGCAACATCGCGCACAGTTGATTTTTTTACCTTCTTTTTTACTTCTTCGGCAAATTCCTGTGCCTTTTCCATGAAATGTTTGTCGTCTTCGTAGAACTGATAATAGCCATAGATTTCATTGACAAATTTCTTGGTCTGGTAGCTGGGTGGACAAAAATCCTCTGCATAGCCCAGTGAGTGGAGCCAAATTATAACTTTAGTATATTTTATGTTGGAAACATCCTCATCGCTGACCAGGTCATCTATGAATTCCTTTGTTGTCTCCTTTGTTTGCAGCGCCTTTTCAAGAAACTCCGGCCTGATGTTATTTTTTTCGAAAAAGCGTGCGCCGCCTTTTATCGAGGCACTAACGCGGAACAACTCCTTCTGGAAGTCCTTCAGCATTGTTACCGTGTCCTCGTCCTTTATGCGAGCTGTGCGGTCGTCAAGGATTTTTCCAACTGCATCGCGCCAGTCCTCACCATCGGTCTTTTTTAGATAATCCCTATCCAGCAGTTTCTGAGGCTTGAGCATGTTTATTATAAACATGGTTTCAGGTTCAGAGCGCTTGCCGCCCATGAAGACTATACGAAGAAAGCGATCCCATATCTCTTCAACATTCTTGGGCTTATTTGGACGTTCCTTCATTGTCATGCCTACGAGCTTGTCAAACCCTTTTGGAATCATTCTAGAGAATTGGGTGTAAGGCTTTAAGAACTATTATGGAACATTTTTACTATGGAAGAAGAAGAGCAGGAAATGTTCTGCAATAACTGCGGCAAGAAGATGAAAAAAAGGGCCATAAAGACGATAGCAGGATCCTGGGATACCTGGGACTGCCCGTTCTGCCACGCGTGATTATAGTTAACCAAATAAAGAAACAGGATATTATAATTTGGTTTACTATACATGGTTAAGCTTTGCTTAACCTGTACAGGTGAAATTTCATTTCACCTTGTATGTGACCAATTTGTGTTATACCGAATATTAAGTTGGTCAGTTATAAGGCCCAAACGACTGCCTAATTATTTTATCTAAAAAAGCCTCAAATTAGCGGAAAGCTTTGTTTTCCGCAGACACGCCGCAAACCACCAGTCAAAGACTGGTGGTTTTGTAACGTATCAATACCTTTAGCTCCCAGTTTTGTAAAATTTTCGCGTCCATATTTCTTGATATTATATTTTTCGGATAACTTTTGTCTAAACCGCATAAAGTTGCCAGAGGAAATGCTTACATAGAATTCACAAATTATACGTATCAAAATCCGATACGGACATCGATATTTTGCTTATGTTTATATTGAACGAATTCATATAAGATAAGTTGTGCAATTCTATACTGCATTAAATGAAGTTATGCCAGCCACATCATTTAATTGCAGAAGGAATTGAGGGCAACTTATATAAAATAAAAATATGAGGTGTAGAAAATATGGTAAATCAAGGACCGGATGTGTCGAGTCTTGCAGAAGTTTTGGACAGGATCCTAGACAAGGGTGTTGTTGTAGACCTCTGGACAAGAGTGAGCTTGGTTGGAATCGAAATCTTGACTGTTGAGGCAAGAATAGTTGTAGCTTCAGTGGATACATACTTGCACTACGCAGAGGAGATAACCAAGATAGAGCAAGCAGCAATAGCAGCGCCTGTCAAGGCCTAATCAAGGTGAAATAAAATGGCAGAAAAAGAAAAGGCAGAAGTAAGCAAAAGCTCAGTCAGACAGAAAATTGCAGCCATAAAGCATCAAGAAAAAACCAATGCAGCAGCTGTTGATAAAATTTACAAGGGAGTTGCAGCACTGCAGCACAATATCTCGGAGCAAGAAAAGATAAATAGGGCAGCTGTCAAAGAGATGGATGTAGGCACAAGGCAGATAGTGTCAGCAATAAACAAGATGTCAGAAGATTTTCAGGCATACACAAAAGAATTCTGGGGCTAGAGATTCAGTTATTGTCCAGCTTTGCTTTTTTACTTTTTTTATTTATTAAAGAATTGGTTAGGTATGAAAGTAGCTTTGTAGAAATTTAATTTCGGGGTGTTGGGTAGCAGTAGTGTTATAAATTTTTGCAAGCTTATAACATACACAAAGATAGGCAAAGTTCCTATTGCAAATTGCGCACTGACGTAGTATAAGTTGCGCAATTCATATTAGCATGATAAATACATAAAGATTAAATAACTTATGCAAAATAAATAATAAAGAGGTATAAAATAATGTTGAACCGCTTATACGATCATCCGAGAATATCAAGGGGAG
>JBBSYB010000003.1:3309-7159 GCA_038045465.1 Candidatus Aenigmatarchaeota archaeon | reverse complement strand
TTTTTGAAATATTTCTACTTATGAGTAAGGACGAAGAATATGTTCCAATTGATATAACACGTCCCGAGGAATTTTTAGAACACGAATTCTATTTGGCCATACCAAGAGACAATTTGTTCAAAGATATCCGCGCTCGTCTTGAAGCTCGCGTAGGAATAGTAAGAAGAGCAAGACGGGCAACGCGAGATTTTATGAACAAGTTACGTGGTCAGGAAAGAAGAGATTTTGCCGATTATGATGGTGCAATGATTGAGGTTATTGAACGACAGCCACATAGTTTACAGGGTTATGGATGGCCAGGTTTTAATCGAGCTGTACTTGAAGATGGCGCTCGTGTTGCAACTATAATTCCTAAAGATGAGGCTTTCAGAAGTTATATATTTGTTCCTGCTGAAGCACAACCTGTCAATGCAACTGGCTACAGAATGGCTGGAATAATGAGACCATATGATTTGCATACAAATTCCTTGGAAGAATCTGGACAGAGAGTCGGCATTTATTTTGACAGAGTACCTCAACGTAAGGCAATCGACGGCAACTTAATGTGTCTCTGAAACTTTGTATCTAATTCTCAATAAAGTAGTGTTTACTATATTTTTATTCCAAACTTGTGTGGGTTTCCATGTTAGTCAAACAAAAATCTATAAATACTGCTTCTGCACATTTCTATTCATGCTTAAGGGAAAAGTCGCTATCGTCACCGGCGGAACCATGGGAATCGGGCTCGGCATTGCTGACAAACTTGCAGAGATGGGCGCCAGTGTTGTTGTTTCTGCGCGGCATTCTGCCAAGACAAAGCATTATTTCGTTAAATGCGATGTTTCCAACTCAAGGGACGTTCAGAATCTTGTTGCCGCGACGATAAAGAAGTACAAAAAAGTGGACATACTTGTCAACAATGCAGGAATATATCCGTTTGTGTCGCTCAAAGATATGACAGAACAGCAGTGGGATGAGGTGATAAACATAAACCTGAAGGGCACCTTTAACTGCACAAAGGCTGTTCTGCCGCACATGATAAAACAAAAATACGGCAAGATAGTCAACATAGCTTCCATAGCAGGTTTTTCCGTTGGGTTTCCAAACCTTGCTCACTATTGCACCACAAAGGCTGGCATAGTCGGGTTCACAAAGGCAGGCGCTCTGGACCTTGCGCCTTACAACATAAACATGAATGCGGTTGCTCCTGGCGCGATATTAACTCCGGGTGTTAAGAAAAGCCTGGATGAAAAGAGCCGGCAGGGTTATGCACAGATGATACCCGCCAAGAGGCTGGGTACGCCACGGGACATTGCAGAAGCTGTGGCTTTTCTCGTTTCTGACGGCGCCAGTTATATAACGGGCCAGACAATAGTTGTCGATGGCGGTTACACTGACCAATAAGCCCTTTTCTAAAGAAAAGCGCTTGCGGAAAAGAACTATTATAGAAAAGCGCTTGCGGAAAGTATTTTTACTCATTCTGTATGATATATTCTCAACGTTTTACCGCTAGGCATAAAAAGTATTTCTTCTTCTGCTATAGATATGATTTGGTCATTGAAGTAAGAAAAAACGTCAATGTCGCACACCAAAGGCCTCTCAGATCTGAAACCAGCCAATCTTCTTGCAATATCTTTCGGTGTCTTGCCGGTTCTCAGCCTGCCGATACGGTATCTTATTATGCTGGTTTTGCTGCCTGCCTGTCTTACTGACGCCAGTGAACCATATATATTGCCGCCAGACCTTACAAGAACATAAACGGTTTCCGGAAGCCTGTTCAGAGCAGCGGCTTCTCTTAGGGTAGTGAATATTTTCTGGCCGGCATCCATTAGCTCTTTTTCGTAAGGCATGAGTTTCTGTTAGCAGAAAACAATTAATAGAGGACTTTGAATAATAGGAGATCTCTCAAATTATTGAACTTTAATATTACGAGATCTCCTTTATAGCAAACTCAACAAAAGTTCAAATATCATTGAGATTTGCTATAAGTATATGTTTTGTTCAAAGCCCTTATTGCGAACTTTGACAATTTAAGGGTTAATAAAAGTTCACAATATACAATTTTTGCATATTTATTTCTCATGCTTATTAGTTTTTCCCTGTTATTAAATTACAAATACTTGGAAAATCATTAGAATTAGTGATGCTATGACAGAAATCATGTTTTTTGTTTTGACTTTAGTAGGACTTATAGTTTTTGAGATAGTCAGCAGTGTAGACAATGCTGTCATAAACGCGGACGTGCTTGCCAATATGTCAAAGAAGGCACGACGCTGGTTCCTGATGTGGGGCATACTTTTTGCGGTTTTTGTGGTTCGTGGATTATTGCCTTTTATTATAGTTTATTCGCTTAACCCATCACTGGGCTTTTGGGGAGTGCTTACCGCTACATTATCTGGTGATGAAGCAGTCATAAAAGCCATAGAGGCATCGGCTCCGCCTCTCCTCGTCGGCGGCGGGACATTTCTGATATTCCTGTTCTTTCACTGGATCTTCATGGAGCCAAAACATTATGGCTTGATTGGTGAAAGATATATTCATCGCAAGGCTGTCTGGTTCTACGCCATTGTATCGATACTGCTGGCTGTGATTGTCTGGTTTTCCATAAAAGTCAATCCTTTGATGGCATTTGGCGCTGTGGTGGGCTCTACTGCGTTTTTCATAAGTCATGGGTTCAAGCAAAACGCCGAGCAGCGAGAAAAAGAACTGCTAGGAAACAAAAATATGAGCGACTGGAGCAAAATCATGTATCTGGAGGTTATAGATACGACTTTCTCCATAGATGGCGTTCTCGGGGCGTTTGCATTCACGCTTCTCGTGCCACTCATATTGATAGGCAATGGAATAGGAGCGATTGTGGTCCGGCAGATAACCGTCAGCAATATCGAGAATGTCAAAAAATACAAGTACCTCAAGAACGGCGCGATGTATTCCATATTCTTCCTCGGCATGATGATGATTCTTGACAGCTTTGGCGCCCACATACCTTCGTTCGTTTCGCCTGTTGTTACTCTAATGATAATAGGGCACTTCTTTTTCAAATCAAGGGCTGAACTGCAACGAAGTCAAGTCAAGGAAAAAATAGTTTAAATACTTTACTTCCCAATCTTTCAAGAGATGATGTTTGAGCTTCGCTTGAACTACGATAAACCCCTATTAATTACAAAGATTGTACTGAAAAAGGGGTTTTTACAGGTGAATAGATGGTTACAGTCGACGAGGCAATTATTGCCAAATGTGTAAAAAACGGGAAGCATTTCGAGATTCTTGTTGATGCAGATATAGCTTATGATTTAAAGGAAGGTCGGATTGTTTCTCTCTCGCGTATGCTTGCAGTTAATGATATCTTTACGGATTCAAAGAAAGCCAACAGGGCTGCGCCTTCTGACATTATGGCTGCCTTTGGGACAAATGACTTAGAAAAAGTGGCCGAGGATATTGTGAAGCATGGAGAAATCCAGCTTACAACAGAATTCAAGCGGCGCAAAACTGAGGAGAAGAAGAAACAGATAGCTGCTTTCATAAGCAAGAATGCTGTAAACCCCCAGACAAAAATGCCACATCCGCCGGAGCGCATAATTGCTGCTATGGAACAGGCTCATGTTTCTATTGATCCCTTTAAATCAGCGGACAGCCAGGTCGAGGACATCATGAAGGAAATTAAGAAAGTGATACCAATTTCTGTAGAAGAAATGGTTCTCTTCATTGAAATTCCTGCAACACATGCCGCCAGGGCTTATAGCGTAGTAAAGGAATTTGGCATACAGCAGGACAAGTGGCTCCCAGACGGAAGTTTTGTGGCAAAAATAACAATACCTGTTGCCATGAAGGAGACAATTTACCGTCGTCTGGGCAATGCTACAGAAGGGAC
>JBBSYB010000003.1:0-3209 GCA_038045465.1 Candidatus Aenigmatarchaeota archaeon | reverse complement strand
GCGTGATAATTAAAAAAATGGAGTTGATATTATGGAAAGAAAACTTGTGATACCAGGAGATTTTCTTGGTGACGGCCGCGCCGGTCATGGTGCTTATGAGGAAGATGGAAAGTCTTTCTCTTCATGCATAGGCCTTACAGAAGAGAAAAATGGATTGTTTTTTGTAATACCACTTTCCGGCATTTACAGCCCTAAAAGAGGAGACGGTGTTATAGGAAAGATCCAGGATATAGCATTCTCAAGATGGATTGTCGATGTAAATTCGCCCTATGAAGCTGTGCTATCTTTGGCGGACGCTTCTGATGAATTCATAGATTTGACAAAGTCAGACCTTACAAAATACTTTAACTACGGAGATCTCATCTTCGCGGAGATACTTTCAGTATCCAAGACAAAAAACGTGCAGTTGTCCATGCGCAACCGCAAGTGCCGAAAGCTGCGTGGTGGTCGCTTGATAAAAGTTACGCCAGCAAAGGTACCGAGAATAATAGGCAAAGCCGGTTCCATGGTCGAGATGATAAAGGAAATGACAAACACCCAAATTGTTGTAGGTCAGAATGGCATAGTGTGGGTGAAAGGTGATCATGAGGACATTGCGATGGATATAATAACCGTAATAGAAAGAAAGTCCCATGTCCATGGTCTTACAGACCAGGTAAAGGTTATTCTTGAGGAGAAAATGAAGAATGCACCCAAGGTCGAGAGACGGCAGGATGATGAGGAAGAAGAACCAGAACCACAAGAGGAGGACGAATTTCGTCCTTGATCTTTATCAGGAGTTGATTATATGGAAACAATAATACGAACAGATGGAAGAAAATTTGACGAGACAAGACCAATAGTAGCAGAAGTCGGTGTTTTAAAAAATGCTGATGGATCTGCAATGTTCAAACTTGGAAACACGACTGCAATAGCAGGGGTTTTTGGGCCAAGAAAAGTCTATCCTAAACACGAGGAAGAGGCAGAACGTGCTATTCTCCGCACAAAATACAACATGGCGCCTTTTGCCACTTCTGAAAGAAATAGACCTGGTACAAACAGACGCAGCACGGAAATATCACTGGTAACCAGACAGGCACTTACACCTTTGATATTCCTGGATGAATTCCCTAAGACGGCTATAGATGTTCATATAGAAGTTCTCCAGGCAGATGCTTCCACGAGGTGTGTTGGCATCAATGCAGCCGTTCTTGCTCTGGCAGACGCAGGCGTTCCCATGAAGGACCTTGTCGCAAGCTGTTCTGCAGGAAAGGTTGGCGATGCAGTTGTTCTTGACATAGCAGGAAAGGAAGACACTGAAGGTGAGCTTGACCTGCCCATAGCCTACTATCCAAAGAAGAAACACATAACGCTTCTTCAGATGGACGGAATCACAGACGGCAAGGAAGTCAAGGAAATAATAAAACTTGCAGTCAAGGGCTGTGAAAAAATATACGAGGAGCAAAAAAGAGCGTTACGAAATAAATACAAACTGGAGGGGGCTGATTAGTATGAAGCATACGAACTTGAAGCAACTTCTTTCGAAAACAAATATTTGCGAGGTGTTTTCAAAATGATAGAGATTGATCCTTTGCTTGTCAGACAAGTAATAGAGAACGGAAAACGTGTTGACGGCAGATCCCTGGATAGTTACAGGGATATAGTCATAGAGACAGATGTCGTGACTTCAGCCGAAGGCTCTGCCCGTGTCAGGCTGGGCGATACGGTTGTTCTAGCCGGCGTAAAAGTTGACGTAGGCACGCCTTTTGCAGATACGCCAGATGAGGGTGTGTTGATGGTTGGTGTAGAGTTTGTACCGCTTGCCAACCCGGATTTTGAAAGCGGCCCGCCCAGAGAAGAAGCTATAGAGGTTGCTCGTGTGGTTGATCGCGCGATACGCGAGTCAAAATCTATTGACACCAAGAAACTTTGCATAACACCAAAGGAAAAGGTCTGGATGATCTATGTTGACGTGGATGTCCTGGATGATCATGGAAACCTCATAGACGCAACTTCCCTAGCAGCACTGGCAGCTTTGCGCAGCACAAAAATGCCTATTCTCAACGAAGATGGCCGAGTGGATCATGAAAAGAAAGGCACAGAACCGCTGCCAATAAAGGGCAATCCTCTTTGCACAACCTTTGTCAAGATAGGAGACCAGATAGCGGTTGACCCGTCGCTTTCAGAAATCCGGGCCATGGACGCAAGGCTTACTGTTGGCACCTTTGAGGAGAATGGTCATGTAAAACTCTGCTCTATGCAGAAGGGCGGCTCAACCGGCATGACCGTGGAGGAGCTGGAAAGAATAATTCACATGGCGGAACAGAAGGGCGCAGAACTGAGAAAACTTTTGAAGTAAGTTCTGCCTATTTTTCTTTTTTACATAGGTTTCCTTATTTTTTATAAAATATAATTTGTTTAGGTAAAGAAGCTTTTTGTAAAATATGTTTAATATATAAAACTTGCGTAAAAACTAATCTGTATGAAGTTTGATTTCAGAAAAACTGCACGTGAGGTTTTTGCCGTTATTATGCGTGACACCAGTGCATATGGTGGTTTTCCTTTTTACGGCATGATGATCATTGTATTTTTTCTTTTGGGTGACTATAGTTTTGTTTACAATCTTATTGTTTCCCTGATAGCTGTAACGATTGTCGTTGCTCTGGTGCGGCTAGCTTATTTCAAGCCGCGCCCTGGCATGAAAAGAAAGACATATGCTACGCTCTATGAGAGGATAGACAACTCGTCTTTTCCGAGCATACACGCAGCCAGAGCTGTGATGATTTCTATGGCACTTTTCAGCAAGTTTAGCGCGCTTTTGCCGCTATTGACCTTAATGACAATTCTTGTGCTTATGACACGAATATACTTTAAACGGCACGATGCTGTCGACTTGGCAGTCGGAATTATTATAGGAATAGCGCTTGCTGTATTTTTCTTCTGACTTTTTCTATATATACGAAGCGAAGAAATATAATTTTATGGTTCAACCTAACGCTATTCATCATATTCATAAAAGAGAAAGAGTTCATAGAAAACAAAAAAATCTCAAACCTTATCCTAGTAAAAACAAATGGATAAGCTTGCTTGACAGGCTGCTCATAGCAGTTGCGATTTTGGGCCCCCTGATGACTTTACCACAGATTTTTCAGATATTTGTTGAGAAAACCGCAGCTGGGGTTTCAATAGTTTCATGGACGATGTTCATGCTGATAGCAATTCCGTGGATT
>JBBSYB010000002.1:15172-26206 GCA_038045465.1 Candidatus Aenigmatarchaeota archaeon | reverse complement strand
GTAAGATGAATGTCCAGCGGAGTGATTGAAACAACGCTTTGTACTTCTTTTTCGTTTTCTGTGATAGCGAGCAGGTCTATGTCAGAATGCTTGGTTGTCGTTCTTTTTGCATATGACCCAAAGAGAAGTACAATCAGAGGAAACTGCAACTCGCTAAGCCTTTTATGTATAACTAAAAAATCCTTGTTTTTCATCAAGCTTGTTCTTCGGTCATCCTCAACTGCAAATACAGACTGGTTGAAGTTCTTGTTAAAGGAGCATATGTTTGTGTTTCCCAACCTTTCTATCGTCACGATGCTTTCTTTTTCCAGTTTCATGACAGCATTATAGGCTGACTTGTAATTGATCTTTCTGAGTTGCGACAGCTTGCGTATGCTATACTTTTCTCCTGTGTCCACCAATATTTGCAGTATCTCCGAAAATTCATTATGGTTTGAAACCATAGTATTATGGTCTATAACCATATATTTAAGGCTAACCCACTGTTGCTAAAAATGGTGCGTAGCGGTGGCTGTTTATTTTTCAGTCATGTTGCCGAGAATTCTTATTATTATAGGCAGAAAAATGGCTGTTGCTAAAGACGTGCGGCTTTCAACTTAGCTCATATCAGAACATGTGATTTAGTTCTGTTGCTAAGGATGAAAGCAGCCCTCTATTGATTACGATTGTTCTGAAAACTTTCAAAAAGCCTGTCTACAACAGATTTAGGTATTTTATTTACATTCATCTTCTCTCTTAGATCCTCTAAAAAGTAACCAAGCTCAAACATGGCTTTTTTCCTTCCAAGTACAATCTGGTTGTTGGCCTCGTCAATTATTATATCCCAATTGATTTCCCGACTTTCTATTATTTTCCTAACATCATCCTTGTCCTTCAGCCGATCTGTTGCACATTTCATAAGAATAATGTCGTGTGGATCCGCAATCTTTAGTATTAGATTATTGTCATACTGGTATGTATGTACTGCTCTTGCACGCATGTTCTCTGAAAATATGAAACTCACGACCTGACCTACAAATAAATCAAATCTATTGTCGCCGAGGGTAAACATTCTCGGATGATTTTCTCCCGCACCATATACAACTGTAGAATCAATTGCTTGATAACCCAATGACTTAATAGCATCTTCAAATTTTCCCCTATCGCGTTCAGTCTCAAGAACAATATCCACGTCAAGGGTGGCATCTTTGAGTCCTAAGAATGTCATTGCAGTACCTCCTACAGCATATACAATCATCTTCTCATTAAGTTTCCTTGATATGTTCAAAAATAATGTCTGCTGTTCTTCTACTGATATCATCTATAATCCTCCAGATCTTCTTGGTTAAATGGCAAATATACTCTCCATATTGTTTCAATATCCTTGAAATCCTTAGATTTTAAGCCCTGTATTATATAAACGAAATCGTAATCTTCCTTGGGGAGCGCGCCACTTCTGAATCTTTTTGACATTCTCCTAGTCCTCATGATTCTTCTTGCCAGATCGTACAATGCCCCGACTTCTCTTTCAATTTGATTTCTCTTGCTTAGTCTGTATAGTTCCCCCCAATCATTTATTTTCTTGAACAAAGCCAGCGCGGCAAGAATTGTTCTGAGACTCCCTGTTTTTATGGCATAAATCAAAGCTTCCTCTAAGGTTGGTTCCTTTCCATAAACCTTGTACATTTGTGTGGTTGACAATTTTACAGGAGAGTATAAGTTGATTATTTCGTAATAACTGAATCCCTGCAGCTTATTTTCGAAAGAGATATAATAAACTCTTGAATTATTGCTTAGTCTCTTCGTTTTAACATATCCCTGTTTTCTTAATCTATATACATAGTAAATTGCTTTTTCCCTGCTTAAACTAAGTGTATCCATTACTGTGTTAATTGTTTGTATCCCTTCAAGCTTTTTTAGCAGGTATTTGGTTTCCATAGTTAAATGTAGACTTCATGATATATAAAGGTTATTAAGATACCCTTGTATAGAGTTAAATGTAGCCTTTATGATATATAAACATTAACAATATATTATATATCATATAATATATATCATATCACATCTTCCTTGTAATCACGGCTTTAGCCGTGGGTTTGTTGGAAGATGGGATCCCAGATTCATTGCGTTTCATCGTACGACTAAAGTCGTGCGTTTTCAATGAATCTAAGATAAGTGATTTTGTTTGTATACAACTAAAATGCCGAAAATAAGGTACTCAGCACACCTTTAGCAACAGCCCGTTACTAAAGCCTTTGTTACTGTCGCGCTTGAGTGACGTTTTTCTTGTCAATTACCTAGTCTCGCCCCTAATTAATAAAAAAAGGAAAAGAAAAAAGAAAACAAAAAATTGTTTTTTCTTAGGCCGTTGTGGTTGACACTACGCCGTTCTTGAGGACAACTCTGTCTCCAGTCCAGGTGTATGCGTCATAGTTCTGGAGTCTGCTTGTCGCAGATCTTGTGTCTGCAGCTCCCCATCCTGCTACAACCAATGCCGACTTGCCAGTTGCAAATGCATCTGAAACAAGGTCAATCAAGGCTGTGCCTGATCCCTGGGATCTGTACCACGCCACATCCTTTGTCTTGGCTGCTGCTGCCAATTCCGCTACGAGCGTGTTGACTGCAGGTCCGCCGACTAAGATGAGGTTCTTCGTGGATCTGTCTGCAGATGTTATCTCTGTGTCCAGTTTGCCAAGCGCTGTCTTTACAGGAACTGCTGACTTGACGGTGCTTGATGCTCCGCCAGATGTCTGCGTTGCTGTTGCGTCGCTTGCCAAAACGAAGACGTTCGCCATGCGCTGCGTGTCAGGGTACCAAAGTTCAACCGTTGGCTGGCTGCTGGATGAAGTGTCGCGAACTGCGAGCACGCCCCAGAGGTCAACGCTTGATGCTTTGTTGGAGTTGCTTCCCCATGTGTTTGAGGTTGAGGTAACTGCTCCTGTCATGCCAATAGCTCCAATACCTGCAAGGTTGTTACCTGCCGTGTTGGCTGCTGTCTGGCCTGGCAGTACAAGTCCTGCCTGGTTGCCTGCATCGTCCTTCTCTTCAACGAGCATTGCAGTCTGGTTTGTTACTGCGGTTGTTCCTGAAGTTCCGACGAATGTCAAGGTGAAGCCTGTTCCACTCTTTGTTACCTGGTATCTCAAGCCGCCTGTTGCTGTTCTGCCCAATGTGAAGGTCACTGTGTTTGACTGGTTTGTGTCAGTGTTGGCTGTTCGAACAGACGAAACGCCGTCTTCTCTGTTTGCTGCGGTCAAGGTCCAGTTTGCCAATGTTTCAGCACCGTGACTTATCGTCACTGCACCGGATGGCAACTGTACTGTTGTGCCGTTAGCAAGGACAGGTACTGCGGTTCCATTTGCGAACGCAACTAGAGCGCCCTGCTTTGACTTGAGTGTTGGGTATATTGTAGCGTATGTTCCTAGCTGACCAAATGTAGCACCTGCACCCCAGGTCACATTGAATTGTGTCGATGAGACGTTGTTAAAGTAATACGTCTGGCCATCGATAACCGCTGCTTCCTGGTTGTCTGTACCGGTTGTTACCTTTGTCGTTGTGCTGGTGAATACGTCCTGCAAGTCAATGGATGCAGATGAACTGCTGTCCAGGTTGACAGAGGAAACCTTGAACATGTGCGTGTAACCGCCTGCGTCCAAGATTATGTATTCGTCTCTTGCTACTGCTTCACCTTCTGAAAGGTGTATGACATTACCGCTCGAGTCTTGCGAAAGCACTGTTGCTGCAGAGCTTGATGCTTTGTGTCCGTAGTTTATTGTCGCTGTGTTGCCGTTGAAGTCCGTCATGGTTGCCTGGAGGTCGTTGTCGCCTGAGTTGACGAATTTCATGTAGTCGTCGCTTGAGCCCTTGACAGTTGGTGACATTGATGCGAAGTTCAGACCAAACGTCTTGAAAACTGGGTTCAGATATGTGCCACTTCCTTCTGTTATAAAGTCAGCTGTTGACGATGTACCAGCGAAGTAGATTGTTACCTGGCTCAATTTTCCGCTTGATGCGGTCAAGTTCACCAATGTTCCGTCAACTGTGTCGTCATTGTTGCCCTTCTTCACCTTTGCGCCGTTTTGTAGTGTAACTTTGTCGGCACCGATGAGCAGAGTTGCAACGTTCTGAGACTGGTCAGTTGTCGAAAGGGATGCTGAATCTTTGATGTAGATCTTTAGATCACCAAAGTTGCTTGATGTAGCGCTCTTTGCGACTGTTTCGGTTGTGCTGCCTACTTGAACGACTGCCTTGCCATCGCTCTGTACGCCGAGCAACGTCACGGTATAGGTTGTGCCGCCAACAGTTGTTGTAACTGTCTCGCCACCCTTCAATACCTGGATGTTTGCTCCGCCGAACAGAACAAGCTTTTCAGTTCCTGTTCCAGTGAATTGTGCTGTCGTATCGGCTGAGATTGTATAGTCATTGCCGAATATCTTCAGTGACTTACTGGCTGCATTCGTACCATTTACGGCTACGTCAAACACAACTCTTATCTTGTACATGTATTCAGTTACGCTTGGCGATGTCGCAAATCTTCCGAAGTTGTATGCAGGGTCTACACTTGAAGAACTGCCTGGCTTGTCGAAGTCCACTCTGACATTAGCAGCGTTCGTTGTTCCTGGCGTTACGTCGATAAATTGGTCGAATTTATGCGTTCCGTCAGAGTCTGCGAACGAGCTCTTTGCCAATAGGACTGGCATGTCGTCTTTTGTTAATGTTGTTCTTAGGCCTGATTTTCCCAAATTATCCTGTAGGAAAACGTGGGTTGTTGTTGTGTCCAATACCTTGCCTTCACCGCTTATACTAAAGCCGGCTGATGCACCTGGTACTGCAACGTCTGTTGTTACTGAGCCACCCAATCGAGCTGCAAGGTCTACTGCCCCTACAACGTCGTCAGGTGCGGCTGCTGCTCCCACCACCACAAACGACTGTACGCCGCTTGATGTTACGAATGGTGCTGGGAATGCGCTTAGTGCTGCGAAGCCCACTGAAGAGCCTACCATTATGGCTGCCAGTGTTCCTGCCGCAACTAGTTTTTTGAATTGCATTGTCATGCAACCTCCTGTATATTTTTTTACAAGTTGGCTAAGGTCATACATCTTAGATGCATTCGCGAAAGACATCCTTAACGTATTTACTTAACCAACAGTTCTTTTTGGTTTGTCCGGATCAAACCGGCCCTTTTCAAAAAAGCGCCGGCGGAAAAATTCCACCAGGCCTTTCCGAAGAAAAGACCAATTTGAATATCAGATCCATGGATTTTATAGAGCCATTTATATAGCCATATCTCCATGAAGTCAATAGAGTATATATGGACCTAGTACATATATAATAGTGACGCGAAACAGTTACAAGCATATTTTTTAGCTATTTCCCACACACTTTTAAAAGTTTACAAAGTTTATATATTTATAACAAATGTTCCAAAGTCAATATTTAGCCTTTTTAGACCTTAAAACATGTGTATTTACTCTGGCTTTTTTTCACTTTTAGATTCCGGCCGCTTTATCTCTTTTTTGAGCTTTATGAGGTTTTTACGGCCCTTTGAAATCTTTTCTATAAGTCCGCGTTCGATCAAATCATTGATTATTCGCGATACTTTTGCCTTGCTAAAGTCGGTTTCCTTCACTATAACACGCTGATCAACCTCGCCTTTCTCGCGCAGTAGTATCTCCATTGCCTTTCTTTCGCCATTAGTAAGCACAGGCAGAAGGTCCTTTACACGCTGCTTACGGAATACGAACATCAGGGCAAGGATAAATGATATTATAATAAGAGCCAGTATTATGGCAAAGGTGGTAAAAGGGTCGAATCCTGATATCAGCTCGTAGATGGCTGATACATTTAACGTCTGTCCAAGGGTTGGCTTGTCAAAAACCCAGTTAATGAAAATGCGCCGACCGTCGCTGCCCTCCCGACCAAAGTCAGGTTCAAATGGCTTCAGACCAGTTCCATTGAGCTCGCCGCCTTCAACCAGTGCAGAGCCTAGAGGGAACTTGACTGTTATCTGCATTTTCTCGACGGTTGTAATAACAGAGAATGGATAGTGAAATATCTTAAGATTCTGGACATTATCTACAAGCCCCTTTGCATGAAATTTATAGGTTACTTCATTTGCCTGTAGGCCTGTACATACTATGGAAGTACCTATATCCTGAGTAATATCACAATTTACAAGTGTAGTGTCGGCAAAAACCTCTACATTTGTTATTCTTGACAGGATAAAATAGTCGCTTCTGTCGGTTATGTTGTCGTAGGTTAAAATAACAGTCCAATCGGTGCCAGTATCGTCATTTATTGACACGTCAACGTTCCAGTTGATTATGGCTGCATTTACTGGAGCAAACAAGATAATTGCAAAAATAGCTACTGAAAAGTAAAGCTTCATAATTTATATAATAAGTGCTAGGTTTAAATTCTATAGCTTTTGCCAAAAATGAGGCATAAAAATGCCGTGCTACTTATCCGGTGTTATCACAATTCCGCCGATGCCCGCTGCTGCGAACTGGTGCACCACACCAGCAAGCGCGTTGACAATATTCTGGGCTTCTGACAAGCTCAGTTCCTTCTTATTTGGAGACATTATCTCTATGGATGACGGACCGTAGATCATCACAACATTTATCAGCGTTATGAAATCTTTTGCCATAAACTTAATTTTGACTAGTTGAGCATGGCCTTCCTTCACATCCTTCATGGGATTTTCAACTTTCAAAGTATCGCTATACTGCTCTTCGTAAACGAGAATTTCCCTTATTTTCTTCATTTTCTCAATGTGCTTCTTCAGCGCGCTTTCGACAATATGTTTCTCTACAGCAAGCGCCTCTATGCTAGCCCATACGTCAAACCATTTGTCCTTGCGCTTTTCCTTTACTTGTTCCTGAATCTCGTCCATTTTTATCACTAGAGAAATTTAGATTAAAAGCTTATTTAAAGTAAAATTATTATCTCGGTTTTTTGTTTCTTTTGTGAACGGTTTCATTTAACCTGAAGTCGCAGAAGTCCATATCCTGAACTTTGTTAGAGTATGGATGAATGTGACCCAAAATAAAGGCGGTGTCACAGGGCACTATGACAGGTCATTCTTCTTAGCCAGCATCTTCTGAACATCGTCGACACGCTTTCTGTGTATGGATATGCACTGTTTGCCTTTGTGAAACTCTACAAGACCTTTTTTATACAGATTTTCTGCTGCCTTGATAGCATCCTTCATGCTTCGCTGATGGGGTTTCAGCCCCTGAAGAACATCATGAAATGGTATATAGTCCATTCCTATATCCGTCTGTCTATGAAGCTTGTTAAGTATATGAAATTCCATATCGTCAACACTTTTCGACATGCTTAGGACCCCATAATTTTTGTAATAGTATGATGTATGATTTTCTTAATTCAATGTCCAGAGAACTTTATATACCTATCGATGTATAAATATTTGGTTGACAAGTAAAACACTAAACGAGACGTTGAATAAACACTGAGAAAACACTGGAAAAATTATAATGAAAAATAATCAATCAGCTTTCGTGAAGATACTCGGCGACACGCCGTACATAAAAGTTTTAGATTTCTTGCTATCGGAAGGCAGGGTATTAGACTACTCGTTAACTGACATATCAAAACACACAGGCGTGGCATGGTCCACACTGCACGTTGTATGGCCAGGATTCGAACAGCTTGGAATAGTAGTCAAAACAAGAACTATAGGTAGGTCAAAACTGTACAGGATAAATGAAGAAAACCCTCTGGTCCAAATATTAATAAAGTCAGACTTTTTGTTATCTAAATTTATGGTAGATGTCAAAAGAGGTAAGATAAATCCAAATAATGATATGATAAATATTGAGTTCAAGAAGCTCGGAGAAATAATGTCGTAGTTGTTTAATTCTTTATTTTTATTCAAACCTGACTTCGCCACTTATGGCACAAACTGGCTAGTTTTCCTCAAAAATCCCCCAACGAATTTGACACTTATTCGTTTTTGTAAAATGCCTTATTTCCGGCTAAATATGGCTTTAATTGCAGAATTTCAAGATTGTTACTCAAAAAATACCGGAAAAATTTGACACTTATTTGCGAAAATGATCCTCAAGAAATACAGCAACATTTCGCCACTTATCGCCAAAAACGCTGTTTGGATGGAGATTTTACTGTAAATGACAGCAATCTGGCTAAAAATAAGAGAAAAACCGCCGAAATCTGACTGACAGAATCAAAGTGGCGAACTGTGAAAGGGGACAGAAACAGTAATTGAAAGTGGCGAAGTTAAGTTAAGACAATCAGGTTATGATAGTTCACTCAGCTTTATATTCTGGAAAAATGAAAGTTTAGTTTGATAGAAATGTGCCTTGATATAATAAAAAATCCTGTAAAGAGCATCGCACAGGCTAAGAAACGTAAGAACATGAACAAGACACTTATAGTGCTTGTGGAAGGTGCGGTACTTTTTGCCATTGCCGCTGCCCTGATAGTCGCGAAAACAAATATATACAACATCGCAGTTCTTGGTTCTGCGCTTTCAGCGTTCTTTGTAACACTAATAGGCATGATGCTTTTTGGCATGGCAATACATATTTCCGCGACCATACTTGGCGGAAAAGGCAAATACTTTGGGGGCCTTACAGCAGTTTCCTATGGCGCTCTTCCGCTTTCTGCTGGTTTCTTTATAGTTGCATTGCTATCCTTAATTCCGCTAACAGTAGGGATTCAGATAGTTATCATGGCGATTTCAGCTGCCATGGGACTTGGTATAATTTACAGAGGAATAAAGGATCTATACAGCATTGACACGGTAACCTCAATTGTGGTTGTGTCAATTGCGATAATTGCTTTATTAATCGCATTGTACACATCTGCCGGAATTTCACTGCTCGGCAGGGCTGCTACAATGGTAGTATGATAGGTGTTTGAATGAAATCCATGGGAATCGTATATATAATTGCCGGCATTGTTGCGATACTGGGTGCGCTGATAATGTCCTATATTCTGATAATGGTTTCCCAGGCGATCGGTTTGGTCAGCAGCGCAACTCCTGCAGACATTCCGGCAGGCACTGACATAGCGTCTTTCAAGGACGCAATGGGCTTAGTAGGCACAGCCATACTTCTTGGATGGGTCTGGATAGTGTCTATTATCCTGTCAGGTGTATTTTCTGTTATGACGGGTGTAAGGGCGCTTAAGAGCAAAAAGTAGATTTTTCATTATATAAACATTGGCAGATAATAGTTTTTTATGAATGCAATTGTAAACGGCATAGGCATTGGATTTCTTTCTGCCATATTTATTTCTATTTACGTTGAAGGCTTCTTCCAACAGATATTCCCAGTATGGCTGATTTACGGCATATTCGCGCCTCTTGTTTCTGCCATAGCAATAACGATTTTCACTCTAAAAGGCAAGAACAAGGACGAAAACCTACAATGGTACACAACGAAGGAAGAGTAAGTAAGCTCCTTTCTTTGGAAAAGAAAGTAGCTTGCAGTCAAAGAAACTTATTATATTTTTGGCTCGCTGCAAACATGAATGAATTTCATGTTGCACAGCAGAACCAAAGGTTCTGCTTGTGACGCTCGCAAACAGAAAATTCTAATAAAGCCCCCGATGAGGATCGAACTCATGACCTACAGTTTACGAAACTGTCGCTTTCGGCTGATTGCATAATACAATCATCTACCAACTGAGCTACGGAGGCACTCCTAACAGACGCCTGTGGCGCCATTATCTTCTTTTATTGAATTCCTCATATAGCATTAAAAGATTTCCTTCTTAATACAACCAATGCGAGAAGTATTCGAAGTTTCAAACGACAACAAGTCAAAAGTAGAGGAAATCTTCAAGAAAGACGAGGAGATAAACCGTGGCAGCATCACGATAAGAACTGCTTCGTCACTTGACATGAAAGAGGACTGTTACTTCATAATTCTTGACACATATGAGGACCGAATCAAAAAAGCAAAAGAACTGGTAAAGGACCTGGCTAAGCCATATAAAAATGCAAAAAAAGTTTTGGAAAAAATAGATGAGCAGGAAAACTCGGCTATAGAAGGATTCGGGAACATCCTTGGGTGATTTTATGCCTTTTGACCGACAATCTCCTGGCGGGATTACTGAGTATCATAAATACCGCAAGAAGCTCCGCCATCTTTACGTATGCACGGAATGCGCAAAGGGGTTTGATAGGGAAAAACCCGTGGCAAAATGCATATTCTGCCAGGGCGTCGTGAAGGAACTGGAGCGTGATGATATTCCAAGCGCCAAGCCACTCTACAGATATACATGCGCGGCCTGCGACAAAATATTTATTGCCGAACACGCGAATACCTGCGTCAGTTGCGGCGGCAGATTCCTGCATTTTTACGAAGTAACAAAACTTGGCACGCGTGAGATACTTTCCATGAGAAAAAGGCAGCTAAAGGAAAGAATAAAATCCATCAAGAAAAACATTAAGAAAAAAATGGATAAGTAAGTACAAGGCTGGTTCGGTGCGTGCTGTCTTAATTCACTTTCTTAAAACTTTCTGCATAACTTAAACCATGCTTCTCACAGACAAAGAAATAAAAGACTATGTAAGCAGAGGGCTGCTTGTAAGAGACATGATAGACCCACATGTCCAGATACAACAGGCTGGCGTGGACCTAACAGTTGCAAATGTCTTCACCTTAGAAGGCGAGGGTGTTCTGGATTTCTCTAATGAAAAAAGGAAAATTCCAAAATATACTGAAGTGACAGCAGACGGCGATCATTGGAATCTCAAACCTGGCACTTATCATATTGCATTTAATGAAAAAATAATCCTGCCGAAAAACATTGCCGGCCTTTTGCTGCCCAGAAGTAGTGCCCTAGTTTGCGGCATAGTACAACACACGGCTCTATGGGATCCTGGCTACGAAGGCCGCTCTTTCTTTCATGCAGAAGTATCACGGCATGTAAAGGTATACAAAAACGCGCGCCTCGGCCAGATGATTTTCATAAAACTGGATGGCGAAGCAAGTGGTTACGAGGGCAGATACAAAGGTGAGGACCTCAAGAAGTTTGCAAAACGCGGCGAATAAGTAGTTA
>JBBSYB010000002.1:0-15072 GCA_038045465.1 Candidatus Aenigmatarchaeota archaeon | reverse complement strand
GACTGCAGAGGGCTTTCTTCTGCAAGGGGTATGGTGTTTGACAAAAAAAGTAACGGAGCGCTAATTTATGCTAATAGTATATGGACGCCTTTCTGCCCTCCTCTGGTTTTATTTTTTCTGGATGAGAAATTTAGAGTGGTAAGTAAGCAAAATGCAGCGCCATTAACGCTGAATCCAAAAACGTGGCGAACCTACTCAAACAAAAAAGCGAAGTATTGTCTGGAGATCAGAGCCTAAAACATTTGGCGGAAGGGCAATCTGTGATCCGCTCTTCCTGACATGTGCAGTATCTACCAGCTTTTGCTCCAGAAAAGCAGTAGACTCTTGCAGACCTCGGGTCTTTTAATTCTGCCCTCTCAGGACAACCAGAATCCACGGGACGAATTTTCAATCCAAGAAAAGATGACACGTCTCTTTCTACGTTTTGATTCATTGAATTATGTCTGTATTTCACTTTTAAATAAGTTATATTCAACGATTTCTATGGAAAAAATATCTCCAAAACATATTGCACTCCTCGGATTAACATATGACGACAAATGGCACGGCAGGAAAGCGCTTAGGAAATCTGGCGTTTATAAAGAGGCACTTGACCTCGTCAGGTACGGCATGTTAGATATAGAATTGAGAAAAGATGAGCAATGCTTCCACATAACATCAGACGGCAAAAGATACGTAAACGGCATAATAAGACAGGAAATTTCATCTGGCGTCGCTTCTGATGAAGAGACAAGCATATGATATTTTAGCTTCTTATAATTAATTTTCAATTAGCTATAGTGAACCAAGTAAAGATTCTGGACATGTTACAACTTGGTTCACATATAGCTCACAAGGAAGTAGTACACAGTTTATTTTCTTGTAGATCTATAAGCATGGGCCTGTGGTCTAGTGGCATGACGCGACCTTGACGCGATTCAGAAAACGAATTGCAAATTGGTTGAGATTGCAGGTTCGATTCCTGTCGGGCCCATTAAATCGAAGCGCTTGTAGAAAAGAGTTAGATTTCTAACCTTTTGATCCTTCTATAAGATCATTTACTTTTCGTTTCCGTTCTTCTTCACTAACTGTTTTTTTCAGGCCATCCAGCAATTTTCTGTGCAAGGCGTCCTCTATGGTGCGTTCCCTGTGATCAAAATATATTGTTGCGAATGTTGATAGCGCAAAAAGCATAATGCCCACGCCACCGAAGGCAAAGAACACGGTAAATATTTTAGAAAGAGCTGTAGTAGGGTGCAGATCACCATAACCAATAGTCGTTACGGTAACTCCTGTAAAGTAGAATGAATCAACATAGCCCCAGCCCTCTAAATTATGATAAGCAACAGTGCCTAAAATCATCACTGCTACAATGGTCGTCGCGACGACTTCTATTTTTCTTGCTGTTTTCATTCGTCTAGTATTGTTGGCTTCTATTTTTATACTCCATGCATCAGCCGGGATTTGAACCCGGGTCGTAAGCTTGGGAAGCTCAAGTCCTACCAGATTAGACTACTGATGCGTATTCCTTCATTCTTAATCGTGTTTATAAAAATTCAATCTAAGCCTTCTATAATAACTATGTGTGGTGTCAAAATGAACGTATTTACTGATCTTCATATCCATTCAAAATATTCTCGTGCGACATCGACAAACCTAGATATTGAAAATATTGCGAAGTATGGAAAAATAAAAGGCCTTAATCTGATTGGTACAGGGGACTTTTGTCATCCAGTATGGCTGAAAGAACTAAAAAGCAAGCTGAAAGATAACGGAAACGGCGTTTATAGTTTTAACGATATGGATTTTGTTCTTTCTGTTGAATTGTCCTTAGTTTATACCCAAGATGGCAAGGGTAGGAGAATACACCATATAATATTGGCACCAAATTTCGAAGTCGTAGATCAAATAAATGCCTTCTTAGATAAAAAGGGTCGCCGGGATTATGATGGTAGGCCGATTTTTGGTTTTAATTCTGTAGAACTTGTTGAAAACCTAATGAGTATCTCTAAAGACATAGAAGTCATACCCGCTCATATATGGACACCGTGGTTTTCATTATTTGGCTCCATGAGCGGCTTTGATTCAATCAAAGACTGTTTCGGTGAACAACTTAAACATATACACGCAGTGGAAACCGGGCTTAGTAGCGACCCTGAAATGAACTGGCGTATTTCTGAACTTGATGATTTATCTATACTGTCTTTCTCAGATTCTCATTCTCATTGGCCTTGGCGTTTAGGCAGAGAATGCTGTTTGTTTGATATGAAAAATGTGACTTACAAAAACCTCATAGAGTGCATTCGAGAAAAAGACAGGGAAAAACTCATGATGACTTTAGAGTTTTTTCCTGAAGAGGGCAAGTATCATTACGATGGTCATAGGAATTGCAGCATAGTTATGAATCCGAAAGAAGCAGAGGCACATAAAAACATATGTCCTAAATGCAAAAAATCCCTTACATTGGGTGTACTTCATCGTGTAGAACAATTAGCCGACAGGCAGGAAGGTTACAGGCCTAAGCACGCTGCAGACTTCAAAAGACTTGTGCCTTTAAGCGAATTAATAGCAGCTTTTTTCGGAACAGCTTCTCCACATACAAAAAAGGTCTGGGAAATTTACAATCTTCTGATAAATCGCTTCAAAGATGAATTTAATATATTGTTGAACGTCGAAAAAAACGAGCTGCAAAAAATCGTGAGCGAAAAGCTCGCTGACGTAATAATAAAAAACAGAACAGGCGGCATGAAAATAATTCCAGGTTATGACGGAGTCTATGGAAAAATAGTCCTTGGTGACGAAGAAAAGCAGATGTCGCTTAAAAACTTTGCAAAGAAGTGATAAACATGAAAAATGTAGAATCCATAAAAAATGAAATAAAAGTACTGTATGCAAATAGCTCAAATGAATGTATGAGAACCTGGTTTTATGAAGGCCATGTAATTGTCGTTGCTAAATATGCCGAAGAAATATCAAAGAAAGTTGGTGCTAATACCGAAATAGCTATCCTGGGTGCTTTATTTCACGATATAGCAAGAGCTTGGGGCGTCGAAAAAGATCCGAATTTAATGCAAGAAAGTATAAGAAAAACAGAAGAAATCATGAAAAAAAATGATTATACGAATGAGGATATCAAAAAAGTTAAAGAAACTCTAATCAACCATAGTTGTAGAAGAACTTTACCAAAAACGAAAGAAGGTAAGGTTGTGGCTACTGCCGATGCATTAGCACATCTAATGACTGATTTTTATGTTCTTCTTGGCTTTAACAGATGGAAAAATGCGAAAGACTATGAAGAATACCAGAAATGGGCGCTGGAAAAAATAGAAAGGGATTTCAAGAAAAAAATATTTTTTAAACAATACAAATTTATTGCGAAAAAAAGATATGAGGCATTAAAAAACGTGTTTGGTGGATTTTAGTATGGAATGCATATTTTGTGATATTGTAAGCGGCAAAGCGCCCTGCCACAAAATCTGGGAAGATGACAAACACTTAGCAATACTTTCGATTTTCCCGAACACCGAAGGGTTCGCAGTTGTAATAACTAAAAAACATTATCCGAGCTATGCTTTTGATGTGCCAGAAAATGTTTTTCTTGACCTCATGACGGCATCGCGAAAAGCTGGGAGACTGCTTGATAAAAAACTGGGTGATGTGTGCAGGACGGGACTGATAGCAGAAGGTTTCGGTATCAATCATCTTCATACAAAACTTTTTCCTATGCATGGCACTAGAAAAGAATGGAAAGCGGTAAACTCCAAAGTAGACAAATATTTTGAGAAGTATGAAGGCTATATTTCTTCTCATAATGGCAAACGAGCTGACGACAAAAAATTAGCAAAACTAGCGGAAAAAATAAGAAATTAGAATTGTGTGTTTTCTGTTTATCCGCTTTGCTGTAGACCAAGCACGTCAGCGCCTATGGTCGCGTCTGTATAGTACCTGTACCATAGTTTGAAAGTCATTGATATGGTGCCCATGGGATTGTCAACCCACTGAGCCCTGTCTATAGCAATGGTGCAACCGAATGGTGCGCGTTTATCAGAGCGCAGCTTCACCAAGTTTTGTATCGCGTTGCCCGAAACAAATATTTCAGTGCCGCTGTTCGCGCCCAAGCAGTCATAGAAATATGCACCTGGACCGTTTAGCTCAGCGGTTGCAAATATGAAGCCGTTCGCACCCTGATCAGACATTACGTCGCTTTCCAGTGGAAGTGGCCATCCATTGCCAACATTCTGGAATTCTATAAGATAATTTACAAGCTCATAGTTTGGCTGCCTCTGATTAACAATTATAGGGTTCTTGCCACGGGTAACAACAACCTGGATTGGTGCAAAGTAGGAATTCTCCACGGTTATCGGAATATCTCCGGTTTGACCCAAAACCTCGCGGCGCTCTGCTTCTGCCTTGTTGAATGCCTGCAGGTTTATTTGCGCGTTGGAAGTGTACATATAAGATACGCGTGCAGTTACAGGATAGTTCGTGTGCACGCCTTCAGGAAGCACAGGTGGCCTCAGTACCCATTGTGTCGTAAAAGATTGGCCTGGCTTGTTCTGGGCAGGCACGGCCGGACTCATGGAGTCAAAATATTTCACGTCTTCATACTGTGACCAGCCACCAGCAGCACTGCAGAATCTTGAAGTGAACTGATTCCATGCGTCATTAACATAAGTGCTTAAACCCACTCCAGACTGCCGACTGTAGGCAAAATTAACAAATCCACTGTTCGTATCATAATAATTAAAGGCCAGCTGACCATTTGCATAATTAAACCCAATTCCACTCGTTCTCCAAGGCCTTGCATAAGACAAAGGCTGGCTCAGTTGATTATACCAGGATTCTATGCCATATAATTCTGCAGTAACGCACTTTGCAGTTGTGCCGCCAACATTTTCCACGTCAAGGAAGAAGGATGCGGTGTCGTCAGGCTCGAGAACCTTTGGGTCAAGGGAAAATTCATTTATGACTATGGCGTCATTTGGACTTACGTTTCCAACGCTACCAACGCAGCCGCTGGCTATCACTGCCAAAACAAGCAAGAAATACCATGCCTTCATAATTATAATTCTGCTTCCCGACTTAAATAAGTGAGTAAGGCGTGGATTGTGTTCATGTTTGTTTTTTTATTGACGGATAGCTATAGCTAATCAATATTTTTAATAAAAATGCGTCATCTTACTGGCCGATTACCTGCACGTTCACAGTCTGCTTGACATAGTATCGGTAGCGGATGTTAAAGATGAACTGCAGCGTATCCTCGGTGTGGGTTGGTCCAAAGACTGCCTTGCTTATCTTTATGTTACATGCAAGAGGCAGGCTGCCTTTGCCGATTTCTCTCAATCTCACAAGTATGTCTGCATTGTTCAGATCAAGGTGAGTGCCGCTTCTTGCTCCGAGACAGTCATCAAATTCCACGCCAGGACCAAGCAAATCTATGGTTCCCTGAAGACGTCCGCCAGCGCCCCTTATTACACCATCATCTTCAGGTGTTATAGGGTATCCATCGCCGACATTGTCTATTTGGATTCTGAATGGGTAAGTCTCAAGTTGGTTTGAAGTTGATGTGTCAACGATTATAGGTGCCTGGTATCTCTCAGGTATGCTCATCTTCAGCGGGCCGTTGCTGTTGACTATTTCAAAGGCATTTGTAACCTGTTCACCAAGGCTTTGTTTTCTTCTGTACTCATCCATGGAAACAAGCTTTACCGTAAGGTGACCGCTTGTGTTGTAATCATAAGTTACACGAGCCGTTATAGGAAGACTTGTCGTGATACCCTGAGGAATTTCCGGCGTTATTACCTGCCAGTTGGCTATGCGGAATTCACCAGGTATGTTCCTGCTTGGAAAAGGCGGCCTTAAAGTAAGGGTTCCCCACTTCGGAAGCGTGGAATCTATTGCATTACCAAGGCTGTCCTTCCACTGGCCCTGTACGCCAAAAACATCTGCCTGTACGTTCATTGCGGTTGTGCCGCCTATGTTTTCTATTTCAAGATCAAAGATGACAGGCTCGCCCTTGTAGGCCTGAACAGGAGAAGCAGTAAAACTGTTTATGGTAACGCCACGACTTGAGTCTGATGTGACCTCTCTTGTGTTAGTGCAGCCCGATGCAAGAATAACAGCAACCAAAAGCACCGGTATAATTATCTTGTTCATTTAATCATCCTTCTGAATATATTACACTAAAGTTCTATATATAACTTTTGTCGAGCACAACTGTTGGTAAAAACTGTATTTAGTATGGTTTTCATCTTAATATATTTATCCCAAGAGTGTTCCTGACCTCATACTTATAAGTCAGTCCTATGAGGATCTCGGAACTGCGGAAACCGCCAAGGCCAATATAGTCAGAGGTTGCTTTTATTTCACAAGCTATGCGCGGAAACGTTTTTCCATTAGGCGACAGCGTAGTTGCCGCCGGGCAGTATATAATATTTACATTTTTTTCGTTAGTTTTTGCGGAAAAATCACCTAGTGCTATGTCACCGATGAAACCGTTCCCTATATTCTTGATGGTGAAATAAACAAAATATTTTTTATCCTGCCGTATGACAAGCGGCGGTGCTTCGCTAAAGTCAATTTCTATCATAACATTGCTGTCTTTGTAGAAATAATTGCTCGGCTTTTGTTGGTAATCACCGGTTGCTGAACGTCGCTGATATTCGTCTTCATTCATAATCTCAAAAACCTGGTTTGCAGATAAATCGGTTTCGAAAGATGCTTTGGAATTGACTTCTGTACGGATGTTTGACTCGTTTATCGGGGGTGTGGTAAGCCTGCACGATAGGGATTGAAATTCGTTTGGCAACAGACTAGGGAACACTCTCATACAGCCATCGCTCTTCAGCATTCCTGTATCAAACAACTCTACTACAACATTTCTAAGGGTTTTCACATTGCGGTTATCTACATCGATATGCAGGTCAAGAGCGCTGTTTGAAAAAACTATGGGTGGGTCTGCCTGAAGCGAAACCGTAAGGCCATCGCTTGTCGTTACGGAAGTGCAACCGCTTATGACCAGTACGGCCAGAATTGTGATTATAATAATAGCATAACGCATGATAACTATTATTTGCTCTAAATAAAAAGAATAATTAAGACGTGCTAAAGGTGGCGCGTGATGTTCGTCTAGCAAGTAGTTAGCATTTGACCTTCCCGCATCTGATTTTACTTACACGTTCTGGAACGGATTTATGGTCATGGCAACAGAATTTCTAAGTTCGTAGTTGTACGTCACGGTTGATGTTATCTGGAAAGAACGGAACGGCTCATTAAGCGGCTGTTTCAGTTTTACAGTAAAACGCAGTGAGGAGCGGGACTGGTCGCGGTAGAGGGGTATTACGCCATCGGAAACCTTCTTGCCAGTGCTATCCACATTGCCTGTGTTTTTACACACCGTGTTCTGCCCGTTATCAGTACAAGAAAATTGTTCACTATACTTTCCGTTCACAACCTCCAGTTCAGGCGGAAATATTATTTGCATCTGGTTGCTGTCTATCTGAGAATTCACCAATGTGCCCGAGCCGCGATTCTTTATTGTGAAGAACATTACTGTTTCGGGCTGGCTAGTGCTGATAGGTGTGTTACCGCCGGAAAGTATGTAGGGCGCACCCTGTAGTTCGACATCAATTTGTACTGGACCGGAGCCGTAAGATTTTGTTGTAAACAGATTTGCCTTGTCGCCACTGCGCTGCCTTTTGACTATTTCATCTGTGGATATTGCAGACACTATGTAGTTCAGAGAACCGTCAAACTCATAGGTTGCCTTGAAATCCAGCTTTGTGTCTGTCTTTATGTTTTTTATGTCATTCGAAGAAGGCGTCATGAGCGTAAATGTTATTGGTTTCTCCTCGCCGGGAAGTATGACACATCCTTCTGCGCCGCACTGGTCAGGAATGCAGTAGCGCTGCTGTGGTGGAGCTTGGACACCTGCAAGGGTTTCTTGAGGCAGACATGTGCCGATATTTATGTCACACTGTGTGTATCCTGACGCTACATAAAGATTGCATAAAGTTGTTCCGCCAGAATTGCGCATCGTCGGTGCATTAAACATATCAATGCGAACATTCTTTACATCCTTGAGCTTGTCCTTGTTTTCCAAAATAAAGGAGAGGGATAATTGCTGGTCAGGCAGAAGCGGCGATTTTGGTATGGTCAGGATGTCCTTGACTACAATAACATCCTGGACGCCGTTCTGTACTATAGATTGCTGCACATTTATGACATCGCCGCCAAAGAGACCCCCAAGCGCTGTGCAGCCGCTAATTAAAACCATAACTAAGATAAGTCCTGCTGGTAGAAGTAACGCCGAGGGTTTTCTCATATTTAGTCTATGATTTTCCTTTATATTAAAGCATTACAGAAGTAAGATGCTCAATCTGGGTTGTGTAAATTTTTAGGAATTTATCAAGGCTTTAAAACTCTAGGACGAAAAGATTTTACGGAGATTATAATCATGCAGGATTTTTTCCAAACGTATTTTATTGACCCTGTCATGCAGGGCACCGGCTACAATATTTACAATACGCTTGTCTATGCTCTGCTGCTGGTAATAGCTGTTTTTGCCACCTACAAACTTCTCAAAAAAATGAAAATTACCATAGACAACAAGTTCGCTCTGGGCATCCTGCCCTACATAATCCTGGGTGGACTGCTGAGGGCACTGGAAGACGCTGCGTCCTATGGAATCTGGTTCAAAACACCAATAATCTACATAGTGATTTTTGTAGTCGCTTTTGTTTCGCTGTTTGCCTCGAAAATAATAGAAATGCTAAGTGCAAAGCGCGGGCGTGCAATTGGTTATCATATAATTTTGGCATGCGTCGGTTTTGCTATCGTGATTATATTTTTGACACAGGTAACGGTAAAGAGTACCTTTGCTCTTGCTGCCATAATCACTCTCTCGATTTTTTGGGCAGTTCTTCTGATATTTCTGAAAAAACTGGCTGAAAGATATCAGAGTTCATCTAAAGTTAGAAAATCAGTAGCATCTTTTTTCAGTTGGGAAAATACGTCAGTGCTAAGCGTCCACATGTTTGACGCCACCACTACCTTCACGGCAATACAGTACTTTCCTTACTTTGAACAGCATGTGCTTCCTTCTTTTCTGATAGGCATCTTCGGTCCGGCAGTCATGTTTGTGCTGAAGTTTGTCGTTGTTTCTATTGTCCTATATGTTCTGGACAAGGAGCTTTCCAAAGAGCAGGAAAAGAAAAAGTTCATCAAAATTGTTATATTGATACTAGGATTGGCGCCAGGGCTCCGCAATTTCTTCAGGCTTGTCATGGGCGTTTAGATAAGCTTATATATTCTTACAATAAGAAAGTAAGATAGTAAGAGGTGATTAAATGGTAGTTGAGACTGTAAAGATGTCTTCGAAAGGTCAGATTGTTATTCCGCAAGATATAAGGGACGGGATAAGCGCCGAGGAAGGAACCATATTTGCAATAACCAGCAACAGAGACACCCTCATCCTAAAGAAGATAAACATGCCGTCAAAAGAAAACATATTAAAAGAACTTGATATGATCGCAAAAATGAGCCAGAAAAAGCTACAAAAAATGGGTATAAAAGAAAGTGACTTAAGGCGAAAATAATATGCGTTTTGTTTTTGACACAAACGTCCTTTTATCATCTACATTGTGGTACAACAGCGTTTCCAAGAAATTGTTGAATAAAATCATTGCATGCGACCATGAATTATTCTCTTCTGCACCCATAATTTCAGAATACCAGAATGTCCTAAGGCGTGACTTCGAATTCAGCAGCGAAGAAATCAAACGCATAACCAATGTCGTATTCTCATCAATAAACCTTGTCGAATCAAAGGAAAAGTTATACATTGTAAAAGAAGATCCTGATGACGACAAAATTCTTGAGTGCGCTATGGCTTCGTCTGCAGATTTCATAATAACGTACGACAAACACCTGCTTAGACTGAAAGAATTCGGCAAAATAAGAATCATTGCTCCGGAAGAAGCGATCAAAATTATATGACTTATCTAATAGTTTTATTCTCGCCGCATAGGGCATCTTCAGGCTTGTCATGGGCGTTTAGGCAAAAAGCTCTGGCGTAAAAATGTGTGTAATTCTTACGTAATTTTGTCGTTATTCAGTGGTAGTGAAACCTTTAAATAGTTTTGTTTTATAGTAACTGACAGGTGATTACATGTACAACATGGGTAAACGTGGAGTATCGAGTATATTGGGATTGAACGAAGACCTTTATCCTGAAGTAAAAGATAATTCTTCTAGCCATCTTGGCACGTATGCCGTTAATTTAGGCCTTGTTGGTTTAGCAGCTCTCGGTGTTGCCGGATGTTCATTGTTCTCAAGTAAACCTCCCCCACCACATGGTGTAATTTCCCAAAAATACATTCAAAAAGACGTCAAGCTGCCAGGCAAGTATATTGGTTCGGGCAGACTTGATGCGTTCGGATTTCTTGATTGTTCCAACGCGGTCGGCTGCACTGATTATAAATTTTTCGGTCAACCAGAACCAGTAAGGCAGTTGTATGGACGTGCTCAAGAAGGTGACATGATAAATTGGAGCACAAACCCGAACCCAAATTCAAAAGGACTCCCGGAATTAACCGTAGACAACGTGACGCTTGTAAAACCTTCTTCGCTAGGTGATGTGCCTTACGAGAAGGAATTGGATGTACGCGAAGATGTGACAGACAGATTTGCAGACGTAACGGATCTCAGTACAAGAGAAACCCGTGTGAGATTGAAATGTGTTTATAAGATTAATGGATTTGTGCAAGGCGTTGCCAAAGATACAGATGTATTTTACTTTTTAAATGTCAAAGACTTAGACGAAACACAAGCGTACGCTTTGAGAAATAATGTGTCTCAACACAGGACTGTTATTATACGAAAAGGGAGTGGAAGCAGACCCGGAGCTGAAATAAGTCCGTCAGGAGATCAGAACATAGGCATGGTTATTAATGTCCCATATGAATTGCTGAGTTTCCGCTATAGAGCAAAGGCAGAAGTAAAGGGCGACAGAACTGACGAAGTAACAGGCTCTATTGATCAAAAAGGAGTGCATATAGGCGGCATCGACGAGGCGCCATGCATAAAAGAACCTGGTTACAAATCTCCATGCGCTCAGCCAACTGCACAGCCAGCCAGTCCGGCTCAACCCGCAGGAAATAAGCCTACTCCTGCGCCGAAGAAAACTAGCCAGTCTTGTCCGCCTTGCAAGCAATAGTAATGCATGACTTATAAATTCTTTACTTTTACCTGGCATGCAAATTTTTCTGCTTGGAATTTTGTATTAGTTATTAACTAGATTTCCAAAGATCAAAACTGTTCCTGCAGCTGCTACCAGCAGGGTCGCAGCATACGCCTATTCCGCTCACTATGTTTGTATTGCAGTCCAAACCAACTGCGCACTCTCCTGATTTGCAGCCACCTGCGCCACTTCCGCAATATTGCCCAGATGTTGTTAATAGAGTCTGACAATAATTAGGATCGCCTCTTTGAGGAAGCGTTGGCTGGTTCTGTGCATTCCCGCTTGAGAAGCAATTTACCCAATCCTGCATATGACCGTTTCCGAGCCTTACGCTTTCAACATAATTTTTATCGCCCTTATCGCAACAACCTACGGTGCCACTGTTGCATGCATTTGGCCAGCCGTTGTAGTAACGCAGAACAGCATTTGTTCCCGCATAGCCAGCTAGCCCTATTGCAGTACAAGGGTATATTCTTGGCGCTTCATTAAAGTGTTGCTGTGCAAGATCTGCAAGTATTTTCACTCCGCATTTTATGTTTGCTTCTGCGTCATTTTTCACGTCACCAAGACTATTACATTCTGAATGTACGCTCAAATGTATCTGCATCAGACCGAATGATGTTCCGCCGTCTCCTGTTATCATTGTCCAGCCAGATTCCTGGGAGATTACAGCAGCGACAAGCGCTGCCGCGTCAGTGCGAGTACCTCCTATTTTTGTGTCGAGATCAAACGTATCTATTGCCGTAGCAATGTCGTCTTTGTAATTCTCATAGCCTGACTTAAACGAAGACGAAACAGTATCACACTGCCCAGGGACAGCGGCGTTAGTTCTTACATTCAAAAGCGAAATGCCTGGCACTACCTTTACTTTGCAGGCGCCTGAATTAGGGTCAAGGCTTCCTCCTGATAATGCTTCATTCACGTCACCAATAGGGCTTGGCCTTCTTGCATTAACATCCCATTCACAGGACAATCCGCATTTTTTGCTTTCGCTGTTACAGTCACCAGGCGTGATGAATCTTTCGCATCTTGTGTTTGGGCCACATGCGTGACATCTGCTGCCACCTGCGTAGCTGAGCGGCACCGCGCGGAATGTCATATCACTATACTCGAACCAGCACGCGCCTGTCTGCCCTTTATTAGTGTCGTAATTAGTTTTTCCGTTACAATCACTATCGGTGCAGCGTAAAAATGCGCTGTCTGCGATTATATTGTCCTCAGTGCCGCACTTGTTGCACTGGCTTTCATAGGGGTTGTACAATATACCAATCTGCGGCGTAATAGGAATCTGCTTCTTCTTTGTCAATACAAAGGTGTAGTCGGGTATATCTGCTGTAACGAGGTCTGTGGTAACGCTGACTGCGTCAGCAGCTGTGAAGTCGCACAGGAACGCGAAGATAGATCTGAACTCATAAGGCAATACGGCCACGTCCTGAGGCACTGTATATTCAACTACTTCCTTTCCTTCAGTAGCAGGATTATTTATGATACGTGAATTCTGACACTGCAAACTAGATCCAACACTGCTAGGCATGGTTATTATTATCTTTGTGCCGCGTGGCAGGAATATCTTGCTCTCGTCGCGCGTATTGGATACAGAGACAAGCAGCAGCGACCTCTGGTTAGCCATGAGCGGTTGCGGGCCGACGTTAAGCGAGAGCTGCGCAGGACTTGACTTCGTCACAGCGATGACATTCTTGAAAATATTTTCATTATTTTGTATCCGCCTGTTCATTTCCGTCGAGCTCATCACTTCAACAAAAAGCGAGCTGGATGTGGAATAGCGGTAACTCAGGTTGAACAAAACATCTGCCAGGCGCGTCTCGCCTTCACGGCCTGACTGACCAAGTGAAACGAAGCCGCGCACGTTCATGGAAACCGCGTCGCCGCGCTCCATTTTGCCGCTGGCTGGTGTTATGTTGTAAGCGTTTCTGCCTGATCCAAGTAATATTGTGTTTCTGGATTCTGATGGCTTCGCGTTATTGGAATCGCACCACTGGTTGCAGCCAAGCGAAAGTACTACATCCTTGGCTGGCTCTTTTATTGAGCCGTCGTTCTTTATCACAGCTGTCAAGCCGAACTCCATGCCAGCGGGCACGCTAGGCGGTAGAGCCTCAAGCATAACTACCTCTATTCCCTTGGGGAAATCTATGGGGTGCTCGGGCCTTACATTGACTAGCTGCTGGCGCGCATACCATGCTGTTGGGTTTGTGGCAAGGAGCCACACATCGCTGATAGCATTGGAAACAGCACGCCACGCTATTTCAACAGGCGTCTTGACCTGATCAAGTGCCTGCTGATAATATGCGGAATAAGGACCAAGGGCTGCGTAAGCAAATATGAGAATGATCACAGCGCCCTGCAAGACAACTTTCCATCCGCCGTTCTGGTAGAACTGCATTATTCCCAGGAAGCCAAGGATGGCCCAGATTATCCAGAACCAAAATGTACTCATGAACGACCAGTTGAGCGCACCCAGTGCTATTAGCAGCAACATAGCACTATAGCCTATGGCTGCTCCCGAGCCTAGATGAGTTATCCAATCCAAAGGTTTGGATGAATCAGAAAAGTTAAGCATGAATGTGAAAGCTGCGCCAATCAGAGGAAATATCCATAGGTATGTCAGGTTGTAACCAACATAGGTAAGCACAAAGAGAAATTCCAGAAGCGCGAAGACTGACATGATGGTCCACGGGCCAAATATGAAATTTAACGTATTGGAAAACACATTCATGCCTGTAGCACTAACAGTTTCAAGCCCCCGAGATGTTATAGAAAGACCTCTCATAAATGCGTGGGATGCACTACGGCCGCGAGCCACGAAGTTTTCAGATATTTCACCTGCATAGGCATCCAAGTCTTGTTTTAATTCATCTTCATCTGCGGAATTAGTAGGCATTCTATACTGCCGGGCAAGTCTTATAGCAATGGTTTGAGCTTTATTTTTTAGGTATGCTGTAAGTTGTGCAGCTGCAGATTCTGAATCTCTTTTATAGTCATCATAAAACTTGTCTCTTGAATTTGTGTAATTCTGAAGTAAATCGTGAGCGTCATTTAATGCAACATTACCTGCCATTAGGCCATCGCGAGCGGCGAGGGTTTCTGCTGCATTTATCATATCTTGATCCGAACGCTGCATCATTCCCAGACCAGCAGATCTTCTTGCCTGACCTCGAATTATTTGTCTTAATTGATGTCTTGCAGCTGCTGCTCTTGCACCCAGTTGCCTTAATTCTACAGCACGTCTGTTATAATCTCTTGTTATAGGATTGAAAATTCTAGAATATTCGGCTTTAGCATAACTATTGAGCATTCTTTTTCCTTTGTTGCTTGCAGCGAGCAGGAAAGGATCTTTCTTTAATTGTCTTTGAGTTACTTCACGACTAAGGCGATTTCTTATGCCAGACCTGCCAAAGAACCTAGATGCGTTCAAACTTGTTGGACCTGTATAAGGACTCCCTCCGCCGCCGCGCTGGTATGTATTTATGCCTTCATCGCGTTTTTTCTTCTCTCTGTCGCCAGCAGCGACATCTGCCTTTTCATGATAATATGCAACAAGTTTTGTCGGGCATGTTATGTTTATTTCTAGAACATTGTCCCAATGGGTTACGACACCGTGTTGCATTGACCTTGCATAGCGAGAATCTGTAGCGTTGCGACCTGCGGTTGTTCTTATGTCATATATTTCTGCGTTGTCGGGATTAACGCCAGGTCTTCCATGTTCAAATCTTTTTATTTCCCAACGCTCAAAATTTGATCCTGCAGTTCCTCCGCTTTCATCTCCGGGATGTACACCTGAACGTGCGTTCGGCTCGGCTGTAAACCTATACCAGCCTGGAACAAGAACTAACTCA
>JBBSYB010000001.1:0-1170 GCA_038045465.1 Candidatus Aenigmatarchaeota archaeon | reverse complement strand
GAGAGGTTTGTGTTGTGCCATCGAAAGTTACTCTTCTGTCGGACAATGCCTTAAAATGATGTCCAAAATCCCACCATGAAGTTATGATTGCATCCGGCCTTGAATCCTGCTTGATCGCCTGCATAGAATTATACCATGCGTCATTTACAATCGGAATGTCAGAGCCTGCGGAATTTATAGCTCCTCTTGTAGGCCCTACGAGAACAAGCAGAAGAAGGATAATCATTACGCTGCCGCTTATAGCTTTATGAACTTTGAATTCTTTTGTAAGAATTCTTGAAGAGTAAATATACAATTTTCCCAAAGCGACTCCAAATGCAACGCTGAATGCCGGAGCAAGCAAAATAGTAAACCTTATGCCCCTTATGCTCGCAAATATTGTTGAAACCACCCAGAGTGATAATAGGATAGATAGATTAAAATTATAGGATTTGTCTTTATTATAGATTGCAATTGCTATTCTTACGAGGATTGGAAGCAGCACCCAAATCAAAAATCCATAAACAGAAATGCTGACTCCCAGTTTTACCAGCATGAAATAAGCGCCATAAAATGCTACTGTGCCGATAAAATAAGCAAAATCAAATTTTTTAAATGATTCTGTCCTTGATATGGCAAGTGCCAAGCCCACCATGCTGATGAAAAACAGCAATGAGCCGCCGACAGAATCTATAATGCTGTTTAAAGAGCCTTCGTTAAGTTCGGCAACAGTTGTGAGGACATTAGGCCAGAGACTGGGTGAGACAGGTGCCTTTATCGACGGGAAACTCAAAGGCCCGAGGAAGCTGTTTCTGAATATTGGCCATCCTGAAAACGCAACAACAAATAACGCTGTTGAAATAAAATAGGTAATTCCCACCAGGAGAACATTGCGAATCGATTCATTGCCAAACACAGACAGCATATTTTTTTTGATTTCGCTGAGATTTATTAAGGCTAGATAAATAAATTCCGCAGCTATAGTAACGAGCAGGAAGTCAAAGATGTACCACCATCCTGTCCAGGCAAATGTATAAAGCCCTGTGAAGAAACCTGCAAGCACAGTGATTCCAATAGTCTTCCAGATATTTTTTGAGTCCATTGTAAGTATAAATAGCCAGGTAACAATCAATGGAAAGAAAACAACCCAGGCATCGCTGTCTGCATGCCCGAATAAAGTCCTGCCTAAAA